>NZ_JBEPBA010000040.1:0-59687 GCF_040298885.1 Streptomyces sp. NPDC001137
CCGGGGGGCCGGGTGGGGGGGGCGGGCCGCGGCGCCCTTCCGCGCGCCCCGCCGGGGGGGGGGGGGGGGCGGCGGCCCCCCCCCCCCCCGGGGGGGGGGGGGGGGGGGGGGGGGGCCCCCCCCCCCCCCCCGCAAGCCTCTGCGGTTACATCCGCTGCCAGAGGGCCGGTGTGCCCTCCGGCGACCAGGCACCCTGCGCCTGGTGGGTCTGCAGGCACTGGTAGCGCACGCCCGCGACGGTCACAGTGGCGCCGACCTCGTAGACCCGGCCGGCGGCCCAGGCGTTGGCCGTGCCGGCGCCCTGCGGCGCGGGCGGGCCGGTCTGCACGGACGCGGTCTTCAGGGTGAGCCCGAAGGTGCTGAGGATCGGGTTGACCGGCTGGTAGAAGGTGGTCCCGCCGGCCGTGCAGTCGCCGGAGCCGCCCGAGGTGACGCCCTGCGCCTGGGCGCCGGACAGGAACGGGCCGCCGGAGTCACCGGGTTCGCTGCACACCGAGGTCCGGGTCAGGCCGTCGACGGTGCCCTGGGCGTAGTCGACCGACGCGTCGTGCTGCTGGATCGTGCCGCAGTGCCATCCGCTGGTGGAGCCCGAGCGGCAGACCGACGCCCCGACGAGCCCCTGGACCGAGCCGGCGACCTGCGTGTTCCTGCCGCCCGACCCCTTGACGTCGGCCGTGGCGGTCCAGTTGCTGTTGACGGCCACCCAGGACATGTCCTTGCCGGGGAACGTGGACGCCTGGAACGTGCCCTGGTCGGCCTTGTTGTAGCCGGTGGTCTTGTCGCCGGCCTTGCCGCAGTGCCCCGCGCTGACGAAGCCCTGCTGCTGGCTCTTGGTGATGGAGAAGCCGATGGAGCAGCGGGCGGCGTTGTTGATGTAGTAGGCCTCGCCGCCGACGAGGTCCGCCATCAGCCGCGGCCGGTCCGTCGTCAGCCGGACCGCCACACCGCGGTCCTCCACTCCGGCGGCCTTCAGGAAGGCGGCGGCCGCCGACTGCCTCGTCGCCTCGACGACGACCCGGTTCGCCGGCACGTCCACGTACCAGACCGGGGTGTCGTGCGTCTTCACGCGGACGGCGGCCGCGTCCAGCTTCGCCTTGACGGCATCGAGGGCGCTGAGCGGCGCCTTGACGACCACGGCCTTGGCGCCCTGCGCCTTGATGGCGGGTACGTCCTCCGCATGGGTGGTCGCGACGGTGAGCTCGGCGGAGGTCTTCCCGCTGACCCAGGCTCCGGCGAAGTGCCCGCCCAGAGCGTTGTGCAGCCGGCCCGCGCGGGTGCCCGCCTCCTCCTCGTTGACCAGCCGGGTGGCCGCCTGTGCCCGCGTCAGATGCAGGTCGCGCTGCATCGCGCCGAGGATCTGCGCGGAGGGTTTGTCGGCGCCGAGCGACCGGGCCCCGGCGGGCAGGGGCCCAGGTGCGGGCGGCGGGGCGGCCGCCGCGGCCGCGGGGATCCCGGTGAGGACGAGGGTGCCGAGTGTGGCCAGGGCGGCGCGGCGCCTGCGCGCTGCATGTCTGCCGACCATGCGGTGTACCTCCTGCTGAGTACGGGGGAGACTGAGGCGAATCCGTAGGCGGCCTTGCCGCAAAGGCCCGGAAGGATGTCAAAGGCGGAGGTCTTTCGCGCTTTGGGGGACGCCTGGGGTGCCATGTGCAGTACGACGGGCATGGGAGAGCGCCGGCCGGCGTCAGCGGCCGTCTCGGCAGGAACGCTTCGGAATCGGGCTCGTCGGCTACAGGCTGACGACGACCAGCGCGGTGTCGTCGGTGTTGCCCGTGGCGGGGAGAAGGTCCGCCAGCAGGGCGTCGGCCAGGGCCTCGGGAGCGGTCCGGCGGTGGCGGGCCAGACAGTCGGCGAGGCGGCCCAGGCTGGTGTCGATGTCCTCGCCGCGGCGCTCGATCAGCCCGTCGGTGTACAGCACCAGGGTGTCGCCCTCGGCGAAGGGCACACGGGCTTGCGGTCGGGCGAAGCGGCCGGGCCGGGCGTCGATCGGCGGGTCGGTGGCCTGGTCGAGGAAGGAGACGCTGCCGTCCGGGTGCAGCACGGCGGGCGGCGGATGGCCGGCGCAGCTGTAGGTGATGCCGTGCCCGCCCCAGTCGATGATGGTCGTCGCCACCGTGGCGGACTCGGCCCCGTCGACGGAGCCGGCGTACATGTCGAGGGCCTCAAGGGCCTGCGCCGGGCCGTCGGCGACCCGCGTGGCCGCGCTCAGCGCGCTGTGCAGTTGGCCCATGGCGCAGGCGGCCGCCAGTCCGTGGCCGACGACATCCCCGACCGCGACCGCCATCCGGTCGCCCGGCAGGTCCACCAGGTCGTACCAGTCGCCGCACACGTTCAGGTCACCGATGGCCGGCCGGTAGCGCACGGCCGCCTGATGAGGACCGAGATGCCTCGGGGTGGGCATCATCGCCGTCTGCAGGGCCAGGGCGACCTCACGCTCGTGGGCGTGGGCCCGGCGCAGCCGCTCGTTGACCTCCTGCAGTTCCCGGGCGCGGGTGTAGAGCTCTGCCTCCAGCACGCTCGCCCGGTCGTTGTCGGTGAGGCTGCCGCGGGCGCGCAGAAGCTCGGTGACCTCCTCCACCCGGTGCACGACCAGCACCACTTTCCCGTCCGGGCCGAGGACGGGCGCGTTGACGGGGCTCCAGAAGTGCTCCTGCCAGTGGCCGGGCCGCTGGGCGTCCTCGATGTCGTAGCGGAGCACCGCCATGGTGTCCCGCTCGCCGGTGGCCACCACCCGCAGCATCGACTCCCGGGTCTCCCGCATGCCGGCGGCGGCCGGATCGTTCGGGTTCTCCGGAAAGACGTCGAAGATGTAGCGGCCGAGGAGCTGCTCGCGTGAGCGTCCGGCCAGCTGCGCGAAGTCGTCGTTGACGTCGACGTACACCAGCTCGGGTGTCAGCAGCGCCACCATGCCGGGCAGGGCCTGGAAGACCGCCGCGTAGTCGATCGGTTGCGGTTCCCTCATGTGCTGCCTGCCTTGGCGCCAACCATCAGTGTGTTCCCACGATAGAAGCGAATGCGGCGGGCGGCCGTTCCACGGCCCGGTGCCACGCGCCCGCGCCGCGACCCACTGACCGGGTACCGCGTTTACGACGAGTCGCACTGCGCGACTGGCGCAGCCGGTGTCCACCCGCGGGCGGGGATGCTGACCGGCGCCGCCGAGCTGGAGGAGTACCTCCGCACACGTGGCTGAGACTCCTGGGTCGCCGGAGGCACCGCTGGAATTGACGAGCGGTCGCCGCCAAGGTTGGTGCCATGTGCTGGAGTGCGACGGCTGATCTCGTGGCGGGTGCAGGGATCACCTGCGTGGGGGTGGCCTGCGTGGCGCGCGTGCACCGGCTCGGCGATCTCCCCCTTGCCGCGCTGCCGGTGCTGCTCGGCGTCCATCAGCTGGTCGAGGCGCGGGTGTGGCAGGTCGGGGGCGGCACCGGATGGGCCACCGTCGCCTGGGCCGTGATCGCCCTTCCCCTGCTTGCGGTGTGGGTGCCGCTGGCCGTGCTGAGCGCCGTTTCGCGGGATGCCGCGGCCCGGCTGTCGATTCCCGTGGCGTGCGGTGTCGCGACCGCGGGAGTGCTGGCGTACGCCGTCGCCACCCGTCCCGTGCGGGCCGAGATCCGTGGGCACACCGTCGGCTATGTCATCGGGCTGCCGCATGCGGGCGTCCTGATCGCGGGGTATCTGCTGGCCACGGTGGGCGCCCTGCTGCTGTCCGGCGACCGTTGGCTGGTGGCGCTCGGCGTGCTGGCCGGGGTGGGCGCGGTGGTGTGCTGGGCGCTGTGGCGGCTGGAGTTCGTCTCGACCTGGTGCGCGTTCGCGGCGGCCTGCTCGGTGGTGGTGTTCGGGTGGGTGGCGGCCCGGCGGCCGAGTACTCGCAGCAGCGTTCCGCCCACCCCCGACAGGGTGTGAATCGGCCTCAGAAGGCGCTTTTGCGGCCGGGAGACGCAGGTCACATTCGGCCATGTCACAGGCGGTCGGGCCGCCCCGTCTCAGAGGGTGTGGTCAGTGACGACGGCGGAGGAGCACACCATGGACGCGCTACGGGGGAGCACCTCACGGGGGAAGGGGACCGGTGTGAGGAAGGTCGAGGAGTTCGAGGAGCTGCGGCCGCTGCTGTTCTCGATCGCCTACCGGATCCTGGGCAGCGTGAGTGAGGCCGAGGACGCGGTGCAGGAGGCGTGGTTGCGCTTCGACGCCTCGGCGACCCGGCCCACGTCGACCAAGGCGTATCTGTCGGCCGTGGTGACCCGGATCTCGATCGATGTGCTGCGTTCCGCGCGGGTGCGGCGGGAGGAGTATGTCGGGCCGTGGTTTCCCGAGCCGCTGCTCAGCGACCCGTACCAGGATCCGGAGCGGTCGGTGGAGCTGGCCGACTCGGTGTCGATGGCGGCGCTGGTGCTGCTGGAGCGGCTCAGCCCGCTGGAGCGTGCGGTGTTCGTGCTGCGCGAGGTGTTCGCCTTCGGGTTCGACGACATCGCGGCGGCGGTGGGGCGTTCGGAGGCGGCATGCCGGCAGCTGCTGGTACGGGCCCGGCGGCACATGCAGGACGGCCGGCCCCGGTTCGCGGCCGACCGTGAGGACCGCGAGGAGCTGGCGACGCGGTTCTTCGACGCGCTGAAGAACGGCGACGTGGGCGGGCTGCAGAACCTGCTCGCTGCCGACGTCCAGCTGGTCGGGGACGGCGGCGGCAAGGCCCCGCAGCTGGCCAGGGCGGTCACGGGCGCGGAGAACGTGGCCCGGCTGCTGGGCACCGTGTTCCCCTGGCTGATCCGGATCGACGTGACGTTCGAGCTGCACGAGGTCAACGGCCAGCCCGGCGCGATCTTCCGCGACAGGGACGGCAGGATCCTGCAGACCATGGCCCTCGATGTCCTCGACGGCCGGATCCAGACCGTCCGGGCGGTGCTCAACCCCGACAAGCTCGCCCACCTCGGCCCGGTCGGCGACGCCTGGGCCGTCGACCGCGAGGTGAAGCAGGCCCGGCGGCAGAGCGGCTGACCTCGGCCGACCGTCCGCCGAAGCTGCGCCGGCCCGAGTCAGTGCCAGCCGAAGCGGCGGTCGACCAGGGCCGCGAACTCCTCCAGGGTCAGTACGGCGTCGCCGTTCTGGTCGGCCGCGTCGAAGAGGGCGGAGGAGTCCTCGGCGTCCCCCAGGGCCCAGACCGGCAGATCTCCCGACGCGGCCAGGGTCGGGCCCTTGGTCCGCAGGGCGATGATCACCTCTTCGCGGGTCAGTGTTCCGTTGTGGTCGAGGTCGAGCGCCTCGAACAGCTTCCGTGCCTTGTCACTCATCTTGTCGCCCCCGTTCCTTTCATGAAGGAGGACGCCTCTCCCGGCACTCGCGTTCCCCGCCGCACCCGGCTAGAGGGCCCGGGCGACGAGCAGGGCGACGTCGTCGTGGTCGTCGGGGTGGCGCAGGCCGTAGAGCAGGAGGTCGCAGGTTTCCTCCAGGGGCCGGTGGGGTTCGTCGAGGAAGCCGAGCAGCACGCCGAGGCGGTCGTCGATGGGGTGGTGGCGGGTCTCGACGAGGCCGTCGGTGTAGAGGACCAGCAGGTCGCCGGGGCCGAGGCGGGCCGTGGTGGTCTCGAAGGCGATGCCGCCGACGCCGAGCGGGGCGCCGGAGGGCAGGTCGAGCAGCTCGGGGGCGCGGTCCGGCCCGGCCAGGGCGGGCGGCATATGGCCCGCGTTGGCGAACTGGCACCGCCGTGTGCGCGGGTCGTACACCGCGTAGAGGCAGGTGACGATGTAGTGCTCCAGATCGCAGGTGATCTTGTCGAGGTGCTGGAGCACGGCGTCGGGGGCGAGGTCGAGGTCCGCGTAGGCGCAGGTGGCGGTGCGCAGCCGGCCCATGGTGGCGGCGGCGTCGATGCCGTTGCCCATGACGTCGCCGACGACCAGGGCGGTCCGGTCGTCGCTGAGGGGGATGACGTCGTACCAGTCGCCGCCGACCTCGCTGGTGGCCTGGGCGGGCTGGTAGCGGGAGGCGAGTTCGAGCCCCGAGTGCTGCGGCGGGTGGTCGGGCAGCAGGCTGCGCTGGAGGGTGAGGGCGGTGTTGCGCACGCTCTGGAACCAGCGGGCGTTGTCGATGGCCACGGCCGCGCGCCCGGCCAGTTCGCTCGCGAGGACGACGTCGTCCTCGTCGAAGGGGAGCGGGTTGGTGGTGCGCTTGAGGTCCAGGGCGCCGAGTATCTCGCCGTGCGCGATCAGCGGTACGGCCAGGTAGGAGTGGACGCCCGCGCGCGCCAGCAGCGAGCCGGCCTCGGCGTCCCGGGCGATACGCGGCAGATCGCGGTCGCTGACGTGCCTGACCAGGACCGGCCGGCCGGTGTGCACGCACAGGGTGACCAGACGGTCCCCCTCGTAGGCCGCGAGGCCGCCGGGCGGGTCGGCCGCGCGCAGCGCCACCGTGGGCTGGGCCGCCTTGAGCGCGAGAGCGCGGAAGAGCTCCGGGCCGTCGTCGGGTCTGCGTGAGCGGCGGCAGGCCAGCGCGGAGTCGAGGACGTCCACGGCGACCACGTCGGCGAGCTGCGGCACGGCGATCTCGGCCAGTTCACGGGCGGTCTCCTCCACCTCCAGCGTGGTGCCCACCCGCACCGAGGCATCCGCGATGAGGGCGAGGCGGCGCCGGGCGCGGTCGGCCTCGGCGGCCGCCCGGTGCCGTTCGGTGACGTCGACGACCGAGGCGGCCGCGCCCAGCACCCGCCCGCCCGGGTCCTCCAGCCGGTAGAAGGAGAGCGACCAGGCGTGTTCGTGGTCGGGGTCGGTCGGCGGGCGGCCCACGTGGTACTGGTCGAGCAGCGGGGTCCCGGTGGTGAGCACCTGGAGCAGCGCGCTCTCGATGGTGCCGACGTCGGGCAGCGGCAGCGTCTCCCTCAGCCGCCGGCCCACATGGTCCTCGGCGGGGATGCCGTCGATGCGCTCCAGCGCCGGGTTGACCAGGAGGTACCGCAGATCGGGGTCGAGGAGGGCGAGGCCGATCGGGGACTGGTTGATCAGCCGTTCGCACAGGGCGAGGTCGGTCTCCACGCGCTGCAGCAGATTGTGGTCGGCGGCGATGCCCAGGGCGTACATGTCCCCGAGATCGTCCTGGAGCCGCATGTTGCGGAACTCCATCACGCGGGTGCTGCCGTCCTTGTGCCGGATGGGGAAGGCACCCGCCCAGCTCCGGCCGGTCTCCAGCACCTCCGTGAACAGCTTGACCACCGACTTCAGATGCTCGGGGTGGATGAACAGCCGGGCCGCGTACTTGCCGAGCGCCTCCTGTGCGCTGTAGCCGAACAGCTCCTCGGCCTGCGGGGTCCAGAACACGATGCGTCCGTCGGCGTCGACCACGGTCGCGGCCACGCTCAGGACGTCCAGGAGACCGGTCGGCGGGGGCGACTCGAAATCGTCCGCATCACTGTCGGACCGGAAGGATTCGGCTGTCATCCCGCCACCACCTCCACCGTTGGGCGGGGTCTCGCGACGTCCGCCCCAGCTGACCGGCTTTTCTGCCGGGGGTCCGGGGGTCGTCCCCTGGAATGGTGCAGCACCGCCACCCGGATTCCGACCAGCGGCACTTCCATGCTCCCTCCGGTCCGGGAAGGGCGGAAGCGCTGCGGGCGAGGCGCGGGAGTCCGCCAGGGCCGTGCGGATCGGGCGGACAAGCAGGAACATGGTCCTGTACGAGGACGGCACCCGGATGGCACCCATGGATCCTGCGCGAGAGACATCCGACGGGCCCACGCCCTCAGGGCCGCGCGAAGGGCTCGACGCGTCCACCGACGCGGCGGCGGTCGTGTCCGCGGCGGGCGTCGTGCTCGGCTGGACCCGGGGTGCCGAAGCACTGCTCGGCCGCCCCGCGTCCGAGGTGGTCGGCGGCTCCGCCGCGCGTCTGGTGGCGATGCCCGCCGACCCGGCCCGGGTGGCCGCGGTGGCGCAGCGGTGCCGCGCCGGAATGGGCTGGAGCGGCCTCATCTCCGTGCGGCACCGCGACGGCCGGAGCCTCGACGTCGACCTGCGGGTCTCCGCGTCCTTCCGCATCGGCGAGGACGAGTGCTTCCTGCTGTCGGCGCGGGAGCAGCGGCAGCAGTGGTCCGTCGGCCAGTCCGTCCTCGACGGGTTCCTGACCCGTTCCCCCATCGGCATGGCCGTGATGGACCAGGAACTGCGCTACGTCTGGCTCAACGACACCCTGGAACGCTTCGGCGGAGTGCCCCGCGAGCAGCGGATGGGACGCCGGCTGAGCGAACTGCTGCCCGGGCTGCAGGCGGCCGCCATCGAGGGACTGATGCGCAAGGTCCTGGACACCGGGGACCCGGTCATCGACTACGAGTATCTGGGCTGGAGCTGGGCCGACCCGCACCGCCAGCACGCCTACTCGACATCCTTCTTCCCCCTGGTGGACGCCGACGAGTCCGTCACCGGAGTCTGCTACATGGTCCAGGACGTCACCGAGCGCTGGAACGCCCGCCGGCTCCTGACCCTGGTCAACGAGGCCGGGACGCGTGTCGGCACCACTCTGGACGTGATGCGGACGGCCCAGGAACTCGCCGACTTCGCCGTACCCCGCTTCGCCGACTTCGTCGTCGTGGACCTGCTGGAGCCCGTGCTCAGCACCGAGGGGCACGGTGCGTGGCTGACGGACGCCGGGCCGGCCTCCGTCGGACCGGTGATGCGCCGGGCCGGAATGAGCTCGGTGCGTGAGGGCTGTCCGGAGGCCGTGGTACGGGTGGGGGACCGCGCGGACTTTCTGCCTCCCGCGCACGATGTGAACCTGCTCGTCGACGGCGAGCCGATCCTGCTGCCCGTCCTCGATCCGTCAGACGAGCGGTGGCTCACCGAACAGCCCGAACGAGCGGCAAAAATAAAGGAGTTCGGGCTGCACTCGTTCATCGCCGTGCCCATGCGGGCACGGAACACCATCCTGGGCCTGACCACGTTCATGCGGTCGCTCAATCCCGTCCAGTTCCAGCCCGACGACGTACTGCTGGCCCGGGAACTGGTGGCGCGGGCCGCGCTGTGCGTCGACAACGCCCGCCGCTACACCCGGGAACACACCGCGGCGGTCACCCTGCAGCGCAGTCTGCTGCCGCAGGCCCTGACCGGCGGAACCGCGCTGGAGGTGGCCTCGGCCTATCTGCCGGCGGATCCGACGGACGGCGTGGGCGGCGACTGGTTCGACGTGATCCAGCTGTCCGGGGGGCGGGTCGGGCTCGTCGTCGGCGACGTGGTGGGGCACGGCATCACCGCCGCGGCGACCATGGGCCGGCTGCGCACGGCGGTGCAGACCCTCGCCGACATGGAGCTGCCCCCCGACGAACTGCTCGCTCACCTCGACGACCTGGTGCTGCGGCTGAGCGCCGAGCGGACCGACGACGAGGCCGCCCACCGCAGCACCACCGCCTTCCTCGGGGCCACCTGCCTGTACGCCGTCTACGACCCGGTCACCCGGCGGTGCACGATGGCCCGCGCCGGACACCCGCCGCCGGTCGTCGTGGCGCCCGACGGACAGGTGTCCTTCCCGGAACCGCCGGCCGGGCCGCCGCTCGGGCTCGGCGGGATGGCCTTCGAGGCCACCGAGATCGAACTCGCCGAGAACAGCCTGATCGGCCTCTACACCGACGGCCTCATCGAGGGCGCCGACGGCGACATGGAGCTGGGCATGTCCCGGCTCGGCGAGCTGCTGGCCCGCTCCGACACCGACCTCGACGTCCTGTGCACCTCGGCGGTACGGCAACTCGTGCCCGTGCCACAGCCGGACGACATCGCCCTCCTCCTGGCGCGCACCCACGCGCTCGGCTCCGACCACGTCGTCTCGTGGCAGGTGCCGGTGGACCCGGCCGCCGTCGCCGACGTCCGCGCCCGCGCCACCCGCCAGGTCGCGGCCTGGGGGCTGGAGGACCTGGTCATGACGACGGAACTCGTCGTGAGCGAACTGGTCACCAACGCGATCCGCTACGCCGAACCTCCCATCCGGCTGCGCCTCATCCGCGACTCCACCCTGACCTGTGAGGTCGCCGACGCCAGCAGTACGGCCCCCCGGCTGCGGCATGCCCGCAGCACGGACGAGGGCGGCCGCGGCCTCTTCCTGGTGGCCCAGCTGACCGATCGATGGGGCGCCCGGTACACGCCCGAGGGAAAGATCATCTGGGCGGAGCAGGAGATTCCCTGACCGGTGCGGCGGGGCCCGCCGGTACGGGTGCCTCCGTGGTGGCCACCGCCGTACGACTTCTTGACCGCTGCCGCCGTGCGACTCCTTGACAGCCGCCGTGTGGCTGCTCCTTGACAAGGGTTGGGGGCAGCCGGAAACTGGCGTTGCGCGTCGCGCATTAAGTTTCGCAATACGCACCGAGGTGGTCATGATGATTCCCGCCTGCCGTCTCGCCGATCTGCCGCGGGGCGAGGCGTTCCGCCTCGAGTCCGACCCGGCGGTCGCCGTGTTCCACACCGAGGACGGCGAGCTCTACGCGATCGACGACACCTGCACCCACCAGGACGCCTCGCTCGCCGACGGCTGGCTGGAGGGTTGCGAGGTGGAATGCCCGCTGCACGCCTCGAAGTTCGACCTGCGCACCGGCGCCGTCGACGCCCCACCGGCCCGGCTGCCCGTCCGGACCCACCGGGTCCTCGTCGAGGACGGCACGATCTACGTCGAGCTGTCCGAGGCCCCGCCGAACCTCCCGCCGACGTGCGTGGCGGCCCGCCTTCGGGGGGCCGTTCCCGCGGGAGGGGCCGCGTGAGGAGTGTGGGGGCCGCCTCGACCGGCTTCGCCGCCCCGTGGGTCGCGGCGGGTCCGTACGCCTGGTTCGACGAGTACCGCGTGAGCATTCAGTTCGACGCGGCTGGTGTTCACCCGAGCCGCCGGTGCCCTCGGCGGCGTGGGCCGGCGGCCGCCGAGGCGGTGCGGAAGGGCGGCTCCTCGTGACCGCCATGGTCCAGGCGAGCGCCCCGCCGCGCCCGGGGACGCCGGAACCGCATCCGCACGGACTGCCGCGGCCCGGCCGGACGTTGGTCATGGGGGTCGTGAACGTCACCCCGGACTCGTTCTCCGACGGCGGGCTCTCGTTCGCCCCGGAGGCGGCCGTAGCGCACGGGCTCGCCCTGCTCGAGGACGGGGCGGACATCGTCGACGTGGGCGGGGAGTCGACCCGCCCCGGCGCGCAGCGGCCGACCCTGGAGGAGGAGCTGCGGCGCGTCCTGCCCGTCGTCGCGGAACTCGCCGCGGCGGGAGCCGTCGTCAGTGTCGACACCATGCGGGCCGAGGTCGCCGCCCGCGCGCTCGACGCGGGCGCCCAGCTGATCAACGACGTCTCGGGCGGCCTGGCCGACCCCGCGATGCTGCCGACGATGGCCCACGCCGGCGCGCCGTACGTGCTGATGCACTGGCGCGGCCACGCCACCGCCATGCAGGCGAACGCGGTCTACGGCGACGTCGTCACCGAGGTGGCCGGCGAACTGCGCCTGAGGGTCGAGGCCGCACTGGAGGCGGGCATCCGCCCCGGCTGCCTGATCGTCGACCCCGGCCTGGGCTTCGCCAAGGAGGCGGAGCACAACTGGCAGTTGCTGGGTCGCCTCGGGGAGATCCGCGCGCTGGGCCACCCCGTCCTGGTGGGCGCGTCACGCAAGTCGTTCCTGGGCCGCCTGCTGGCCGACCCGGCGACCGGACAGTCCCGCCCGGCACAGCAGCGTGACGCCGCGACCACCGCCGTCTCCGTGCTCGCCGCCGCGCAGGGCGCCTGGTGCCTACGGGTGCACGACGTGACGTCGACCCTGGACGCGGTACGGGTGACGGCCCGCTGGGGCGCCGAGACGCCTGCCTGACAAGACGGCACCCCGCGGCAAGCAGCGCAGCGCCTAGCCGAGATACCCCATCCGATGGCTGATCTCCTCGGCCCCCTTGAGCAGCACCGGTGCCACCTCGTTCATCCGCTCCTCGGTGAACCGGTACGCGGGCCCGGACGCACTCAGCGCCGCGATGACCTCGCCGTCACGGGAGCGGATCGGCGCCGCCATGGCGTGCAGCCCGATCTCGAGTTCCTCCCGCGTCACCGCGTATCCGCGCTCCCGGGCCGCGGTGAGGTCCGTCTCCAGCTTCGCCCTGACCGTCAGCGTGTGGGGCGTGAGCTTCCGCAGCCCGGCCGCCGCGAGCACGTCGGCGCGCTCCTGAGGAGACAGATGGGCCAGCAGGATCTTGCCGCTGGACGTGGCGTGCACCGGGGTGAGCTGACCGACCCAGTTGTGCGTGCCGACCGCGCCCGGGCCTCGTACCTGGTAGAGGTTGACGGCGTAATGCTCCTGCAGCACCGCGATGTTGACCGTCTCGCCGATCTCCTCGGCGAGCCGCTCGCACACCGGCCGGCCCTGCTGGGTGATGTCGAGCCGGCCGGTGACCGCGCCGGCCAGCCGCACGATCCCGAAACCGAGCCGGTACTTGCCCCGCTCGGCCGTCTGCTCCACCAGACCGCGTGCCTCCAGCGCGCCGAGCAGGCGGAACGCGGTCGACTTGTGGACGTCGATCTCGCCGGCCACCTCACTGACGCCCGCCTCGCCGCGCTGGGCGAGGATCTCCAGGACGCTGACGGCACGGTCGACGGACTGCACCCCGCTCACCGCGGGAGCCGCAGTTTCGCCGTCTGCCGTGTAGTTGCTCATGACGCAACTATACGCATTCGTATCGGGCCTTCGTCGAGGTCGGAGGTGACGTAGTGCGCGGGGTGAAGGTTGCGCATCGCGCAACCTTCTGCGCTATTGCGCACTAATGCCGCCCGTCTCTTGACAAGTCCTCGACCTCGGCCAAGCATGTTGCGTATAGCGAGCTTTGTTGTGTCATCCGAGACACCCGGTCGGGCGCCCGCAACCCGGAGGTTCCCCATGAGCATCACCGTCGTCGGCGCGTCGCTGGCAGGCCTGAGCACGGTCCGCGCGCTGCGCGCAGAGGGGTACGACGGCGAGATCGTCGTCGTGGGGGAGGAGCGCCACACCCCCTACGACCGCCCGCCGCTGTCCAAGGACTTCCTCAAGGGGGACATCGACGCCGAGGCGCTCGCCCTCGGCGACGCCGACGAGTACGAGGCCCTCCAGGTCACCTGGCTGCTCGGCGAGCGCGCCGTACGGCTCGACCCCGCGGACCGGTCCGTCACCCTCGCCGGAGGACGGCGGCTGCGCAGCGACGGGGTGGTGGTGGCGACCGGCGCCGGTCCCCGCCTGCTGCCCGGCATGGACGGACTGGCCGGCGTCCACACCCTGCGCACCCTCGACGACGCCGAGGCCCTGCGCGCCGAACTGCTCGACGGACTGCCCCGGGTCGTCGTCATCGGCGCCGGCTTCATCGGTGCCGAGGTGGCCTCCACCGCCCACCGGCTCGGCCTCCATGTCACCGTCGTGGAAGCCGTGGACGTCCCACTGGAACGCCAACTGGGTCGCGAGATGGGCCTGGTGGTCTCCTCGCTGCACACCGACCACGGGGTGCGGCTGCTGTGCGGAACCGGCGTGGCGGGACTCACCGGCGTGGACCGGGTCACCGGCGTACGGCTGGCGGACGGACGCCTGCTGCCCGCCGACATCGTCGTGGTCGGAGTGGGCGTACGGCCCGCCACCGGCTGGCTCGCCGGGTCCGGTGTACAGGTGGACGACGGCGTGGTGTGCGACGCAGGCGGCGCGAGCAGTGTCCCGGGCGTGGTCGCCGTCGGGGACGTCGCCCGCTGGCCCGACCCGTTCACCGGACGGCACGCCCGCATCGAGCACTGGACCAACGCCACCGAGCAGGCGAAGACCGCCGCCCGCACGCTGCTCACCGGCGAGTCGGCCGCGCCCGCCCGGATCACCGCGCCGTACTTCTGGTCCGACCAGTACCAGGTGCGCATCCAGCTCGCCGGACACGTCGCCCCCGGCGACCGCCCCGAACTCATCGAGGGCAGCCTCGACAGCCGCTCCTTCGTCTCGGTCTATCTGCGCGAGGGCGCCCCGGTCGCCGTGCTCTCCCTGAACCAGCCGAAGCTGTTCAACCGGCTCCGCCGCACCCTCGCCCCCGCTCTCCCGGCTCCCGTGTCATGAGCCCCACGTCTCAACTGCCCCTGCGGAAAGCGCAGATGACCGCCACGAGCATCCCGCGGCACCTACGCCACACCTGGGACCACGAGTGGCTGGTCGTGGACGAGGGCAACGCGACCGTCGGCATCACCGTGTTCGCGACCGAGGCCCTCGGCGACGTCGTCCATCTGCGGCTGCCCGAGGTCGGCAGCCGCGTGGAGGCGGGCGAGAGCCGCGGAGAGATCAGGTCACTGACGGCCGTCAGCGGCCCGTACGCAGCCCACTGCGCCCACATCCGAGGAGACCGCCGATGACCCTGTTCAAGGCGCTCGCCGACAGGCACCCCCTCTACGCAGGTCTGTAACCGACCACCCGCCCGCAGGGGCGTGCCCGTGATCCGCGTCGGCACGCCCCGCAAATCCCCCGGAGTATGGCGTGGCAATCAGCGTCTTCGACCTGTTCTCCATCGGCATCGGACCGTCCAGTTCCCACACCGTCGGCCCGATGCGCGCCGCCGCGATGTTCGCCGCCCGGCTGAAGCAGGACGGCCTGCTCGCCCAGACCACCGCGGTACGGGCGGAGCTCTTCGGCTCCCTCGGCGCGACCGGCCACGGCCACGGCACCCCCAAGGCGGTGCTGCTCGGCCTGGAGGGCAACGAGCCGCACACGGTCGACGTCGCCCAGGCCGACCTGGACGTCGAGCGCATCCGCGCCACCGGCCGCATCCGCCTCCTCGGCGCCCGGATCGGCCCGGTCCACGAGATCGGCTTCGACGTCTCGACCCAGCTGGTCCTGCACCGCCGGCGCTCGCTGCCGTACCACGCGAACGGCATGATCCTCTTCGCGTACGACGCCGACGATGTGCCGCTGCTGGAGAAGACGTACTACTCGGTGGGCGGCGGCTTCGTCGTCGACGAGGACGCCGTCGGGGCGGACCGGATCAAGCTGGACGACACGGTGCTCGCCCACCCCTTCGGCACGGGCGACGAGCTGCTGCGGCTGGCCCGGGAGACCGGCCTGTCGATCTCCGCGCTGATGCTGGAGAACGAGAAGGCCTGGCGGACGGAGGAGGAGATCCGGGCGGGTCTGCTGGAGATCTGGCGGGTCATGGAGGGCTGTGTGTCGCGCGGCCTGGCCCTGGAGGGCATCCTCCCGGGCGGCCTGAAGGTACGGCGCCGGGCCGCGGCCGCGGCCCGTCAACTGCGCAGCGAGGGCGACCCGTTGGCCCGTGCGATGGAGTGGGTCACGCTCTACGCGATGGCCGTGAACGAGGAGAACGCGGCCGGCGGCCGGGTCGTCACCGCCCCCACCAACGGCGCGGCCGGCATCATCCCGGCGGTCCTGCACTACTACCTCAACTTCGTGCCCGGTGCCGACGAGGACGGCATCGTCCGCTTCCTGCTGGCCGCGGGCGCGATCGGCATGCTCTTCAAGGAGAACGCCTCCATCTCCGGCGCCGAGGTCGGCTGCCAGGGCGAGGTCGGCTCCGCCTGCTCCATGGCGGCGGGCGGCCTCGCGGAGGTACTGGGCGGCAGCCCCGAACAGGTCGAGAACGCCGCCGAGATCGGCATGGAGCACAACCTCGGTCTCACCTGCGACCCGGTCGGCGGTCTGGTCCAGATCCCCTGCATCGAGCGCAACGGCATGGCCGCGGTCAAGGCGGTCACCGCGGCCCGGATGGCACTCCGAGGCGACGGCCGCCACCACGTCTCCCTCGACAAGGTCATCAAGACCATGAAGGAGACCGGCGCCGACATGAAGGTCAAGTACAAGGAGACCGCCCGCGGCGGACTCGCCGTCAACGTCATCGAGTGCTGAAGAGGAACCCCTGGAGATCCGGACCACTCCGCTAGTCTGACAGCGGAGGTGGTCAAGTGGCCGGAAATACGGGGGAGTTGGCGGACCAGCCGGAATCCGCGACCGTCGTCGTGATCGGCGCGGGACCGGCCGGTCTGACGGTCGCCAATCTGCTACGACGCAGCGGAATCGACTGCATCGTCCTGGAGCGCCGCAGCCGCGAGTACGTCGCGCAGCGCCAGCGGGCCGGCATCGTCGAAACCCGCGCCGTGCGGATGTTCGACTCCTGGGGGCTGGCCGACCGCGTCCTGGGCGGTATCCCGTACGACGGCATCCTGGAGATCCGGGTGGACGGCGAGAGCCACCTCGTGTCCGACAACGACGGCTCCGAAGGCCCGCGGGCCCGCCTCTGCCCCCAGCAGGTACTGGTCCAGAAGCTGACCGCCGCATACCTCGCCGACGGCGGCGATCTGCGCTTCGAGGCCGCCGACGTCTCCCTGCACGACCTGACCGGCGACCGCCCGACCGTCCGCTACCGCACCGCGGACGGCACCCTCCACACCATCACCTGCACCTTCGTCGCCGGCTGCGACGGCGACCACGGCATCAGCCGCACCGCGGTCCCCGACGGCGCCCTCACCGCGTACTCCCAGGACCACGGCATCGGCTGGCTCACCGTCCTCGCCGACGCCCCGCCCCCGGCCCACCCGCTTCTCGCCGTCAGCCCGCACGGCTTCGCCGCCCACTTCCCCCGCGGCCCGCAGACCAGCCGCTACTACCTCCAGTGCCCGCCGGACGACCACCCCGACGCCTGGCCCGACACCCGCATCTGGGACGCCCTGCGCACCCGCCTCGCCGACCCCGCCCTCACCGCCGGTCCGATCACCGACCGCGAGACCTTCCGCCTCCGCAGTCTCGTCCACGATCCCATGCAGTACGGCCGCCTCTACCTCGTCGGCGATGCCGCCCACATCGTCTCCCCCATGGGCGGCAAGGGCATGAACCTCGCCCTCTACGACGCAGACGTCTTCGCCCGGGCCGTCCGGGACTCCGTCCGCGACCACGACGACACAGCCCTGCGCGGCTACTCGCAGCGGTGCCTGCGCCGCGTCTGGAACGACCAGGAGTTCTCCCACTGGCTCACCCGCACCCTCCACGACGCCGGCGACACCACCGCCTTTGGCCCCTTCCACCGCAACCTGGCCCGCGCCCGCCTCGACCGCCTGCTCACCTCACCCACCGCGGCCCGCGCCTTCGCGGAACTGATGACGGGGCTGGACCCCGCTTAGGCATGGGTTAGGTTCATCGCTCATGGACTCGGCTTCTCTGCTTCTCCATCTGCGCGATGAACTCCATGCGTTCCGCGCCTGCCTCGACGGCGACCTGTCCGTCCCGATAGAGCACTGCGCGGGGTGGACGCTGCACGACCTGGCGGAGCACCTGGGCACTTCGAACCAGTGGGCGGCGACCGCCGTGACCGAACAGCACGGCGACCACGACCCCGCACCCGCTCCCCGCGATCCGGCGGAACTCGTGCGGTGGTTCGAAGAGACGTCGCAGAGGCTGCTGAAGGTCCTGGACACGGACCCGGGTGCGAGCGCCTGGACGTTCCATCCGCCGCACACCGTCGGGTTCTGGCAGCGGCGCCGCGCTCTGGAGTCGCTCGTGCACCGGTGGGACGCCGAGCACGCGCTCGGAAGGGCGCGAGCGCTCGACCCCGAACTGGCGGGTGAAGGAGTGGCGGAGGTCTTCGACACGATGGCGCCGAGGCAGATCGCGCGGGGCCGAGCGCAGCCGCCCCGGAGCGGACTGCGCCTTGCGGCCACGGACATCGGGGCTTCCTGGACCTACGGCCCCGGAACCCCCGTAGCCACGCTGTCCGCCACCGCGGAGCACCTCCTGCTTCTGCTGTGGGGCCGTATGCCCGGCATGAGCGAGGCATTCAGCTGGAGTGGGGACCGGCAGGCCGGTCTGGCCATCCTGGCGGCCGGCACCCTGACACCCTGAGGCAGCGATATCTGCTCGCCCCGCACGACTGCGAACTGGCACGCTGCCTCCCATGGACCGTGCGGAGGTGCTGCTCGTCGGAGGACGGGCCGGAGTCGGAAAGACAACGGTCGGGTGGGAGGTCTCGGCGCTGCTGCGGGCCGCCGCGGTCGCTCACGCCATCATCGACGGCGACTTCATGGGCCAGGTGCACCCGGCCCCGGAGGGCGATCCGCATCGCGCGGAGATCACCGAGAGCAATCTGACCGCGGTGTGGGCGAACTTCGCCCGGCGCGGCTACCGCCGTCTGATCTACACGAACACGGCGAGTGTGCTCCCCGAGGCGGCGGGCATGTTCGAGCGCGCCATGGGGGCCGAGGTGCGGGCCGTACGGGTCCTGCTCACCGCCACCGATGCCACCGCCCGAGAGCGGCTGGTACGGCGGGAACTCGGCTCGGAGCTGGAAAAGGAGCTCGAGGGCAGCGCCCGCAAGGCCCGGATCCTGGACCGGCGGGCCCCCGCGGAGACGGTGCGTGTCATGACGGACGGACGCACGGTCGGGGACATCGCCCGCGAGGTCGTTGCCCTCACCGGCTGGGCGGGGCAAGGGAGTTGACCCCACCCGCGGAGCCCCGACAGCCGTCGGGTCGCGCCGTAGGGTGAGTCACATGAGCATCGACCGTGTTGCGCTGCGTCCGGTGGCCGAGCCCGACCTGTCCGTCATGGAACGCTTCCTCGTCGATCCGGAGACCGTCGTGCCCTTCCAGTGGTGGGGCTGGTGGGACACCGGGCGCTGGCGGCGCCAGTGGGCGGAGAACGGCCTGCTCGGCGACGACGGAGGGCATCTGATGGTGGTGCGCGGCGCGCAGCCGCTGGGGTTCGTCGCCTGGCGGCAGGTCAGGCCCACCCGGACCACCACCTACTGGAACATGGGTATCAACCTGCTGCCGGAGGCCCGCGGACAGGGCGTCGGAACCGAGGCGCAGCGGCAGTTGGTCCGCTACCTCTTCGCGCACACGACGGTCGTACGCATCGAGGCGGACACCGAAGCGGACAACATCCCCGAACAACGGGCCCTGGAGAAGGTCGGGTTCACCCGCGAGGGCGTCCTGCGCAGCATCGCCTTCCGCGACGGACAGTGGCGTGACGGCGTGCGCTACAGCATCCTGCGCGGCGAACCGGCCTGAACACGGCACCCAAAAAGCAAAGGCAAGGAGGTCGGTCACTCCTTGCCACTCTCAACTTATAGCGCACTGGGGGGCTTGCGGCAAGGCCCCGGTCGTGCCGCACAATCGCACGCCGAGGCCGTCAGCTGCGGAGTTGGGAGTTTCACGAAGTGCGTGTTCCGTCCGGTGACATGACCCCCCTGACCACCCGTGCGTTCGACCTTCCCGACCGACTCGCCCACAAGGCCGACCCCACCCTGATCGCCGCCGACGAGCAGCACTTCGCCGCGATCGCGGAGAACCTCGAGCAGACGATCGCCGAACTGTCCGCCCGCCTCGACGCCGAGCTCAAGGCACCCGGCGGCACCGGCCGGCAGGCGATGGACCGGGACATGGAGGTCCACCGGCTGACCGGTCGGCTGCGCACCCTGCGCCGCTTCGGCCTGGACCTGTGCCTCGGACACATCGTCGGCGCGGACGACCCCGAGCCCGTCTACATCGGACGACTCGGCCTGACCGACAGCACGGGGCGTCGCCTGTTGCTCGACTGGCGCTCTCCCGCGGCCGAGCCGTTCTTCGCGGCGACCCACGCCAACCCGATGGGCCTCGCCGGCCGCCGCCGCTATCGCTGGACCCGCGGCCGTATCAGCGACTACTGGGACGAGGTGTTCACCGCCGACGGGCTGGAGGGGCGCGCCGCGCTCGACGACCAGTCCGCGTTCATCGCCAGTCTGGGCAGCAACCGCTCGGCCCGCATGCGGGACGTGCTCGCCACCATCCAGGCCGACCAGGACGCCATCATCCGGGCGGGATCACGCGGCGCGCTCGTCGTCGACGGCGGTCCCGGCACCGGCAAGACCGTCGTCGCCCTGCACCGCTCCGCCCACCTCCTCTACTCCGACCCCCGCCTCGGGCACCGTCGGGGCGGCGTACTGTTCGTCGGCCCGCACCGCCCCTACCTGGACTATGTCGCCGACGTCCTGCCGAGCCTCGGCGAGGAGGGCGTGCAGACCTGCATCCTGCGGGACCTCGTCGACGAGGGAGCCGACGCGGGCGTCGAGACCGACCCCGAGGTGGCCCGTCTGAAGTCGTCCGCGGACATGGTGAAGGCGATCGAGAAGGCCGTCCGGTTCTACGAGGAGCCGCCCGCCGAGGGGATGACGGTCACCGTCGACTGGACCGACATCCCGCTGACCGCCGACGACTGGGCCGAGGCCTTCGACGCGCCGGAACCCGGCACCCCGCACAACGAGGCGCGTGAGCAGATCTGGGAGAAGCTGGTCACGATCCTGGAGGACGGATACGACGGCGACGACCTCCCGCCGGAGCAGTTCCGCAGGGTGCTACGGCGGGACAGGGAGCTGGTCGGGGCCCTCAACCGGGCATGGCCGCTGCTCGAAGGGGCCGACCTGGTCGGAGATCTGTGGTCGGTGCCGGCCTATCTGCGGATGTGCGCGCCCTGGCTGAGCCGCGAGGAGGTCCGCAAGCTGCAGCGGGCGGATGCCCAGGCCTGGACGGTGTCCGATCTGCCGCTCCTGGACGCCGCTCGGCAGCGGCTCGGCGACCCGGAGACGGCCCTGCGCAAGCGGCGGCACGAGGCCGTCATCGCCGCCCAGCGCGAGCGCATGGCGCAGGTCGTGGACAACCTCATCGACGCGGCGGCCGATTCCGGTGCCGACGGTGATGACGGCGAAGGCCTGGTGAGGATGTTGCGCGGCCAGGACGCCAAGGTCAGCCTGGTCGACGAGGCCGAACTGAGCATCGCCGAACCGGACCTGCTCGCCGGTCCGTTCGCGCACATCGTCGTGGACGAGGCCCAGGAACTGACCGACGCGGAATGGCAGATGCTCCTGCTGCGCTGCCCGTCCCGGAGCTTCACCATCGTCGGTGACCGCGCCCAGGCCCGGCACGGGTTCTCGGAGACATGGCAGGAACGGCTGCAGCGGATCGGGCTCGACCGGGTCAGTGTGGCCTCCCTGAGCATCAACTACCGCACGCCGCAAGAGGTCATGACGGAAGCGGAGCCGGTCATCCGGGCCGTGCTCCCGGACGCCAACGTGCCGACCTCCGTCCGCAGCAGCGGCCTCCCCGTCGTACACGGCACTGCCTCGCAACGGGACTCGATCCTGGACACCTGGCTCGCCGCGCATGCCGAGGGAATCGCCTGCGTGATCGGCGATCCCACGTTCCAGGCCACGCCCCGGGTCAAGTCGCTGACCCCCACGCTGTCGAAGGGGCTCGAGTTCGACCTGGTCGTCCTCGTCGACCCGGACAGTTTCGGCACCGACGTCGAAGGAGCGGTCGACCGCTATGTCGCCATGACCCGAGCCACGCAGCAGCTCGTCATCCTCACCCGCTGAAAACCTTTGACGGGCCGTCGGGGATCCCGCCGCTGTCACCCTTGGCATAGCACTAAAAACCAGGGCAAAATCGGGCAGGAGGTGCGCGGCTCCCGGTCGTCCGGAGCCGTCGAGACGCTTCGCGGAACAGGCCCGTGGGAGACATGGATGGAGTGGCTGGTCTCGCTGGTCGGCGTCGGACTGGTCCTGGCTGTCCTGCGGGATCTGTTCCACACGCTCTGGCACCCCACCCGCCACGGAGGCATCAGCCGACTCGTCATGACCAGGATGTGGCGACTGGCCCGGCGCTCACGGCTGCGTCCCCGCCTGATCGGGCTCGTCGGGCCGCTGGCGATGGTGACGGTGGTGGGGCTGTGGGCCGTCATCATCATCCTGGGCTGGGCGATCATCTACTGGCCCCATATGCCGGGCGCGTTCACGCTCACCCCTGGTTCAAGAGCGGCCCAGCAGCCGGCACTCCTCGACTCGGTCTACCTGTCCCTGGTCACCGTCGCCACCCTCGGCCTGGGGGACATCACGCCCGGCGAAGGGTGGCTCCGCCTGGTCTCCCCGCTGGAGGCCCTCGTCGGCTTCGCCCTCCTGACGGCCACGGTCTCCTGGGTGCTGGAGATCTACCCCGCGTTGACCCGCAGACGGGTCCTGGCCATCCGGCTGTCGCTGCTGCACCGCTCGGCACCGACGGCCGAGCACATCGACAGCGTGGCCGGAGCGGCACTGCTGGACAGCCTGGCCACCGAGGTCGTCCGCGTCCGCGTCGACTTCACCCAGTACGCCGAGGCCTACTACTTCCATGACGGCGAGGACCACTCGTCCCTGGCGGCCGTCCTCGGCCACGCCGTCGCCCTTGCCCGGCAGGGGCAGGCGGCCCGACGACCGGACGTGCGACTGGGCGGGGACCTGCTCGCGGGCGCGCTCGACGACCTCGCCACCATTCTCGACCAGCGCTTCCTGCACGTGGACGGCAGCACGACAGAGGTCTTCGCCGCGTACGCCGCCGACCACGGCTTTGAAGCCGCGCGGCCCTGATCGCCGGCGGGCATGGCGAAGGCGGTGCCGTGGAGAGTACGTTTGTATCGCTACAAGAAAGCGTTTGCCATGCGCGGTTCCTGCCCACCCCACGTCCTCGACCCGACACAGGAGTACGTCCGTGCCCAACGCCACCGCGGTCATCAACCTCGACATCGAGGGCCCGAGGATCAGCCGTCACCTCTACGGTCACTTCGCCGAGCACCTCGGCCGCTGCATCTACGGCGGCTTCTGGGTCGGAGAGGACTCGACGGTCCCGAACGAGGGCGGTATCCGCCTCGACGTCGTACAGGCCCTGCGTGCCCTGGACATCCCCAACCTGCGCTGGCCGGGCGGCTGTTTCGCCGACGAGTACCACTGGCGTGACGGCATCGGCCCCCGCGAGCAGCGGCCGAGCATGGTCAACACGCACTGGGGCGACGTCGAGGAGAACAACCACTTCGGCACCCACGAGTTCATGGCGCTGTGCGAGCTGCTCGGCGCGGAGCCGTACATCAGCGGCAACGTCGGCTCCGGCACCGTGCGCGAGATGAGCGAGTGGGTGGAGTACCTCACCCGCGACGGCGACAGCCCCATGGTGCGGCTGCGCAAGGCCAACGGCCGCGAGGAGCCCTGGCGGGTGAAGTTCTGGGGCATCGGCAACGAGACCTGGGGCTGCGGCGGCAACATGCGCGCCGAGTACTCCGCCGACCTGGCCCGCCAGTACGCCACCTACTGCCGCGACCACGGCGACAACAAGCTCTACCGCATAGCCTCCGGCGCCTCGGACGCCGACTACAAGTGGACCGAGACGCTGATGCAGCAGATCAGCTGCTTCGGCTGCGAGGCCACCCCGAAGAACTTCTTCCAGGGCCTGTCGGTGCACTACTACACGTTGGCCGGTCCCTGGGAGGCCAAGGGCAGCGCGACCGTCTTCGGGACCGACGACCACTACCGCACCATGGTCGCGGCCCGCCGCCTCGACCGCATCCTGACCGGCCACTCCACCGTGATGGACGTCTACGACCCGGGGCGCACCGTCGGGCTGGTGCTGGACGAGTGGGGCACCTGGTGGGACGTCGAGCCGGGCACCAACCCCGGCTTCCTGTTCCAGCAGAACACCCTGCGCGACGCGCTGGTGGCCTCCACCCACTTCGACATCTTCCACCGGCATGCCGCCCGTCTGTACATGGCCAACATCGCGCAGACGGTCAACGTCCTGCAGGCCATGCTCCTGACCGACGGCGACAGCCTGGTGCTGACCCCGACCTACCACGTGTTCGAGATGAACAAGGGCCATCAGGACGCCACGTCACTCGCCGTGCATCTGCGCGGCGACGGCCTGCGGCGCACGGTCGGCGACACGCAGCTGGAGACCCTGTCCGCCTCCGCCAGCGTCAAGCACGGGGCGGTGCTCATCTCGCTGTCCAACCTGGACGCGGAGGAGCCCGCGGGGGTGACGCTCGACCTGCGCGGGCGCGGCGTCGGCGAGCCGAGCGCCCGCATCCTGACGGCCGACCGGCTGCAGGACCACAACACGCCCGGCACACCGGAGACGGTCGCCCCGCGCTCCTTCGACGCCCTCAAGGCCACCGACCAGGGGTTCACCCTCACGTTGCCGCCGCACTCCTTCGTCACGGTCAGCGCTCCGCTCGCCTGACACAACGACTCCGGCCGTCGTCCCGGCCGCACTCCGTCACCGTCCTGGCCGGTAGGGGTGCGGCTTAGCATGCGAGTGGGTTCCCAGACGGCAGACCAGGGGTGAGGGTGGCGACGATCCAGGACGTGGCGAAGGCGGCCGGGGTCTCACCGATGACCGTCTCGAACGTCATCAACGACCATCCGAACGTCCGCCCCGCGACGCGCGAGAAGGTGCTCGAGGCCATGGCCCGGCTCGACTACCGGGTCAACGTCGCGGCCCGCAATCTGCGCAAGGGCCGTACCGGAACCATCGGCCTCGCCGTTCCTGAGGTGGACAGCGCCTACTACGGGCTGCTGGCCGCCGCCATCATCGCCGCGGCCGAGCGGCGCGGCCTCCGGGTGAACATCGAACAGACCGCCTCCCGGGACAACGAGCTGGAGGCGCTGTCCCTGTCCCGCAACCGGCTCTACGACGGGCTGATCCTGAGCGCGGCCGGCATGGGGCAGGGTGATGCCGAGCGGCTCAGGGTGGACCACCCGGTGGTCATCCTCGGCGACCGGATCTTCGGCGGCCCGGTGGACCACGTCGCCATGCCCAACTTCGACGCGTCCCACGCCGCCACCCGGCATCTGATCGAGCGGGGTTGCCGGCGTGTCGCGATCGTGTGCGGGGCGGTCGAGGAGGTGGACACCTCCAGCCTGCGCATCGCGGGCTACCTCAAGGCTCTCAAGGACGCGGGCCTGTCCGCCGACGGCGCCCTGGTGCAGCAGGTGGGCCGGCTCGGCATGCGCGAAGGCGCCGAACGCGCCCGGGAGATGGCGAAGAGCGGCCTGGACTTCGACGGCGTGTTCTGTGTGACCGACTCCCTTGCCATGGGCGTGCTGCGGGGCCTGGCCGACGTCGGGACGCGGGTACCCGAGCAGGTGAAGGTGATCGGCTTCGACAACGTTTCGGAGAGCGAGTTCTTCATCCCGTCGCTCTCCACCGTCGACCCGGACCACGACGGTATGGCCGAGCGCGCGGTCGACCTCCTCGTCCGGCGCATCGAGCAGACCGAGCCGCCGGCCCCGCACCAGGATGTCGTCGGCGGCTTCTCCCTGGTGATCCGGGAGTCCACGGGCGGCTGACCACCTCCTCGACGGGGTACAGCCCGACCACGCTGTCCTTCCCGAAACCCCGGCCGCCCCGGCTGAGGTGGTTCAGCCGGCGTAGACCTTGCCCTGCTTGACGACGTAGTGCGCCGGCTGGGAGCAGCCGATGGACGGGGTGATCAGCAGGCTGACGGTGAGGGGCGCGGGCTCCATGCTCGCGGTCGAGAACTCGCAGACGGAGCCGCTGCCGGTCAGCGGGTACCAGAACCATCCGTCGACCTCGCCCACCGTGACCCGGTCGGACTCCTTCCACTTGCCGCTGTCGTGCGTGTAGACCTGCAGCCGCACCGAGGCGGCGTACTCGTCCTGGGACGAGCGCAGCGCGGTGAGCGTGATCTTGTAGTCGCTGCCGAGGACGGACGAGGCGATCTGCTGGGTCTGAGGCGCCGCGGCCTTGGCCTCGGCGCCGGAGGCGGTGGCGCCGGCGGTCCCGAGGACGCCCGCCAGCAGAAGGGTGACACCCGCGGTGGTGGCGCGACGGGTGCGGTGATTGCGGAGCAGGTTCATTGTCTTCCCCCGTTGGGTCGAGTGGTGCGGTTCGTGCGGTCGCCGCGATGCTTCGCGGCCGGGCCCCGCCGACGATGTTCGGCCGTGCGCCGGCGGGGGAGAAGCATTTCGAATGTGCTCGAATCACGGGCAGCTCGTGGACCACGGCGGCTCCGCCGGAGCCGCCGCCAGATCAGCGGCTCCCGCTAAGGGGTGCCGCCGACGGTCTGTCCCGTCTGCTGCAATTGTCCTCCGTCTCCGTCCAG
This sequence comes from Streptomyces sp. NPDC001137, assembly GCF_040298885.1. Taxonomy (NCBI): domain Bacteria; kingdom Bacillati; phylum Actinomycetota; class Actinomycetes; order Kitasatosporales; family Streptomycetaceae; genus Streptomyces; species Streptomyces sp. NPDC001137. The sequence goes on from NZ_JBEPBA010000040.1 coordinate 25,863, forward strand.
GAGCCGGTGGCCCATGAGCGTCGCCGAGTGCCGCACGTACTGTCCCTCGCGCCGGCTCGCCACCAGCCCCCCGTCCCGGAGGACGGCGAGCTGGTAGCTGGCGCTGGGCAGGCCGATGCCGACAGCCGTCGCCACCTCGGAGGTGGTCCGGGGGCCGCCGCGGGCCACCTCGGTGAGGACCGAGGCCCTGGTGCGGCCCAGCAGACGGTCGAGTCCGTTGTCGTGGAAGGTGATCGAGTCGAGCGGCCGTGCGGTGACCGGGTAGACCAGGACCGGGCCGAGGGCCGGATCGGCGAGGGCGGTGGGCCTGCGCCAGCAGAAGTAGGAGGGGAGCAGAAGCAGCCCACGGCCCTCCAGATGGAGGTCGCGGTGGGTGGGGTACTCCACTTCCAGGACGGGCGCCCGCCACCGGGCGAGCGGCCGCAGGCTTTCCAACAGGGCCAGGACCCCTCCGTCGAGGAGGACACGAGAGCGCAGGTCGACCTCGTCACGGATGGCTCTGCGGACATGGGCCCAGCGCGGTTCGAGCAAGGTCGTGGCGGAGATTTCCAGCGACTTGGCCAGAGATCGCAGACCGTGGTCTCCCGGTCGGCCCAGCGTCGTGGTCCACCCCGGGAGGGGACGCGCGGCAGCGAGCCTGCCCAACTCGTGCCGCAGCCGGCCGGGAGGGGTGGCCTGTATCTCCTCCAGGGCCGCGGGCAGACCTCCCTCCAGGACGGTCGGGGTGAGGAAGTCGGGGATGTACCCGAAGGGCGGGACGAGTGTCTGCAGCGTGTGCAGGGCACGGCCGGCCACCGGGTCCGTGGCGAGCCGTTCGCGGACGGAGCGACGCCATGCCCCGAACTCGAGCGGTCCCTGGTGTGTGACCAACCGGCAGGTGGCGCAGACGAGTTCCCACAGGGGGTCGGGGCGACGTGAGATTCGGATGTTCTGTAAGTCGGCGGTGGTGAAATGGATACGGAGCATGCGGCCTCATTCGCGGACAGTGGGGGGTTGGCCGAGGGCGAAGAGCGCTGAGCGTCATCATGGGGGACGACTGACAAGTACGGTGCTTGGTTGCGGCGTTGAACCCGACGTACGGGAGATCGGCTGGATGCCGCCGTACCCGGCCGCCCTCACCGGGCAGGCCGCGTCGCACCGTGAAGTGCCCGTGAAAATCCTGAGGGCGAGGACGAGCGGGCGCTGCGCGCCTGGGAGCCGGTCCTGGCCGGGAAGGCGTCCTGCAAGGAGGAACCGGCCCGCTCCGCCTCGTACGCACTGTTGCCCCTGCTGCGCACCGGCCACGCCGACCGCGCCCGCGAACTGCACCTCACCGGCTACCGCAGCCCCTCGATGTCCGAAGAGGTCGGCCGGCACCCGGAGTTCTGTGCGCTGACCGGCAACGAGGCCCGCGGCCTGGAACTGCTCGCCGGGAACCGGAACCTGTTCGACGAGGTCGACTCGCCGCTGGACCAGCTCGGCTTCCTCACCGGCGTGGAGGTCCTCCTCCAGCGCATCGAGCTCCTCGGCCACGGCGAACAGCCCGCCACCGGCTACACGTGCCGCACCTGGACGGTGGCCGGCCTGCGCGCGGAGGTGCGCGGCCGCGCCGCCCGCTACGGCACCACGGCCCACACCGACCGCCGCCGCGCCCGCCGCCGTCCCCGACTCGCTGCCCGAACTCATCATCCGGGCAAGGAAGTTGGACGCGGCTGCCGTCGAGGGCCTCTATCTGGAACGCCCGGCGCCCGCCTCGATGCGGCGATCTCCCGCCTGACCGTCCTCGGCTGCACGGAGGAGACCGAACCACTGACCTCCCTGGCGGGTCGGCTGCGCGACGAGGAGGTCAGGCCCGGTTGAGCCGTGCGGCGATTCCGTGACCGATCAGCAAATACAGAATCGCCGGAAGACCGTAATTGAGGATGACGCGTAGACCCTCGGTGTTCATCGTGAAAATGTCCTGTGACCATCCGGCCAGCCAGTCCGATATTCCGTGCACGAACTTGACGAATACATTCGCCTGGTTCGCGTCGAGCAGGAACAGCAGAATCCACAGGACCAGCAGTCCGGCCGCTGTGTCGGCGATCGTGCAGATCGTCAGTGCCGCCCGTCGGCCGGTGGCCTGACGTTGCGCGGAGCGGTCCGGCCCCGGGGGCTGGGGGTACGTCTGGTATCCGGAAACCGGGTCTGTGTTGCTCACGAGAAATTCCGATCTGACGAGTTGTCGTGGTGGCACGGTCGCCCGGGGCGTATGAATTCAGTCCGAGGTTTTCCCACGCCTCTGTTCCTCAGCGCCTCACCGCCGTCGCCGCGTTACACCTCCTTCCGCGATGTCCCGATAATGGTTCCTTTACGACAGCGGCCCGAGGATCTCCTGGGACTCGACGAGCCCCTGGTCGCTGGGTGCCTTGCCGTCGTCGAAGACACGGGCGGCCTGGCGGGCCCGGAATTCGAGGTGGGCCTCGGCGGGCTTGGCGTAGCCGTGGCGGGCGCGGGCCTCCGCGGGCGTCAGTACTTCCTCCTTGTGGGGAGGGATGCCGAGCTTGATCGGCGCGATCACCGGAACCGTGGAGGGCGAGAGGCGCGCCAGCAGGCGCAGTTCGGCCTTGGGGCTCATGTGGGCGAGCGCGAAGGCCGTTTTCATGACGGGCACGATGAGTGTGTCGAGGAGACGTGACTGCCGGATCCCCGCCATCTCGCGCATCCAGCGTGGCATGGTGGCGATCGTGGCGATCCGTTGCGCCTTGGCGACAGCCAGGCTCGCCGGCTTTGCCCACCATGGTGTCGGCGGCAGCACGAGCTCGCTCCTCAGCAGGTGGTTCATGGCCTGCCGGGCGATCGGGCTGGCGGAGAGCCGCGGGCGCATGTCCTCGAAGTACGCCCGGACGCCGTCACGGCTGCGGGGGACGTCGTCGGGGGAGCAGGTCTGCAGTTCCGCGGCGAGCGCGCACGCCTCCCAGTACTCCTGCTCCTCCTGCGCGGTGAGCTTGCCGGGGCCGTACTTCTCGTACGCGTAGAGGATCGAGTGCCACCCGGTGAGCTGGATCCACAGCTGCGAGGCAGGGTCGTTGGCGTCGTAGGTGCCGCCGCCGTAGGGCAGTTCGCCGATCGCCTTGGAGTGGATCTTGACCAGGACGTCGGCGGCCTTGCACACCTCCCGGGAGCCGGCGAAGGCCACCATGGCGAAGTAGCGCAGGGTGCGGTCGTAACGGGTGCGGGCGCGTCGGTAGATGCCCTGGGTCGCGTGGACGGCGGCCACCAGCGGCGGGTCGAGTTCCTCCACCACCACGGCCCGCTGAAAACCGACCGTCGGCGCGGTCGGGTGGCTCCAGACCTTCCACACCACCGAACCCGGGCCGAAGAAGCCGTAGTCCTCGTGCGGCTCGACCTCGCTCCACTTCGACTTGACCTTCGCCATGGAGCCGCTCCTCATGTGTCCGCGGCCTGCGCCGCCCTTGATTACGACACTACTGTCTTAAATTAAGACACGCATGTCGTAAGATGCCAAGGTGTCAGCACTCCGCGCTTCGGAAGACAGGCCGCGCAAGCGACGCCCCTACGCCCCGCGCGTGCCGCTCGCACAGCGCCGTGAGCAGCTGCTCGACGCTGCCCTCGCCGTGATCGTGAGCGACGGCTACGACCGGGTCTCCGTCGACGCCGTGGCGAAGCGGGCCGATGTCGCCCGGTCGGTGGTCTACGGCGCCTTCGAGAACCTCGACGCCCTCCTGATGGCGTTGCTCGACCGGCAGCAGGCACGCGCCTTCGGGCGCCTGCTGGAGACGATCCCCGGCGCGCAGGACCTGGGCGATCCCGCCGCGTTCGTCTCCGAGGCGGTGCGCCGGATGTCCGCGATGCTCCGCGAGGACCCCGACACCTGGCGACTGATCCTGCTGCCGCCGGGCAACATGCCCCCGGTCGTCCGCGACCGTATCGAGGCGGACCGCGAGCGGTTCCGGCGCCGCGTCCAGGAATGGATCTCCGTCGTCCTGGCGGACAGGGGCGGCCCGGCACTCGACCCGCAGGTCGTCGCCCACGCCCTCGTCGCCTGCGCGGAGCACTTCGGCCGCATCGCGCTCACCGATCCCGGCAGATTCGACCCGTCGCACCTCGTCGACCAGGTGCGGGTGATCCTCGACGCCCTCTGGCCGCCCGTGCGGTGACGGGGCGTCAGCGGCTTCACGCCATGACGTGGAGAACGGCCCAGCGGGTGGTCCTCTCGGGGTGACGGGAGATTCCGTGCCGGGTGGAGAGGGCCGCGACGATGCCGGTCCCGCGGCCGTGTTCCTGGTGTTCGGCGAGGTGGGGGCCGCCGGGCGCGGAAAATCCTCGACACACCGGCCCCGCGTCGGTGACCTCGATACGGATCCCGCCGCAGGTGCCGTCCTGCGGCATGGACAGCCGCAGCACCGCCGGCGGCAGTGCGTGGACGATCGCGTTGGTGGTCAGCTCCGAGATCACCAGGAGGGCGTCGTCGGCCGTCGACCTCGGAACCCGCCATCGGGCCAGCACGGTGCGGGCCCGTCGGCGGACGGCGTAAACGGCCTCGGGGATGTGCGGCACCGAGAGGTCCTCGATCCGCGAGGGCGGCCGTGTCTCGGTGTCGGGCGTGTGCGTGGCGGGGGTGCTCACCTCGGTCACCTTCACTGGTCTCCGCTTCTGGCTTCGCCGAGCGGCAGCCGGTTCGTGCCGCCGGCGGCCTTCGGGTCACTCGGCGGTGGCGAGGATCTGGGCCAGTGTCGTGACGGCCTGTTCGGCGTCGGGGCCTTCGGCGCGGACGGTCACGGTGCTTCCGAGGGTGGCCCCGAGGCCCATGACGGCGAGCACGCCGGTCGGATTGACCGTCCGGTCGCCGTACTCCAGCTGGATGGCACTGGTGAAGGTCGCTGCCGCCCGGGCGAGTTGACCCGCGGGGCGGGCGTGGAGAGGGGCGGGCAGCACGACGGCCGCCTCCTGCCTGGCTGCGGTCGTGGTGGTGGGCTCAGAGCTTGTGGACATGACGGGCCTCCTTGGCGGCGTCGGCGACGGCCTTGAGGTCGGCGCCGGATGCGGCGGTGACGACGGCTGCGACGGCTCCTTCGACGAAGGGGGCGTCGACGATCAGCACGTCGGGATGGGGGTGGTCCTCCAGGACGGTGCGGGCGGTCAGGACGGAGCTGCCCAGGTCGGGCAGGACGACGACACCCTGACCGCGGTCGACGCTGCGGATGGCGGTGAGGACGAGGTCGTAACTGGTGCCGATCCGGCCGTCGTCGGTGCCTCCGGCCGTGGCGAGGGGGACCGTGTCGGAGCCGATCTGCTCCGCCAGCAGGCGAAGGCCCGCCGCGAGCTCGGCGCTGTGGGACACGAGTACGATGCCGACAGATGCGCTCATGAACAGCTAACGTAGATGTCGGAACAGCGTTCAGCAATAGTGAACCGAGGAGAATTTTTCGATGGTGCAGGCCGTGCAGCGAGCGGTGCAGATACTGCGGGAGCTCGCGTCCACCGGTCCGCGGCTCGGAGTGACGGAGCTGGCCGACCGCCTGGGCGTGGCCAAGCCGACCGTGCACGCGCTGTTGCGCACGCTGGAGGCCGAGGGGCTTGTGGTGCAGGACCGGGACAGTTCGAAGTACCAGCTCGGCCCGGAACTGGTGCAGCTCGGCAATGCCTACCTGGACACCCAGGAGCTGCGCACCCGCTCGCTGACCTGGGCGGACCAGCTCGCGAACCGGACGAACGAGGCGGTCTGGGTGGCCGTGCTCACCGGTGACCACGTCCTGGTGGTGCACCATGCCTTCCGGCCCGAGGGCGCCGTGCAGATCCTCGAGGTGGGCGCCAGCATCCCGTGGAGCACCTGCGCCCTGGGCAAGGCCATCGTGGCCTTCTTGCCGGCCGTCGAGCGTGAGCGGCTGCTCGCGGGTGAGCAGGCGGTGCTCACCGGTGCCAGCATCACGGCCCCGGAGGAGCTGGCCGGGCAGCTGAAGGAGGTCCTCAGGACGGGCTACGCGATCGAGGACCAGGAATCCGCCATCGGTGACGCCGGTATCGCCTCCCCCGTCTTCGACCGCTCCGGCGAGGTGGTCGGGTCTCTCGGCATCGTCGGACCCGTCGAGCGGATTCTGGCCGAATCGGCACGTCAGGAGCTTGCGGTCGCCGTCCGGGAGACCGCCCGCAACCTCTCCCGCGACCTGGGAGCCCCCCGCGGCGCGGCCGCCCGCACCACGTTGAACTGACCCCCCGCCTGATCAGGCCCCTCGGCGCACCGCCGCGGGGTCTTTTTCGTATCGGTCTGCCCGTCAATGGAGCGCGAGGCTGCCGAACCTCTTGACAGGCCGGAAACGCGGGCTTAATTTCCGGAACAACGTTCATCCATAGTGAACGATCTGCAGTCGGAGGCTCAAAGCCGCCCGGCTTCCCCCTCCCTTCACAGCCCGCTCCCCGCGGAGGAGGTGAGACGCCCGAGCCGCCGTTCGGCGCTGGGCGCCTTTCATGGAAGAAAACACCTACCCACAGAAGCTGCTGGCCGAGGTTCTGGGCACCGCGATGCTGGTGTTCATCGGCGTCGGTTCGGTTCCCGCAACACTCATCGTCAACGGCAAGGCCCCGTTCACCTTCGCCGACCTCGGCATGATCTCGCTGGCGTTCGCCACGGTCGTCATCGCGATGATCTACGCGATCGGCCACATCTCCGGCTGTCAGATCAACCCGGCCATCACCCTCGCGCTCGCCGCCACGAGGAAGATGCCGTGGCGGGACGTCCCCGGATACATAGCCGCCCAGGTCGCAGGCGCCGTACTGGGAGCCCTCGCGATCATCGGGGTGCTCGGCCACAAGGCCGTGACCGTCGGTCTGGGCATCGCCTCCTACGGCCCTCAAGTCAGCGTCGGCCAGGCCTTCTTCGCGGAAGCGCTCGGCACGGCCGTCCTCGCCTTCGTCGTCTTCGGCGCGATCGACCGCCGTTCGGCCGGCGGGTTCGCCGGACTCGCCATCGGCCTCGCCGTGTTCGCCGTCATCATGGTGGTCGCGCCCGCCACCAGCGCGTCCATCAACCCTGCCCGCACGATCGGGCCCATGCTGGTCGGCCAGTTGTTCAACGGCACGGTCCACTGGAACCAGCTGCCCGTCTACCTGATCGCCGAGGTCGTGGGAGCGGTCGCCGCCGGTTTCCTCTACGTCGCCCTGAACGCCCGCAGAGGCGTCACCACCCTCGCCGAGCCGACCCCCGAGCCCGTCGCAGCCGCCGAAGGAGCCCTGTCATGAAGAAGCTGATCAACGCACCTGAAGCGGTACTGGCCGACGCGCTGTCCGGGATCGCCGCCGCGCACCCCGCGCTGAAGGTCGACGCGGAGAACAGGGTGATCGCCCGCACCTCGGGCACCAAGCCGGGCAAGGTCGCCCTCGTCTCCGGCGGCGGCTCGGGCCACGAACCCCTGCACGGCGGCTTCGTGGGACAGGGGATGCTGGACGCGGCCTGCGCCGGCGAGGTGTTCACCTCGCCCGTGCCCGGCCAGATGCTCACCGCGGCCCAGGCCGTCGACGGCGGCGCGGGCGTGGTGTTCATCGTGAAGAACTACACCGGAGACGTCCTCAACTTCCAGATGGCCGCCGAACTCGCCGTCGAGGAAGGCATCGCCGTGGAGACCGTCCTGGTCGACGACGACGTCGCGGTCCAGGACTCCACCTATACGGCCGGCCGCCGGGGCACCGGGGCCACCGTCTTCGTCGAGAAGATCGCCGGGGCCCTCGCCGAGCAGGGCGCCGACCTCGCCACCGTCGCCGAGATGGCCAAACGGGTCAACGCCGCCTCCCGGTCCTTCGCCGTGGCCCTGACCGCATGCACCACGCCCGCCTCCGGGAAGCCCGGCTTCGAACTGCCCGAGGACGAGATGGAGGTCGGCGTCGGCATCCACGGTGAACCCGGACGGCGCCGCGAGAAGCTGCGTCCCGCCAGGGAGATCGTGGCCACCGCCCTGGACGCCGTCCTCGGCGACCAGCCGCTCGACGCCGGTGACGAGACCATCGTCATGGTCAACGGTCTCGGCGGCACCCCGCTCATCGAGCTGTACGTGGTCTACAACGAGGTCGCCGCCGCACTCGCGGACAGGGGCGTGGTCATCGCCCGCAACCTCGTCGGCAACTACGTCACCAGCCTGGACATGGCGGGTGTTTCCCTGACCGTATGCAAGGCCGATGCCGACATGCTGTCCCTGTGGGACGCACCCGTGAACACCCCGGCTCTGCGCTGGGGCGTCTGAACCGAGCCGGGGGCGGGCCGCGCCATCCGCGCGGGCCGGGCCGGTGCCTTCCCGCGGCCGCCCCGCCCGGACCGCACCCCGCGCGCCACCGCCCCGCCCCCGGCTCACCACACCACCCGCCAACCCCGTACCGACCCCGATCGGAGACCCCGTGGACACCGACCTCGCCCGCACCTGGGTGCAGGCCATCGCAGCCGCCGTGGACCAGCACAAGGACCACCTCACCCAACTCGACTCGGCCATCGGCGACGCCGACCACGGCACCAACATGCACCGCGGCTTCTCCGCCGCCGTCAAGGCCCTGGCCGACTACGCGCCGGACACCGTGGGGGCCGTACTGGTCAAGACCGGCACCACTCTCATCTCCACCGTCGGCGGCGCCTCCGGACCGCTCTACGGCGGCGCCTTCCGCGCGATCGGCAAGGCCCTGGACACCGCCACCGCCGACCCGCAGCAGCTGGCCTCCGCACTGGCCGCCGGCCTCGCGAGCATCGAGAAGCTCGGAGCGGCCGCCCCGGGCGACAAGACCATGATCGACGCCTACGCCCCCGCACTGGCGGCCTTCCGGCAACAGGCCGACGCCGGGGCCGACTTGGGCGCCGCGGCCGCGGCCGCCGCCGATGCCGCCGAAGAGGGCATGCGCGCCACCGCCCCGATGCAGGCCCGCAAGGGCCGCGCCTCCTACCTCGGCGCCCGCAGCATCGGCCACCAGGACCCGGGTGCCACCTCCACCGCCCTGGTCTTCCGCGCCCTCGCCGAGACGCTGGGGGCCCGGTGACCGACCGCCACACCTTCACCGGGCGGGCCGCCGCACCCGGCACGGCCCTCGGCGTCCTCCACCGCACCGACCGGCCCTTCACGAGAGGTGCGCTGCCCCACCGCGCCGGCGGCGAGCCCACGCAACAGATCACGGACGCCTTCGACGCCGTCGCCGCCCGCCTGCTCGAACTGTCGGCCTCGCTGCGCGAACAGGGCAAGGACGAGCAGGCCGACATCATGGAGGTCAACAGCTACATCGCCCAGGACCGGGATCTGCGCGACCAGGCCGTCAAGGGGGCGAAGGACGGCCGGCCGGTACCGGTCGCCGTCCGGCAGGCCGTCGACGCCTACGCCGCAACCATCGCCGCCCTGGACGACCCCACCCTCGCCGAACGCGCCGCGGACGTCCGGCAGGTGGGCCGCCGCGTCCTCGCGCATCTCCACGGCGACACGGATCCCGCCCCGGACCAGCCCCTGGTCCTGGTGGCCCATGAAATCGGCGCCGCCGACCTGCTGGAACCCGGCCGGACCGTGACAGCCGCCCTCTCCGTGACGGGCGGCCCGAACTCGCATGCCGCCATCGTCGCCCGCTCGCTGGGCGTCCCCTTCCTGCTGGCCGTCGACCCGCGGCTGCTCGAACTGCCCGACGGGCAGGAGATCCTGCTCGACGCCGACCGGGCCGGCGCCGTTGTCCACCCCGACGACGAGGAACGCACCAGGGCCCTACGCGTCATGGAGGCCGCCCGCTCCCGCAGGCTCGCCCTCGCCGAAGAGCGTGACCTGCCCGCCGAGACACTCGACTCTCACCGCATCGTGCTGCGGGCCAACGTGGCCACCCTGGCCGAGGCCCGCGCGGCCCTGGCCACGGGAGCCGAAGGTGTCGGGCTGCTCCGCACCGAGCTGCCCTTCCTCAACCATCGCGCCTGGCCCACCCGCGACCAGCACGCGGCCACCCTCGTCCCCGTCCTTCGCGCCCTCACCGGGCAGGTCGTCACGGCGCGCACGCTCGACTTCGCCGACGACAAACTGCCGCCGTTCCTCGCCGAGAGCCGCGAGGACGGCCGGCTCGGGCGCGGGCTGCCCCTCATGCTCGCCCAACCGGACGCCTTCGCCGACCAGTTCCGCAGCCTGCTCGGCGCCGGAGCCGGCACCGACCTGCGCATCATGATCCCCATGGTCGCGAGCGTCGACGAACTCCGCGCCTGCCGACGCCTCCTGGAGGCCGCGGCCACCGAAACCGGAGTCCCGGCGCCACCCCTGGGCATCATGGTGGAACTGCCCGAAGCGGTCGCTTCCGCCGACGACCTCGCCCGCGAGGCCGCCTTCTTCTCCATCGGCAGCAATGACCTCACCTGCCAGATCCTGGGCCTGGACCGGCGCGACCCCGCGGCCACCCCCGCCATGGCGGCACACCCGGCGGTACTCGACGCCATCGCCCGCGTCGTGGCCGCCGCCCACCGCCACGATCGCCAGGTCTCCGTCTGCGGCGACGCCGCCGCCCACCCCCTCGTGACCCCCCTGCTCATCGGCCTCGGCTGCGACGGCCTCTCGGTCGGCCCCGCCGCCCTCGACGAGGTCCGGGCCCGCATCCGCCGCCTGCGCCACGACACCTGCGCCTCCCTGGCCGCAGTCGCCCTCACCCGCGAGACCCCCGAAGAGGTGTGGCGGCTCGTCGAGCAGTGCTGTCAGCCGCCGCTGCCCTGGGAAGAGGGCGCCTGAACCGCGCGGGGGCCGAAGTCGTGTCTTTGTTGTGAGACTGCTGTGGAGCAGTGTGGCGGTGTTCTGGTTTGATGCCCCACGTGTCGCTGCACGAACTGCGCATGACGGTGCTCGGCGAGGTCCGTGCCGGATTCCGGGGCCGGCCGCTGGAGCTGGGCGGGCGGCGGCAGCGTGCCGTGCTCGCCCTGCTGATCGTCGCCCGCGGCTCCGTCGTCTCCCGCGACCGGCTGGTCGAACGGGTCTGGGGCGGCACACCGCCGCCCAGTGCCGCCGCCTCGCTGCACGCCCATGTCTCCCATCTCAGGCGCTGCCTCGAACCGGAGCAGGAGGCGAGGGCCCGCGCCGGCGTCATCGTCAGCGAAGGGGCGGGCTACGCCTTGCGGCTGCCGGACGAGGCGGTGGACGCCTGGCGGTTCGAGGCGGCGCTGCGGTCCGCCTCGGTGCACTCGGAGCGGGGACGACCCTCGCAGGCGGTGTCCGTCCTGGAGTCCGGGCTCGCGCTGTGGCGGGGGCCCGCGTACGCGGAGTACGCCGCCGAGTCCTGGGCGCGCCCGGAGGCGGTGCGCCTCACCGAACTGCGTGAGCTGGCCCGCGAGCGCCTGCTCGCCGCCCGTCTCGCCCGCGGCGAGGACGCCGTCCTCGTCCCGGAACTCGAATCCCTGGTCGCCGAGGACCCGCTGCGCGAGGAACGCTGGGGTCTGCTCGCCCTCGCCCTCTACCGCGCCCACCGCCAGGCCGACGCCTTGGAGGCCCTCCGCCGCGGGAGGAAGCTGCTGCCGGCCGGGTCGTGTGCTCCAGGGACGGATCTGGGCGACCTGGAAGCGAGGATCCTCGCCCAGTCGCCCCTGCTGGATACCCCTTCCCGGCAGATACCGCACACCGCTCCTGCCGCGGCCGGTACGTCCGCGGCCTCAGCGCCGGTGTTCGTCCCTCGCCCCGCCCCACGCACCGACGCGCTCGTGGAACGCGATCTCCAGATCGCCGAACTGCGCGACAGCCTGCGCGCGGCCCTCGACGGCAGACCCGGCGTCGTGCTCATCGAGGGCCCGGCCGGCATCGGCAAGAGCCGCCTGCTCGGCGAGGTCTCCGAACTGGCCGCCGGGGAAGGGGCCCTCACCCTCACCGCCAGGGGCAGCCAACGGGAGAAGGACTACGGCTTCGGGGTCGTACGCCAGCTGTTCGAGCGGGTGGTGAGCGGCAGCGAGGAGCCCCTGCTCGCCGGGACCGCCGTCGCTGCGGGCGCGGTGTTCGGAGAGGTACGGGGGCAGCAGCCGCAGAGTTTCGCCGTGCTCAACGGCCTGAGCGAGCTGACGCGCAAGCTGGTGCGAGCCCGCGGGCCGCTGGTGCTGGCCGTGGACGACGTGCAGTGGAGCGACAGCGGTTCGCTGCGGTTTCTGGCGTATCTGGCGGGCCGGCTCGAAGGGCTGCCGGTGCTCATCGCGCTCACCCTGCGCACGGGGGAGCAGCGACCGGGCGAGGAGCTGCCGGGGACGTTGACGACGGATCCGTCGGTGGTGCGGATCAGGCCCACACCGTTGACGGCGGGCGGGGTCGCAGGGCTCGTACGCCGGACGCTCGGTGAGGAGCCCCAGGAGGAGTTCACAGCGGCCTGCCATCGCGCCACCGCCGGAAACCCGCTGCTGCTGCGGCAGTTGCTGCGCGCGCTGCACGCGCGCGGGACACGGCCCGACGCCGCGCACAGCGGGGAGGTGGCCGAGACCGGGGCCCGGGCGGTGTCCGGGCTGGTGCTGGGCCGGATCGCCCGCCTGCCCGAAGGCGCGCGGGCGGCGGCGCAGGCCGTCGCCGTACTGGGAGACGGGGCGGCCACGCTCGCCGAGGTCGCCGCGCTCATGGAGCGGTCGGAGGCGGAGGCGGCGCAGGCGATCGTGCCGCTCGTGCAGGCCGAGATCCTGCGCGACGGCCGCCCCTACGCCTTCGCGCACCCCCTGGTCGGTGAGGCCGTCTACCGTGAACTGCCGCCCGGGGAACGGCAGTTGCGGCATGAGCGGGCGGCCCGGGCGCTGTCCGCCGCGGGCGCACCGCCGGAGCGCACGGCGGCCCAGCTGCTGCTCGCCCCGCACCGGGGCGACCCGGATGTGGTGGAGATCCTCTGCGCGGCCGCCCGCGAGGCCGTGGGCCGGGGCGCCCCCGACGCCGCCGTCACCCACCTCACCCGCGCTCTCGACGAACCGCCCACCCCCGAACGCCGCCCCGAGGTCCTTCTCGAACTCGGGCGCGCCGAGATGCTCGGCAACGGCCCGGCCGCCGTCGACCATCTGCGTCAGGCCTACGACACCCTCGCCGACCCGCAGCGCAGAGCGGTCGCCGCCCTGCTGCTCGCCCGGATCCTGGTCTTCGCCGGCGGCCATGGCCAGGCCACCGAGTTCGCCCGCCGGGCGGCGGCGGAACTGCCCGCCGAGCTGAAGGACGAACGGCAGGGACTGCTGGCGCTGGAGCGCATCAGCGGCTTCATGCACGGCCTGGACCCGCGGCTGTGGCGCACCGTCGAGAACCCGGTCGTCGAGGGCGAGGGCCCCGGCGCGCGGATGCTCGCCGCCAATCTCGCCCGGGAGGCGGCCTCGGACGGCAGCAACCGGGCCCGGGCCGTCGAACTGGCCCGCTTCGCCGTCGCCGGCGGAGTGCTCCAGGCCGCCGGGGAGGAGATGCTCTGGTACACGGCCGCCATCGTGCTGCACCTCGCCGACGAGGAGGTCGGCGAACTGTGGGACGCGGCGGTGGCCCGCGCCGTCGAGAGCGGCTCACTGTTCTCCGTGCTCGCCACACACCTGTGGCGCGGCTTCACCCAGTGGCACCACGGGGACCTGAACGCGGCACGGCAGTCGCTGGAGACCGCGGTCGGGCAGTCGGAGACCTGGGGGCTCGCGCCGGGCGCCCCACAGGGCCGCACCTTCCTGACCGCCGTCCTGCTGGACCTCGGAGACACCGCGGGGGCTCGCGCCTGTCTGGAGCGGATGCGCGGCTGGATCCGGGGAACGGAGGGGCAGCGGCTGCTGGGGGAGAGCGAGGCGGGCGTGCTGAACGCGGAAGGCCGCCACGAGGAGGCGCTCGCCGCCCTCGACGGCGTGGGCCACCTCCAGCCCCCGCTGGCCAACCCGGCATGGTGGCCCTGGTCGCTGCTGCGGGCGCGCGCGCTCGCGGGCGTCGGCCGGCGGGCCGAGGCGCTGGCGCTCGCAGAGGAGCAGCTGACGGTCGCCCGCGGGTGGGGAGCCCCCAGCACGCTGGGGCGGGTGCTGCGGATCGTCGGACAGCTGCGAGGACCCGAGGGCGAGCCCCAACTGCGTGAAGCCGTCGCCCTCTTGGCACCCGGCCCGGCACGGCTGGAGTACGCCCGCGCGCTGTGTGCGCTCGCCGCGTACGCCGAGGAGGACGAGGCCCGTTCCTTGCTGAGCCGGGGGCGGAGCATCGCGCGGGAGTGCGGAGCCGTGGGTCTCGCGGAAGGGCCTAACAGTCGTACGTGAAGCCGGTCGAGGCCGTCACCCGGTCCGGCGAGAGCACTTCGAGGGTGGCGGTGGCCTTCATGGTGCCGTGGCCGTCGAAGCTCCAGCGCAGTACGACCTTCGAGCTTTTGACGTTGCGGCCGACTTCCTGGTGGAGGACGGCCGACGCCGTGCCGTCGCTGCGCTTCCAGCGGTAGTCGACGGTGCCGGCATGGCCGTCCGTCCTGAGGACTCCGGTGACGACGACCGTCTTCGCGCAGTGGCCGACCTCGGGCGCCGTGACCGTGGCGTCCAGCACTTTCAGCGGTGGTCCGGCAGCCGTGCAGGAGCGCATGGCCAGCACGACGGCCACCACGACGGCGACCATCACCAGCAGGAACCGCAGTTCCCGCCGCCGGCGCGGCCGGGGGCGACGGGCGGTCACGCCGGACGCGACCTCGGGAGTGACCGTGCCTCGCCAGAGGCCCGTCGCGAGGTTGTCGGCGGTGTCCGGCGCACCGGGCACGCCGGGCCCGAAACGGGTCTCTGCCCCGCCTGCTTCCGAGGGAGGGAGGTGCAGGGTCGCGGCCGGATCCGTCGGCGGGAGGGTGGCGGTGAGGTCGGGGTCGCCGGGGCGGGACGCCGGGTCGGTACGGGCGAACCGCAGTCGGGGGTCCTCGGAGGGTGTGCTCATCGGGGCGGGTCGCAATCGACGGGAGCCGCGGTGGACTGGAAGGAACCGTTGCCGGAGTCGGCCGCGGGATCGGTGGTGATCCTGACGCCGAGGTAGTCGTAGCGCGTCGGGACCGGGAAGGCGTGGGTGTAGCGGCCCGAGATCTGGGTCTTGCCCTTGGGCAGTGCGACGGGGTCGGTGGCGACGACGGTGCCGACGGCGCCGGCCGAGTCGCTGACGTACCAGCTGAGATAGAGCGTGCCGTCGGCGGCGCCGTCGGTCGTCACGCTGACGGAGGCCACGATGGTGCAGGTGGCCGAGGTCGGGCCCACCGCGTTGATCTGCGCCGAGGTGACGTCGAGGGTGGGAGGGGGCGTGGAGGTGCCGCTTGCCGTCGTCCCGCCGCCGCTGGTGGAGCCACCCCCGGTCGAGGTCGTTCCGCCGGAGGCGCTGCCGCCGGTGGTCCCACCGCCGCCCGTGCCGCTCGTACCGCCGCCCGTCGTGGACGTCGTCCCGCCCGTGCCCGACGATCCGCCGCCCGTCCCGCCGGACGTCCCGTCAGCGCTGGGCGAAGCGTCCTTCGCGGACGCCGACGCGGAGGGCGCAGCACTCCCGGACGGGGACGCGGAGCCGTCCGATGCCGAGGGGCCACCGTCCGGGGAGTCGGACGATCCGCTCGGACCGGCCCCCTCGGCGGAGCTGGACCCGGCTCCGTGCGTGGTGCGGTGCCCACCGCCCCCACCCGTGGCGACGGCCGTCACCGCGACCCCGCCGACCACCAGCACGACCCCCGCCGCCAGCCCGGCCAGGACCTTCCCCCTTCTGCCGGGCAGCCGGCGGGCGCCCGCTCCGAGGGTGGTCGTGGCCAGGGCGGTCGTGCCCGAGGCCGTACCGTCGGAGAGCGGGAAGAGCAGGAGGAACAGGGCGGCCAGGGCCGCGAGTTCGCGTCGGCCGTTCTCCTCCCACTCCTCTCCGTACGCGCCCGCCGCGACGGCTTCGAGCTCCTCGACGAATGCCGCCGCGCTCTCCGGGCGCTCCTCGGGCGTCTTGGCGAGGCCCCTGCGGATCAGCGGGCGCACCGGTTCGGGAGCCAGCTCGGCCGGGATCGGTGCCTCGATGTGCTGGACGGCCAGCTCCGCCAGCGTCTGGCCCGGGTACGGCTTCATCCCGGTCAGGCACTCGAAGAAGGTCGCGGTCGCCGCGTAGACGTCGGTGGCCGGCCCGGCCGCACCGCCGGTCCACTGCTCGGGCGCCATATAGGTCGGGGTGCCCGAGGCATTGGCGGCCACCCCGCTGGGCACGGCGATGCCGAAGTCCACCAGCTTGGAGGAACCGTCGGCGGCGACCAGGACGTTGTCCGGCTTGTAGTCGCGGTGCACGACGCCTTCCGCGTGGGCCGCCGCGAGGCCGAGCAGCGACCCCTTGAGCACGACGAGCGCGGCCTCGGGGGTCGTGGCACCGTGCTCGCGCAGCAGCTTGCGCAGCGGCACACCGTCCACGAGTTCCATGACGATGGCGGCACCGCGCGGACTCTCCACGTATTCGTAGAGCGCCACGACATGCGGGGAGCGGAGCTCGCCCAGCAGCCGGGCCTCGGCGCGGAAGACCTCACGGAAGGCCGGGTCGTCACAGAGCTGCTCGGCGAGGTACTTGATCGCCACATGGGTGCCGGTGGTGTCGTGCGTGGCCAGGACCACGCGCCCACTGGCGCCTGAGCCCAGCTCCTTGATCTGTGTGTAGCCGGCGACCGCCCATGGGCCCCCGCCGCGTATCGCTTCGCTCATGTCCTCTGCATCCGGCCCGTCCCCCGGACCGCCCCCGTTCGTGCTCCTGCGGTGCGTCCGCCTCGTGATGCGTCTGCCTGGTGATGCGTCTGCTTCCTCCGGGACATGGACGATGCACCATCGGTCTTGCGAACCGCTTGCAAGCCGATCGCAAGTCGGGCGTCGGATTCTCCTCCCGACGGTCTGTCGTACGCCGGTCACACAGGGGGGAATCGGCGTACGGCGCCGTCCTTGGAGCTGTCCCCGCAGGTCACGGCATGCAGGGACTGCACGGCCCGCAGGTGCTCCAGGCGAGCAGGGCCGTCGGCCGCGAGGGCGAGCGCCTCCCGGATTTCGCTGGCGCCGCCGGGCCCGCGCGCCTCACCGAGCAATCGCAGCACCCGGGCGACGGCGCCGGGTGCGCCCCACCTGCGGGCCATCACCAGCTGCTGCCGCGCGAGCTGTTCGGACCGGTCCCGCTCACCCAGCCCGGTCAGGGCCCGCACCCGCAGGAGTTCCCCGTCCCACCACACCGGGTTCACCACCGCGGGCTGGAGGTGGCGCACGCCGTCCAGCACGGCCAGCGCCTGCGCGTACCGGCCCTGCGCGATCAGCACGCGGGCCTCGCTCTCCCCGTGCAACCGCGCCCCCTCCGCACCCGCGCTCCGCTGCCGCATCCGCGCGAGACAGGCACGCGCCGCGGCGATGTCCCCGAGGTCGAGCAGCACACCCGTCAGGAAGGCCCGGCACTGCGGGGCGCCGGGTGTGACGCCCCACGCGCCGAACTGTTCGAGCGCGGCCTCGAGCGAACGGCGCGCCTGGTCCAACTCGCCGTGCCGCCACCGGGTGAACCCCTGCCACAGGTGCGCCGAGAGCGTCCCGATCAGCGACCCGTGCTGAGCCGCGTACGTCAGCGTCTCGTCCCACAGCCGCCGCACGTCCTCGCCGGCCAGGTGCAGCACGACGCCCGCGGTGCACCAGGAGAGGATCTCGCCGCTGTGCAGCAGCACCCGTTCGGTGAGCGAGAAACGGGCGGAGGCGACGGCCGTGGCGCGGTCCAGTTCCCATACGGTGGCCTCCCTCGCCGCCTCGGCGGCGAGCATGCGGGCGCCGGGCCCGTCGCCGAGGGGCGGTGGCAGTTTCCCGTCCGTGCCGTCGGCGCCCGTGCTGTAGAGCCCGTGCGCGAAGGCGCCGAGCCGGGCCAGGGCCACCAACCCCTGCCACTCGTCGGCCGTACCGTCCGCAGCGGCCGGCCCGGCGGTCGGCAGCCGTGCCGCCGCCCGTGCCGCGAACTCGGCCGCCTCACCGGGCTTGCCGGTGTAGATCAGCGTCTGCGCGAGCAGACGCGCGGCGCCCGCGGCCGACGGTGACCTCTCGTACGCCTCCCGCAGATGCCGGGCCGCCGCCCGCCCGTCGACGAGGGCTTCCGCGCGGCCCAGTTCCAGCAGCACCTCGGGCCGGACGTCCCGCGCGGGCGGTTCGAGCAGCGCCCGCGTCAGCAGGGTGGCGGCGGCGTCGTTGGCGCCGCGGGCACGCGCGCGTGCCGCTGCGGTGCGCAGGACCTCGACCACCCGGGGGTCGCCCCGGTAGGGGACCAGGAGCAGATGCGCGGCGATCCGCTCCGGAGCCGCCCCGGCACGGTCGAGCAGCCGTGCCGCCCTTTCCTGCAGGTCCGGGCGCTGCTGCCCGGGTACCGTTCGCAGCACGGCCTCGCCGGTCAGGGGATGGACGAAGTCCAACGGGTACTGGTCCCGGACCACTTCGGCCCGCACCAGGGCCGCCGTCGCCGTGGCCACCTCCTGCTCGGACAGCTCCGCGAAGGCGGCGACCGCCGGCAGGGAGGCCCCGCCGCCGAGGACCGCGATCGCCCGTACGACATCCGCGGTGGCGGGCGGCAGCCGGTCCAGCCGCGCGAGCAGGAGCTCGGAGACGGCACGGATTCCGGCCTCCTCGACGACACGCGGGTCTGCCCCCTCTCCCGCGGTCTCCAGGGTCCCGAGCACATGGGTCAGCAGCAGCGGCAGCCCCGCCGACACTCGGCGGCAGGCCTGGACGACCTCCTCGGGCGCCAGGGCGCCGAGCCGCCGCCGTACGAGATGATCGACACCTGCCGGGCCGAGAGGCTCCGGCCGGATGTGCACCACCGTGGGGTCCTGCACGATGTCGGCCAGCACCTGCTCGTTCTCGTCCAGGGCAGGACGTTCCCCCGTGCGCAGCGCGGTGACGACCAGAATCGGCAGGGTCTGGATGCGCGGCAGCAGGTGGGCGAGGAAGCGCAGGGACGCCGTGTCGCACGCCTGCAGGTCGTCCACGAGGAGGAGCAGGGGCCGCCGCGCCGGGTCGTCGACGGTGACCAGGCGCTCGATGAGCCGGTACAGGGCGTGCAGAACGCCGAAGCCGTCCGGTCCCTCGGCAGCCGGCGTCGCGGCGGCCGCCGGCACGCCGCCCTGCTCGGCGACCTCCGGACCGAGCAACTGGCGTACGACCTCGTAGGGTTCACGCGGGCGGGTCGGCGAGGAAGCGTGCGCGCCGTGGACCCGTACGCCCGACTCCCGAGCCGACCGGGCAGCCTCCGCCAGCAGTGCGCTGCGGCCGATCCCGGCGGGGCCCTGCACACACACCAGTCCGCCCCGGCCCGCGACCGCGTCCGCGAGACAGTCCCGCAGTTCGGCCAACTCGTGTTCGCGCTCCACGAGTTGACCGGAGGCGGGGGTGAGCCCCGACGCAGTGGCCGGTACCGGCACGGCGAGGCGCGGCGCATGGGACAGGACCTCGGCCTCGACGCCGCGCAGGGCGGGACCTGGATCAATGCCCAACCGGTCGGCCAGAGTGCGGCGGGCGCGGCGCAGTACCGCGAGGGCCTCGGCCCGGCCACGGGCCCGGTAGCAGGCAAGGGCCAGCAGGGACCAGCGCTCCTCGCGCAGAGGCTGTTCGGCGACGAGGTCCTCGGCCTCGTCGAGGACCTCGCCAGGGTCCCCGCACTCCAGACGGGCCGCCAGAAGCCGCTCCCGTACCACCTCGCGCAGTTCCGCAAGGCGAGCCGCCTCCGCCCGTGCCCAGGGTGCGTCCTCGAACCCCTCGAAGGCCGGTCCCGCCCAGAGGGCGAGCGCCTCGGTGAGCAGGCCGGCCTTCTCCGGCGCCGACGGCTCGGGCCGGCCGGCCTGTTCGAGCAGCGCTTCGAACCGCCAGGCGTCGACCTCGTCGGGGGCGAGACGGATCGCGTAACCGGAGCCCTCCCGCACGAGAACGCTGCTGCGGGTACCGGTCGTGCGGGCCGGTTCCAGCTCACGTCGCAGCCGCGAGACGTACGCCTGGAGGGCACCGACCGCGCTCGGGGGCGGTTCCTCGCCCCACATGGCGTCGACCAGCCGGTCGCAGGTGACCACAGCGCCCCGAGCCAGCACCAGCAGCACGAACAGCGCACGCGGCCGGGGCCCACCGAGACTCAGTGCCCGTCCGCCGCGCGTCACGGTCAACCCACCGAGGACACGGACCCGCAGCCCGGCGGCCCCACGGGGCTCCGGCCCCGGGACGCCCCGTCTCGGTCCCTCACCGTCGGCGTGCTCCATACGCCCCATAGTGCCTGGCGTGCGCCCACCGGGATGCTCGTCGCAGCGGGCCATCGTGCTCAACGAGCAGCAGCGGATGTTCGGCGCTGGAACCTGTCCTGCCGCCGCCTCTTCACGAACCATCCGCCGGCGCAGACCACCAGGGCCAGGGCCCCGGCCGCCGGCGCCCAGTGCTGCCAACGCCAGAACGGCGCGGGCATGGCGTCCACAGGAATCGCCTCGCGGTCGTTGCCGGGCCTGGGGTCGTTCGGGCCGTACACGGTGACGGAACCCCTGGCGCCGGGTATCCGCTTGTCGATGCGGATGTGGAATCCGACGGTGATCGAGGAGCCGGGCGGGGGAGCGGGCCACTCCGAGAGGTCGCACAGGAAGAAGCCGTTGTCCTTGTCCTGCGGCGGACGGCACGAGTATGTCCGATCGTCGTCGTCCCCCTCCCAGGGAATGGATGTGATCGTGGTCCCGGCAGGCGGCACCACAGCGAAACTTCCAGGGGCTCCGCCGGCAGGGGAACCGGGGCCCAGGTTCGTCACGCCGAGCCGTACCACGACGGTGTCCCCCACCCTGCCCTTGATCGTTGCGGTGACAGGGGCGCAGTCGGCGGGCGAGGACGACCGGGGCTGCGCCCACCCCTGTCCCGCCGCGGACCCGAGCGCGGCCAGCAGGGAGAGGGCGGCGACGCCGATCCGGCGTACGACGGCGTGCTCAGCCATGGGGACCGTCCCTTCGTGTCCCGCCACTTTTGCAGATGGGCGTGGACGACTCGGGGGCACCGACCATGTCCGGCCCGACAGGGGAACACCAGGTGCCCGAAGCCAAGGCGATCAAGAACCGGATCCATCTGTGTCTGCGCCCGGAGACCTCGCGTGAGCAGGAGGTGGAACGGCTGTTGGGCCTCGGTGCCACCTTTGTCGCCGATCGCCGGAACCCCGATGGATCCGGCTGGGCGGTCCTTGCTGATCCCGAAGGAGACGAATTCTGCGTTCTGCGCAGCGAGTCCGACCTGGCCGCCACGTCCTGACGATCCCGAGGGGGATGGGCCCCGCAGGAGCGGCGGGGCCCATGGGGTCAGCAGGTGGAATTGGTCTGGGTGAGCAGGGCCAGACGCCACGGCAGGCTGTTGTAGTCACCGCCCGCGTTGGGGTCCTTGCCCTGGTACAGGTACTGCAGCTTGCAGGCCGGGATGGTGAGCGTCTGGTCGTAGCCCGCGCGGATCATCTCGCCGTGACTGATGTCCCGACTCCAGGCACCGGCGGGGAACGCCACGTTGCTCGACCTCGCGAACGGATTGCTCTCGGACGCGGCCAGGGGTGACCACGAGCCGGCGAGACTGCTCGCGGTCCAGGAGCGGAAGTAGCGCCGGCCGTCCGAGCCGATGGCCTCCACGAGGAGGAGGTACTGGTTGCTGCCCTGCACCTTGTAGACGTTGCTCGCTTCGAACAGGGCGTACTTGTTGGAGTCCTGGGCCGCGATGACGGTGTTGGTGAAGCCGTTCGGGAACTGGCCGACGGTTGTCTGCGAGCGGTAGAGGTGCCCGTTGTCGTCGGAGGAGAACAGGTAGCAGTTGGCGCTGTCGCAGATCACCCACATGTCGACCCAGTAGCCGCCCCCGATGTTCTGCCGGATGATGTCCGGCATCGACGAGTAGAAGTTGCGCGGCGCACTCCATCCGTTGGGGTTGCTGATGTCGGGGTTGGTGGAGTACGAGGCGTTGCCGGTCTGGTAGACGAGGTACCACAGGCGCTGCGGCGCGTAGTAGAAGACCTGGGGCGCGGCCCGGTACCCGGTGCCGATGGCGGTGCGGTCCAGATAGTGGTGCGTGGCGGAACCGGCCTGGGACCAGTCACTGAAGTTCAGGTACACCAGGCTGTACCCGGAGGCGCTCGCGACACTGGCGAACACGTGGTACTTGCCGTTGTACTGGACGACCGTCGGATCCTTGATCCCGGCGATGTTGTGGGTGGCGTCCGGTTTGGGTGCGATCAGCGGACCGCTGGAGCTCCACGAGTAACGGCTGGGCAGGGCGGCGGCCTCGGCAGCGCTGCGGGTGGCGGCGGGCGTGCCGCCCATCGCCGTCAGCGTCGCGTTGTACGCGGGCTTCTTGTTGCCGTTGCGGTCGAACAGCAGCGGGTTCTCGCCGCTGCGCCAGGAGTCGCTGTCGCGGATGCCCCAGACGGTGATGCCGGTGCAGCGCGGCACGTTCATACAGGCGCGCACCGTGTTCGCGTACGCCGTCGGCGAGGCCTGCGCGATGTCCAGTTCGGTGATCTGCACGTCCACGCCGAGGGCGGCGAAGTTCGACAGGGTGGTCTGGAAGCTCGACGGCGGGCCGCCGGTGCCGAAGTGGGACTGGAAGCCGACGCAGTCGATGGGCACACCGCGGGACTTGAAGTCGCGGACCATGCGGTAGACGCCCTGGGTCTTGGCGTCGCTCCAGTTCTCGATGTTGTAGTCGTTGTAGCAGAGCTTGGCCGCCGGGTCGACGTTCCGGGCGGTGCGGAACGCCTCCTCGATGAAGCCGTTGCCCAGCACGTCGTGGAACACCGAACTGCGCTGCTGGCCGCTGCCGTTGTCGGCGAACGCCTCGTTGACCACGTCCCAGGCGTAGATCCTGCCCTTGTAGTGGTTCATGACGGTGGTGATGTGGTTGTTCATCACGCTGCGCAGGGTGTTCGCGTCCCTGATGGAGCTGACCCAGCCGGGCAGTTGGGAGTGCCAGACCAGGGTGTGGCCGCGCATCCGCTGGCCGTGCGCGGTGGCATGGCTGACGATCTGGTCGCCGGGCCCGAAGTTGAAGTTGCCGCGGGACGGCTCGGTCGCGTCCCACTTCATCTCGTTCTCGGGCGTGACCGCGTTGAACTCCCGGTCCAGGATCCTGCTGTACGTGCCGTCGCCGAGCCGCCCGGCGGCCACGGCGGTCCCGAAGTACCGTCCGGACTGGGCGGCTTGGGCGCCCAGCGTGGATGCCTGGATCGTGGGGTTGGGCGCGCCGGCCGCGGTCCCGGGTGTCACCAGGGCGGCCGCGGCGAGCAGGCCTAAGACCGGGACTCGGCGGCGGCCGAGCCATGTCAGCGGGTTCATTCTTCTCCTCAAGTTTGATGCGTCCATGACATCCCGAGAAGCGTTCTCGTGCGGGGTGCCGAACGTCAGTCGACTTGCCGAGCACCACGGATGATAGGGACGCGGTAAAGCTCGTCAATGCTTCCCGCATGATTCGTTAACATCTTCGAAACTTTCGGGCCCACTCACGTGTCCATGCTTCCGGCCAACTGCCGGAAGCATGGACATGATCGATGGCTCGCCTCATATCCGTGAGGCCGTGAGTTTCGGAACGGACAGCGAAAGTTGGGGAGTTGATGCCGCCAAAGGTGTGACCGGCGCGATCAGTGCCGGGCGAACTGGACCCGCGTCGGTTGCACGACGTCCGGCCGCAGTGCGATCCCACTGACGGTCAGCTGCTCCCCGTAGAGGTCCGTGACCCTGATCGAGCCGCCGCACCCGCCGCCGTTGGCGGAAATGAAGTAGTTGTAGTCGGTGCGCGGCAACTGCCGCCAGCCGCCCGGGGTGCGGACCTCGAGCCGCGCCACCGGATTCCGGTGGCCGATCACCTGGATGCCGCACCAGTACGGGCTGGACCCGGTCTTGTACCTGATCGACATCGTGCCGACTGCGCTGGGGCTCACCAGCTGCCAGGTGATCGCCAGCCGGCCGACCTTGAGGTCGGCCAGCTTGGCGAAGGCCTGCTGGCTCAGGTCGAGTTGCCCGGGCGCGCAGGGCAGGGGGCATTCGTTGGTGATCCGTACGGTGACGGAGGCACCGTTGGACGCGTGGACGAGCACGTACGCACCGCACGCCCTGGACGTCTCGTAGTCGGTGGTGTTCATCGCGGCGATCATGAGGTCGGCGCTGGGTCCGAACAGGCAGGCGCCGTTTCCGTCGCCGGCCTCGTAGGCGGTGGCGACCCCCGAGTAGGTGGTGTGGGGCCGGATCCGCCCTGCCGCCACTGCCGTGGTGGACCTCGTTCCCCGGGAGCGCGGGGTGCCCTTGGCCGACGGACGCGCTGAAGCGCTGGTCGCGGCGGCCGTCGGCGACGGCGTGCCGGTCGTGGTCGGGGACGCCGACGTGGCCGAGGGGCGCGCCTCGGCCGAGCCGGCGGCGGTCACCTGGGTGGTGGCGGAGGGGATACCCGCGGCAGACCCCGCATTCGCGCCGTGGCCGGGGAGGACCCCCATGACCAGGGAGGCGAGAACGCCCGTGGCGGTCAGTGCCAACGTGCCGCCCAGCATGAGCCGGCGTATGTGCCTGCGCTGCCGCGCGGCCTGCCTCGCTGTCTTCATACCTGTCCGTTCGGAAGATGGAGCCGATGGTGCACCGCTCAGTTGCCGCCGACGGCGAAAAGGTTGCCTGCCTTTTCTGTGTGTCGCCGACGGTTCCTTCCGGTCGGACGGCGGCTGCGGCGGCGCACGAGAAGTACGCCACCGCAGACGCTCGCACATTCCGGGGATCAGAGGGCCGTGAAGGTCCACAGCAGGTTCGTACTGCCGCCGTACGTCCACTGCTTGGTGATGGAGCCCGAGGCGACGTTGCCGCCGCCGTCGAGGACCAGGCCGGTGGTGCGGTTGGCGATCGAGTAGCTGTTGCCGCCCCGGTGGGTGATCTTCCACTGCTGGTTGGTGCCGCCGTTCCAGGCGGCCTGTCGGGCCGCGGAGCCGTCGGCGGCGGCGCCCCAGCCGTCGGCGACCATGCCGTTCGTGCGGTTGACCAGCTTGTAGTAGCCGCCGCCCACATCGACCGCCTGCCACTGGAGGTTGGAGCTGCCGTTCCAGGTCCACTGCTTGAGGGTCGATCCGGAGGCGACGTTGCCGCCGCTGTCCAGGGCGAGACCGTCGGTGACGTTGGTGAGCCGGAAGTACGTCGACGGGTTGAACTGGACCCTCAGCGAGGTGATCTGATCGTTGTTGCCGGTGCCCCTGAGGTCGGGGTTGTCGGCGGTGAACGTCCAGGCGGTGCCGGTGAAGTTGTCACCGGAGTAGCCGATCACCTGGTAGCCCTGGGCCGGACGGAGGGAGGAGATGCTGCGCGCGCCCACTCCCGCCGCGGTCAGGTCGGCCGCGGTGTAGTCGCCGAGGGCGAACGTGGCGGAGCCGCCCGTGTAGTTGACGTCCGTGAAGGCGACGGCCCCGGCGAGCGGTGCCACGGCCGGGATGGTGCCGGAGAAGGAGAGCTTCAGGACATAGGCGTTTGCGCTGTACGGCGCGGAGGACGGCAGGGTGACCGTGAGGCCGGAGGCGCTCTGGGCCGGCGTCGGCAGGTCGATGTAGGTGCCGGCGGTGGAGCCGAGAAGTTTCACCGAGGTCAGTGACGACAGGTTGATGTTGCCCGAGCCGAGTGTCTTGATCGTCAGCGAACTGCCCGGCCAGCCCAGGACGGTGGCGTACAGGACGTTGTTGTCCTTGTTGCGGGTGAAGCGGATGTCCTGCGCCGTGCCGGCCGTCGGATTGGTGAAGGCGCCGCCGCCCATCTTCGTCGGGCCCTCGCCGTACACGCTCCACGCGCGCGTCGAGTAGATCGACTCGCCGAAACGCTTGAGGTGGTCGCCTATACCGAGCAGGACGTCCTTCTGCGCTTGGGGGATGGTGCCGTCGGCCATCGGCGCGATGTTCAGCAGCATGTTGCCGTTCTTGCTGACCCGGTCGATGAACGAGTGCAGCATCTGCTGAATGTTGTAGTAACCGATGCCCTGCGTGTAGCACCAGCTGGAGCTGGAGATGCTGTCGTCGGTGAGCCAGTACGGCGTGGTGATGTCGGCCGGGCCGCCGCGCTCGTAGTCGAAGACCTCGCCCTTGCTGTTCAGGCCGTCCTTGTAGGTGGCGACGACCTCACGGCCCCAGCTGCCCGCCTGGTTGTAGTAGTACGACAGGAAGTTCAGGCGCTGGGTCTCGTCGATGGCGTCCAGCTTGAAGTCCTGCCACAGGATGTCGGGCTGGGCGCGGTCGATGACCTCCTTGAGCTTGTCGTACCAGAGCTGGTTCTCGGCGGCCGAGCCCAGCTGTCCGTAGAGCTTCTTCAGGCTCGGGTCCGTCTGGGCGGGGGCGTACTCGTAGTAGCCGTTGAAGTTGTACGCGTGGTGCATGGCGACCAGCAGCTTGAGGCCCTTGGCGCGGATGGCCGTGGAGAAGAGCTGCAGCAGGTTCAGCCCCGGGCCCTTGTTCACCGAGTTCCACTCGTTGACCTGGCTGTCCCACATGGAGAAGCCGTCATGGTGCTCGGCGACCGGGCCGGCGAACCTGGCGCCCGCGTCGACGAACAGTTGCGCCCACTCGTTGGGGTCGAAGTTTCCGCCGGCCGACTTCAGCTTCGGCGCGAACTTCACGAAGTTGCCCGCCAGGTCCTGCGCCCCGTTGATGAAGTTGTGGTACGGCCAAGCCGACGGCTGGCCGTAGGTCGCGATGTGGTGCTGGTTGGCGTTGCTGCCCGCGTTGTACATGTTGCGCGGGTACCACTCACTGTCGTACGCGGGAACGCTGAAGACGCCCCAGTGGAAGTAGATCCCGAACTTCGCGTCCTGGAACCACTCCGGCGCCGGCGGGTGCTGGTCGACCGAGTTCCAGTCGGGCGTGTAGGTGCTGGGCGCCGCCTGGGCGGTGCCGGCGCCGAACACACCTCCGGCGACGGCGGCAGCGGCCACGGAGGTGGCGCCGGCCAGGAAGTGGCGTCTGCTGAGCGAACTTGACATGGAACATCCCTGGTTCGGAAGGGGGCAGGGGGGTGCAGCGGGCCGCTTGTTACGGATGAAGGTCGGCCATGTCTCCCTGGGATGTCAACCAGCGTGCAGGGATGAAAAGCACCGCACGGCAAGGCAGTTGGGCCGGATTGTGGCAGGTTTAGGCAGTTTTGTGATCAAGCAAACATGGCATGTCTGCCGAGGCCTCGCGGTCAGCCACGCTGGTCCGGCACTATGGATTGATGGGATGCATCTTCAGTCTCGGCGGCGCCAGCAGTAACAGCGAGACGGCTGTGACCTGGCGCTTCAATTCGAGTTCGACGAGGGTCTAGACAGCGGGTCGAAATCACGCCTATAAACATCCCATCTCTACCGCACGGCGATACACAGATGTCGTCGAGGCGAAACATCTCCCGCCCAGGGACGAGCGCGAGGAAGCATCGATGAGACTCAGAACCGCCCTCTGTTCAGCCGTCTCCGCCGTGTCCGCACTGGCGCTGCTCAGTGCATGCAGCAGCGGCTCCACCACTTCGGCGTCGTCGGGCGACAAGCCGCTGGTCGGCGTCGACTACCCGCGCTCCGACACCGACTTCTGGAACTCCTACATCAAGTACACGCCCCAGTACGGCAAGGAGCTGGGGCTGGACCTGAAGACCACCAACTCGCAGAACGACGTCGCCAAGCTCACCGCCAACGCACAGACGTTCATCAGCCAGGGCGTCAAGGGCATCGCGATGGCCCCGCAGGACACCGCCGCCATCGCGCCCACCCTCGCGCAGCTGGAGGCGAAGAAGATCCCGGTCGTCACCGTCGACACCCGCCCCGACAGCGGCAAGGTGTTCATGGTCGTGCGCGCCGACAACCGCGCCTACGGCGAGAAGGCCTGCCAGTACCTGGGCACCAAGCTGGGCGGCAAGGGCAAGGTCGTCATGCTGGAGGGCGGTCTGGACTCCATCAACGGCCGTGACCGCACCGAGGCGTTCAACGAGTGCATGAAGAAGAACTACCCCGGTATCAAGGTGCTCGGTGAGGCCACCAACTGGGACGGCGCGGTCGCCGCGCAGAAGCTGCAGACCGACCTGACCGCCAACCCGGACATCAAGGGTGTCTACATGGAGTCCAGCTTCGCCCTCTCCGGCACGCTCCAGGTGCTCAAGCAGAAGGGCCTGCTGGTGGACCCGAAGGACAAGAAGCACGTCTTCGTCGTGTCCAACGACGGCATCCCCGAGGAGCTCAAGGACATCGCCGCGGGCAAGATCGACGCCACCGTCTCCCAGCCGGCCGACCTCTACGCCAAGTACGCCCTGTACTACCTGAAGGCGGCGATCGACGGAAAGACGTTCAAGCCCGGCAAGACCGACCACGACAGCACGATCATCAAGGTCCGCGACGGCGTGCTCGAGGACCAGCTCTCCGCCCCGCTCGTCACCGCCGACGGCGCCACCTACGGCGGCGTGCCCAGCGTCAAGAGCGACGACAAGTCGCTGTGGGGCAACAACCTCGGCTGATCCTCCTCCGGAACACAACATTCCACGAGAACAAGGCGGTTGAGATGAGCGACGGGGAGCGAGCAGTCACCCCCGCGCCCGCCCCGGCGGACGACGGGCGGGCCCCCGCAGCCCCGCCCGTCGTCGAGGCGACGGGCATCGTCAAACGATTCGGTCCGACGGTGGCCCTGAACGGCGCCCGGATCACCATCAGGCCCGGCGAGACCCACGCGCTCGTCGGCCGCAACGGAGCCGGCAAATCGACGCTGGTGTCCGTGCTCACCGGCCTCCAGGCCCCCGACGAGGGCACGGTGACCTTCGGCGGCGAACCGGCCCCCCGGCTCGGCGACCGCGACGCCTGGCGCCGGCGCGTGGCCTGCGTCTACCAGAAGTCGACGATCATCCCCACGCTGACCGTCGCCGAGAACCTCTTCCTGAACCGGCACGACCACGCAGCCGGCCGGCTCATCAGCTGGCGGGCCACCCGTCGGCGTGCACAGGACCTGCTGTCGGCCTGGTCGGTGAACGTCGACCCGCAGGCCCCCGCCGCCGAACTCAGCGTCGAGCAGCGGCAGTTCGTCGAGATCGCCCGCGCGCTGTCCTTCGGCGCCCGGTTCATCATCCTCGACGAGCCGACCGCCCAGCTCGACGGGGCCGCGATCAACCGGCTCTTCGACCGCATCCGCGACCTGCAACGCCAGGGCGTCACCTTCCTGTTCATCAGCCACCACCTCCAGGAGGTCTACGAGATCTGCGACATGGTGACCGTGTTCCGCGACGCCCGGCACATCGTCACCGCCCCGGTCGCGGACCTGCCCCGCGCCGACCTCGTCGCCGCCATGACGGGCGAGGCGGCCGCCGACCGGCGCGCGGAACGGGCCGCGCCTGTCGACTCCGGCGCCACGCCCGCACTGAACGTCCGCGCGCTGCAGGGCGAGGGGTACGAGGACGTCAGCTTCCGGATCGGAGCCGGCGAGATCGTCGGCCTCGCGGGGGCCGCCGGCAGCGGTCGCACCGAGGTCGCCGAGACCGTCGTAGGACTGAGGGCGGCAGCGGCGGGGGAGGTGGAGATCGCCGGGCAGCGGCCCCGGCCGGGCAGCGTGCCCGCGGCGCTCGCCGCAGGCACCGGGTTCGTCCCGCAGGACCGGCACCACCAGGGCTTCGTCCCCGACATGTCGATCGCCGACAACGCCACGCTGTCCGTGCCGAAGCGGCTCGGTGCGAACGGCTTTCTCAGCCGGACCCGACGGGACCGGCTCGCCGAGGGCATGATCGAGAAGCTGGCGATCAAGACCCCCGGACCCGACCTGCCCGTCTCCGCGCTCTCCGGAGGCAACCAGCAGAAAGTCGTCATGGCCCGCGCCCTGGCCGACGACCCCCGGCTGCTGGTCCTGATCAACCCGACCGCGGGCGTGGACGTGCGCTCCAAGGAGTTCCTCCTCGGCAAGGTCGAGGAGACCGCGCAGTCCGGCACCGGAGTGCTCATCGCCTCCGACGAACTCGACGACCTGCGCATGTGCGACCGGGTCCTGGTGATGTTCCAGGGCCGAGTGACCTCAGAGATCGCCCGCGGCTGGCACGACCACGACCTCGTGGCCGCGATGGAAGGAGTGGACCTCCATGCCTGAAACCGTCCTCGCGGACACCGCCGCGGCGGGCACCCCCGAGCCCGCGGCGAAGCGGACCGCACTGCTCGGCGGCCGGATACCCCTGGCCCGGCTGCGCGACCTCGCGCTCGTCCCGGCCATCGTGGTCATCGCGATCGTCGGACAGATCGTCAACCCGGTGTTCCTGCAGGCCGACAACCTCATCAACGTCCTGCAGACCATGTCCGAGATGGCCCTGCTGGTCCTCGCCCAGACGATGATCCTGATCGTCAAGAAGATGGACCTGTCGCTCGAGTCCACCATGGGCCTCGCACCCGGCGTCGCGGCCTGGCTGGTGGTACCGGCCGGCGCCGGCCACGGACTGGGCCTCCTTCCCGGTGCCTGGGCCATCCCCGTCACACTCGCCACGGGCCTGCTGATCGGCGTGATCAACGCCCTGCTGATCATCCGCTTCGGCCTCAACGGGTTCATCGTCACCCTCGGCATGCTGATCGTGCTGCGCGGTGTCCTCACCGGCATCTCCGGCGGCCAGACATTCTTCCAGCTGCCGCCGTCGATGCTCTACCTCGGCACCACCGAATGGTTCGGGATGCCCGCGTCGATCTGGGTCTGCCTGCTGCTGTTCGCCGTCGCGATCGTGGTCCTCGGCTGGACCAGCTTCGGCCGCTCCCTCTACGCCATCGGCGGCAACGTCGACGCCGCGAAGGCCGCCGGCATCCGCACCGACCGGGTGCTGTGGATCGTCATCGTCACGGGCAGCCTGCTCGCCGCCCTCGCCGGACTGCTGCTCTCCGGACGCCTGGCCTCGGTCGCCTCCGCACAGGGCAACGGCTACATCTTCACCGTGTTCGCCGCCGCCGTCATCGGCGGGATCAGCCTCAACGGCGGCAAGGGCACCATGTTCGGGGCCTTCTGCGGCATCCTGCTGCTCTTCATGATCCAGAACGTGCTCACCCTGGCGGGCGTCCCCGCGCAGTGGATCGGCGCTCTCAACGGCCTGATCATCCTGGTCGCCCTCGCCATCTCACGCATCACCGGCGGCAAGGTCCAGGAGTGAACCGGGCGGCCCCCCGGCCGCCCGGCACCCTCCACCGCACCGCCATCTCGTCGCACGGGGCCGTATCGCCCCTGCTCTCACAGGAGTTGCCGCCATGTCATCCGCCCTGTCCGCTTCCCCGGCATCTGCCCGCATCACCGCCCTGGACGTGCTGGACGTGCGTTTCCCGACGTCCGAGCACCTGGACGGGTCGGACGCGATGAACCCCGAGCCCGACTACTCCGCCGCCTACGTGGTCCTGCGCACCGACGACTCCGACGGACTGGAGGGCCACGCCCTCGCCTTCACCACCGGCCGCGGCAACGACGTCCAGGCCGCCGCCATCGCGGCCCTCGCCCCGCACGTGGTCGGCCTGTCCGTCGAGCAGGTCTGCGGCGACCTCGGCGCGTTCTCCCGCTCCCTCGTCCACGACCCCCAACTGCGCTGGCTCGGCCCGGAGAAGGGCGCCATCCACATGGCCACCGGCGCCGTCGTCAACGCCGCCTGGGACCTGGCCGCCAAGCGCGCCGGCAAGCCCGTATGGCGCTTCCTCGGCGAGATGACCCCCGAGGAACTGGTCGCGCAGGTCGACTTCCGCTGGCTCTCCGACGCCCTCACCCCCGAGGAGGCCCTCGAGATCCTGCGCCGCGCCGAGCCCGGCCGCGCCCAGCGCATCGCCCACCTGCTCGACCGGGGCTACCCCGCCTACACCACCACCCCCGGCTGGCTCGGCTACTCCGACGAGAAGCTGGCCCGTCTGGCCCGCGAGGCCGTCGCCGACGGCTTCACCCAGATCAAGCTGAAGGTCGGCGCGGACCTTCAGGACGACATACGGCGCATGCGCGTCGCCCGCGAGACCGTCGGGCCGGACATCCGCATCGCCGTCGACGCCAACCAGAGGTGGGACGTCCAGCCCGCCATCGACTGGATGCAGGCCCTGGCCCCGTACGACCCGTACTGGATCGAGGAGCCCACCTCCCCGGACGACATCCTCGGCCATGCCGCGGTCCGCAAGGCGCTCGCCCCCATCAAGGTCGCCACGGGCGAGCACATCGCCAACCGGGTGGTCTTCAAGCAGCTCCTCCAGGCCGGCGCGGTCGACATCGTGCAGATCGACTCCGCGCGCGTGGGCGGAGTCAACGAGAACCTCGCCATCCTGCTGCTCGCCGCCAAGTTCAAAGTGCCGGTCTGCCCGCACGCGGGCGGCGTGGGCCTGTGCGAGATGGTGCAGCACCTGTCGATGTTCGACTACGTCGCCGTCTCCGGCACCACCGAGGACCGCGTCATCGAGTACGTCGACCACCTGCACGAGCACTTCGTCGACCCGGTGCGCATCGCCGACGGCCACTACCTGGCGCCGGACCTGCCGGGCCTGAGCGCGCAGATGCACCCCGAGTCCCTCAAGGAGTACGCCTACCCCGACGGCCCCGTCTGGACCGCTCGTGTCTGACGCCCAGGCCCTCGTCGACGCCCACCACCATGTGTGGGACCTGGACCTCAGGCCGCAGCCCTGGCTGGACGAGCCCGGCCACGAGCCGATCCGCCGCAACTTCAGCTCGCACGCCCTGCGTTCGGCCGCGACCCGGCCGATCGCCGGACGGCGGCTGACGAGCACGGTGGTCGTGCAGTGCATCGCCTCCGTGCCCGAGACCCGTGACCTCCTCGCCCTGGCCGAAAGCGATCCGCTGATCGGCGCCGTGGTCGGCTGGGCGGACCTGGCGTCTCCCGCGATCGGCGACGTACTCGACGAGCTGCGGGCCACTCCCGCAGGCCGGTACCTGCGCGCCGTACGGCACCTCGTGCAGGGCGAGTCCGATCCGCGATGGCTCCAACGCCCGGACGTGGAAAGGGGGTTGCGTGCGGTGGGGGAGCGGGGGCTCGGATACGACGTGCTGGTCCGCAGCCACCAGCTCCCGCAGGCGATCCGACTCGCGCAGCGGCTCCCCGAGCTGCCGCTCGTCCTGGACCACGCCGGCAAGCCGCCCGTCGCGACACGCGAACTGACCGACTGGGCACAGCAGTTGCGGACGCTGGCCCGGCATCCCCAGGTCCACTGCAAGCTGTCGGGTCTGGTCACGGAGGCCGACCACGAGAAGTGGACCGTCGACGACATCCGCCCGGTGTGGGACGTCCTGCTCTCCGCCTTCGGGCCCGACCGGCTGATGTTCGGCTCCGACTGGCCCGTCTGTGTGCTCGCCGGCGGCTGGAACCGCTGGGCCGAGGCCGTCGAGGAGTTCCTGGACGACTGCTCCGGTACGGAGACCCAGGCGGTGCTCGCCGGTACCGCGACCGCCTTCTACCACCTGACCCCTGCCCCTGTTCCGACGAAGGAGGGGACGCCGTGCTCCTGACCGAACTGCTGCACCCCGGCATCCTCGAATCCCTGGCCGGAGCCGGCCACGGCGCCCGCGTGCTGCTCGCCGACGGCCACTACCCGGCGAGCACCGCCACCGGCGAGCGCGCCAGAACCGTCCACCTCAACCTCGCCCCCGGGCTGCTCGACGTCACCACCGTCCTCGACGTCTTGCTGGGCGCCCTGCCCGTCGAGGCGGCGCATGTGATGGTGCCGCCCGAGGGCGAACCGGAGCCGCCCGCCATCGCCGAGTACCGCTCGAAGCTGGCGCCCCTCCCGGTCGACACGCTCGGCCGCTTCGAGTTCTACGACGCCGCCCGCTCACCCGACCTGGCACTGGCGATCGTCACCGCCGACACCCGCACCTACGCCAACCTGCTGCTGACCATCGGCGTCCGCGCTGAAGGGACCCTGATCGCACGATGACACTTGCCGTCCGCTACCTGTCCGCCCGCACCCTGGACACGGCTCCCGCCCCCAGCACACCG
>NZ_JBEPBA010000041.1:0-59481 GCF_040298885.1 Streptomyces sp. NPDC001137
CGCCCCGACAGAGCTCGTGCAGCGGGCATCGGCCATCGCCGAGGTCTGCGAGGCCCACGGCACCACCCTGCCCGCCGCCGCCATCGCCTTCCCCTACACGCATCCCAGTATCATCAACGTCACCCTCGGCATGCGGACTGCGGAACAGGTCGGACGAAACGTGCAACTCCATGATCAGCGCGTCCCGGACGCCCTCTGGGACGATCTCCGCGCTCAGGGGCTGATCAGGTCGGACGTGCTCGCGGGGCACGGTGGCGGGAGGGATGCGCGGTGTCTCTGACGGACAAGGCCATCGAGCAGATCCGGGAGCTGATCCGCACCGGCGCGCTGCCGCCGGGCTCGAAGCTCCCCCCGGAGCCGGACCTGGCCGCCCAGCTGGGGCTGTCCCGCAACCTCGCTCGCGAAGCGGTCAAGGCACTGGCCGTCGCCCGCGTCCTGGAGGTCCGGCGCGGCGACGGCACATATGTGACCAGCCTGCAGCCGAGCCTGCTCCTGGAGGGGCTCGGTGGTGCGGTGGAACTGCTGCAGGGCGACTCGGTGGCCCTGCAGGACCTCATGGAGGTACGGCGGCTCCTCGAGCCGCTCGCCACGGCCCTTGCCGCGACCCGGATCTCCGATGCCCAACTGGCCGAAGTCAAGAAGCACTTGGACGCGATGCGCGAGGCCAGCGACGACGTCGAACAGCTCAACGCGCACGACGCAGCCTTCCACCGCGCCGTCGTCTCGGCCACGGGCAACGAGACCCTCCTCACCCTCCTGGAAGGGATCTCCGGCCGCACCCTGCGCGCCCGTATCTGGCGCGGTCTGGTCGACGACAAGGCCGCGGGCCGCACCCTCGCCGAGCACGAGGCGATCTTCAACGCCCTGGCCACCCGCGACGCGGCCCTCAGCCAGGCCGCCGCACTGCTGCACGTGAGCAACACCGAACAGTGGCTGCGGGAACACCTGCGCTCGGGCGAACCCCTCCCCTTTGGGACGGCAACACGGAAGTGACGGTGCCCGGGCGATGGTGCCGCACCTGTCCCGGACCGAAAAATTAGCCGCCTTATCAGGTCTTCCCTCAAGTGGGTGGGCGACTTTTCTTACCGAGAATTGATGGCGGGCGCGGGCGATGGAAGGCGGTAAGTCCAGAAAATCGGGTATACCGGGTTCTTGGTTGACGGGGCCGGGGGTCGACCCTCGGATGAGTACGACTCATGTGTCTCTGCGGTATGATGCCCTTGGCTCCGCAGCGATCAGTCGCTGTCTCAGAAGTCACCCTGGAGGCAGAACCGATGAACGACACGCCCGCAACCGAAGCGGTCTTGCCGGAGCAGGCCGCTTCTGCCGTGCCGCCGGCGGCGAACGGTGCGGGTGAACAGCGCGAGTACCGCCCCGGCTACGAGATCGTGGCGGAGCAGATCCTCGAGTTCATCGCCGAAGCACGTCTGGAGGCGGGCGACCGGCTCCCCACCGAGAACGACCTGGCCCAGACGCTGAACACCAGCAGGGCGGTGGTGCGGGAGGCCGTGAAGATCCTCTCCGCGCTGGGGAGGGTGCGGGCCCACAAGGGGCGCGGGCTGTTCGTCGCGGACGACGAGGGGATGCTCGTCACCAGCCGGTGGGGAGGGTTCTTCCGTCCCGTCGACCTCGACCACGTCCTCATGCTGTTCGAGTTCCGCAGGGTGCAGGAGATGTCCGCGAGCAGCCTGGCGGCCACTCGTGCCACACCGGCCGAGCTGCGCACCATCGAGGTCGCCATGCAGCAGTGCCGCCACGGATTCGAGCACGGTCAGGTGGACGTGTTCAACCAGGGGGACGAGGACTTCCACGGGGCCGTCGCAACCGCGTCGCACAATACGTTCCTCGTCAGCGCCGTGCGCGACGCACGGCGTCTGCAGCGGCAGTCCAGTGCCATCGGTATTCACGACACCTTCAGCGCGGGTACGCAGCTCGCGGTCGAGGAGCACGAGGCCATCTACCGGGCCATCCGTGACGGTCGTCCCGACGAGGCCGCCGAGGCCACCGCCGTACACCTCGACCGGACGCTGGAGGACTACCGGCGGGAGATCCAGCGCCGCCTGTTCGGATAACCGCCCCCACCCGCGCAGTTCACTCTCAGAGGTGCTGTTCAAGGAGCTCACCTAGGATCTGCCCGGCGCGGCCGGCAAGCCCGCCTCCTCCATCCGGCACGCGGGCGGCGACTGGGTCGACTCCGTCACCGGCTACGACAGCGGGGATGTGAGCATGAGCGTCGGGACCAGACCGAGGAAAGGGCCATGGCGAAAGAGCGAGTGACGGTGTGCCTCCCCCCGTGCGACCCGGGGGACGTCGTCGAGGCCATCGGCGCGGCCATGGCCCGGTACGACTACAACCGTGACGACGGAGTCGGCGACCCGGACGACGAGACCTGGTGGGACTCCTGGCAGATCGACGGCCGGGGCTGCGAGTTCCTGGTCCTCCCCGGGCACGAGGACGATCCGCGCCTCGTCCGAAGTGCCAAGTCCCTGACCGGAGAGCCGCGCGACGTTCCGCCTTCACTGTGCGACGGCGGGCCACGCGCGCTGCTGGACCTTGAAACGCCGCGTGCGCAGGCGGCCTCAGAAGCACGCCGAGCCTTCGAAGCGTGGCAGGACTTCTCCGCCGCCTACCCGCCGACCCGGCCGTCGAGCCATTTCTGGGCCAGGCACTACGCCGATCCCGAGGGCTACCCGCGGGCACAGCTCCTGGAGGACTACCGCACCCAGCCGGCCATTGTGGCGCTCAGGGACGACCCCGAGCTCCGGGAGCTGATCGGCGGCGACCCGGCCGCCCGCCTGACCGGTGACGTCGAAGCGTACGCACGGGCGGCCGCCGACGAAGCCCTCCCCTCCAACGCCCTGCTGACCCTGGACGGCCGCTGGCTGGACGTCGCGAACGCCGAGCGGCGTCGCTACTTCAACGACTACCTGGACGCACTACCGGCCGACGCGTACATCGTTCGCGTGCTGTACCACGGCTGAGGTTCGCGTCCGCCCCCTCTAGAAGAACCCGAGTTTCTTCGGGCCGTATGACACCAGAATGTTCTTCGTCTGCTGGTAGTGCTCCAGCATCATCTTGTGCGTCTCGCGCCCGATCCCGGACTGCTTGTAGCCGCCGAAGGCCGCGTGCGCCGGATAGGCGTGGTAGCAGTTCGTCCAGACGCGGCCCGCCTGGATCGCCCGGCCCGCCCGGTAGGCGGTGTTGATGTCCCGCGTCCACACACCCGCACCGAGGCCGTACAGCGTGTCGTTGGCGATCTTGATGGCGTCGTCGAAGTCGTCGAAGGACGTCACGGAGACGACCGGGCCGAAGATCTCCTCCTGGAAGATCCGCATGCGGTTGTCGCCCTCGAAGATGGTGGGCTGGACGTAGTAGCCGCCCTTCAACTCGCCGTCGTACTCGATGCGTTCACCGCCCGTGAGGACCCGGGCGCCTTCCTGACGGCCGATGTCGAGGTACGAGAGGATCTTCTCCAACTGGTCGTTGGAGGCCTGGGCGCCGATCATCGTGTCGGTGTCGAGGGGGTGACCGGGCTTGATCAGCTCGGTGCGGGCGACCGCCGCCTCGAGGAACTCGGCGTAGTTGCCGCGCTGCACGAGCGCCCGGGACGGACAGGTGCACACCTCGCCCTGGTTGAGCGCGAACATGGTGAAGCCCTCGAGGGCCTTGTCCCGGAAGTCGTCGTTGTGCGCCCAGACGTCGTCGAAGAAGATGTTGGGCGACTTGCCGCCGAGCTCCAGGGTGACCGGCTTGATGTTCTCCGAGGCGTACTGCATGATCAGCCGCCCCGTCGTGGTCTCACCGGTGAACGCCACCTTCGCCACCCGCGGGCTGGACGCGAGCGGTTTGCCCGCCTCCACGCCGAAGCCGTTGACGATGTTCACCACACCCGGCGGCAGCAGGTCCGCGATCAGGCTCATCCAGTAGTGGATCGAGGCCGGGGTCTGCTCGGCGGGCTTGATGACGACCGCATTGCCCGCGGCGAGGGCCGGGGCGAGCTTCCACACCGCCATCAGGATCGGGAAGTTCCACGGGATGATCTGCGCGACGACGCCGAGCGGCTCGTGGAAGTGGTACGCCACCGTGTCGTCGTCGACCTCGCCGAGTGAGCCCTCCTGCGCACGGATCGCACCCGCGAAGTAGCGGAAGTGGTCGATGGCGAGGGGGATGTCGGCGGCCAGCGTCTCACGTACCGGCTTGCCGTTCTCCCAGCTCTCGGCGACCGCCAGCTTCTCCAGGTTCGCCTCCATCCGGTCGGCGATCTTCAGCAGGATGCCGGAGCGTTCGGTCACCGACGTGCGGCCCCACCCGGGGGCTGCCGCGTGCGCCGCGTCCAGCGCCCGCTCCACGTCCTCCGCCGTGCCGCGCGCGATCTCCGTGAACGGCCGCCCGTTCACCGGCGACGGGTTCTCGAAGTACTGCCCGCGGGCCGGCGGCACGTACTCGCCCCCGATGAAGTGGTCATAGCGCGCCTGGTAGGAGACGATCGCGCCCTCGGTGCCGGGCGCCGCGTAACGGGTCATGCTGGTCTGCCTCCCTCGAAGCGCTGCCCGCCGTTGGGCAGCTCCCGTCGGGAGGCTAGGCACGGCGACGTTGCAACTACGTTGCCGCGAGCACCGGGGGATCCACGCCGGGCTACGCCGATGCGACTCCCTGGCGGCCGGTGCGGCGGGCTCGCAGGCGAGCTCAGGCGGCTTGGGCGGTTGGCGTGGCGGTGGTCAGCGCCGGGGGTTGGGAGTGCTACGGCACCGTGGTTCCTCGGCGCTCGGTGTGGCCGGTTCGTTCTCAGTGTGCCGAGGCGGCCTCGGGTGGCTGTCGGGGCGGGTGGTCACCGCCGTGGGCCGGCAGTGCTGCGGCGGCGTGGTTCTCCGCCGATCGGTGCCGTCAACTCACCCTCCAGTGCGGCCAGTCGGGCTCTGACCGTCGCCGTCGGCCGGACCGCGGCGAGAGCGCGCCACACGTCGAGGTCGTCCTCGCCCCACGGCGCGTGCGCCCAGTCGGCCAGCAGGTCGGGGTCGCGGCGGGCGATCAGCGCCGTGCGCAGGGCGTCGGCGAGCCGGTGCCTGAGCCGCACCACCGCCGGGGCCTGGGAGCCGGGCAGCAGCGGACCCGCGTACGCCGTCGCGGCCGCCGTGACCGCGCCGGTCTCCAGGCGCCGCTCGACGACCGCCACGTCGCACTCGACGGGCACGGTCAGCCGGTAGGGCCGCGAGGCCAGCAGCCCCGGGCCCAGGAGCCTGCGCAGCCTGGCCAGTTCGGCGCGGAGCGTCACCGGCGTCACCGACTCGTCCTCGTACAGAGCGCACAGCAGCTCGTCTCCGGTCAGTCCCTCCGGGTGACGGGCCAGCAGGACGAGGATCTCGCTGTGCCGGCGGCTGAGTCTGAGCCTGCGCCTGCCGGTGAGAAGGTGCGCCTCGTCCCGGCCCAGCGCCGTCAGCTCGGGGACGTCGGCGGCGGGCCGCTCCGGGGTGAGCAGCGCCAGCTGGGACTCGGCGGCGCGTGCGACCGCCTGTACGAAGCCCAGGCTGTGCGGATGCGCGAGACCGTCACCGCCGGTGATGTCCACGGCGCCGAGCACCCGCCCGGTGCGCGGATCGTGCACCGGAGCCGCCGCACACGTCCAGGGCTGCACCTGCCGGATGAAGTGCTCGGCCGCGAAGACCTGCACCGGCCGGTCGACTGCGACCGCGGTCCCCGGCGCGTTGGTGCCCATCGCCGTCTCCGCCCAGCGGGCACCCGGAACGAAGTTCATCCGCCCCGCGTCCCGCCGGGTGGCCGGGTGCCCCTCGACCCACAGCAGCCTGCCGTTGGCGTCGCACACCGCGAGCAGATGCTCCCCGTCGGCCGCGAACGTCCCCATCAGCTCACGGAACAGTGGCATCACCCGCGCCAGCGGATGCTCGGCCCGATAGGCGCCGAGGTCTCCGTCCGCCAGCTCCACGCTCGCCGTGCCGTCGGGCCCCACGCCGGCCCGGGCGGAGCGCCGCCACGACTCGGCCACCACCGCACGCACCGGACGCGTCACCGTGCCCGCCTCGGTGAACGTCTCGTGCGCGCGACGCAGCATCCGCGCATGCTCGGCAGGGTCGGCCCCCGGCTCCAGGGCCACCCACGGATCGGTCAACTCGGCCTCCCCGAAAGGTGTTGCGGCTGAGGACATCGTCACTCCCGGTGCCCGCGCCGACAACCGTTTCGACCAGGCCACCCGAATGACGGCCCGCCCACCCGGCCCAACGGTCCCTCCGCCGGGGCCAACCCTCTCCCGCGGCGGTCAGCCGAGGCCGACGAGCCTCATGTAGCGCGTCCAGTCCCAGTGGGGCCCGGGGTCGGTGTGGTCCGTCCCCGGCACCTCGTAGTGCCCGATGATGTGGTCCCGGTCCTTCGGGATGCCGTACTTGGTGCAGATCGCCGCGGTGAGTCTGGCCGACTGTCCGTACAGGGCGTCGGTGAAGAATGCGGGCCGGTCCACCCAGCCCTCGTGTTCGATACCGATGCTGCGCGTGTTGTAGTTCCAGTCGCCCGCATGCCAGGCGATGTCGGCCTCCCGCACGCACTGCGCCACATGCCCGTCCGCCGAGCGCACCAGGTAGTGCGCGGTCACCTTCTTCTCCGGGTTACGGAAGATGGTGAGCGTCTTGGCGTACGTCTCCTGCGTGACATGGATGATCACGCAGTCGAGGGGATAGGACGCGGGGCGGTCCGACGCCGTGTAGTTGGACCTGCTCGCCGGCTGCCACTCGGCGCCCGGGTAGTCGACGGTCTGGTCCTGTGCCCCGGCCCGCGCGTCGTGAAGCGACGCGTACGGGACGGCGGCCAGGGCGGCGCCCTTCAGGAACCGCCGTCTGGATGTACTGGGTCCTGCCCGTTCCATGAAGCCGTGCCTTTCGATCCGTGGGGGAGGCTCAGCCCCGCAAAGTCGTCGCGATCTCGCGCAGCTGTGCGTGCACGCCGCGATGAGTCTCGCGCGCGGGCAGCCACTGTTTGCGGATCTTGGCCACGCAGGTGTAGTTGGTGTCGCACACATTGGCCAGCGGTGACTCGACCGCCTGGGTCGCGAACTGGTAGGCGTCCAGCTCACTGAAGCCGTAGTCGCGCACCAGCCACTGCACCAGGTCGAGCTGCGATATCCGGAAGGCGTCCTCCAGCGGGCGGGCCGAGCCCGTCGAGATGATGTGCGTGTCCGACTCGATGCGCGGCCAGGGCGTGGCGAGCCCCTTGAGGAGTTCCACGATCACCACGGTGTTCATCGCGCACTCGACGGCTACCCCGCAGGTCTCGCCCTCGCCCTGCCGCGCATGCCCGTCGCCGAGGCTGAGCAGCGCGCCCTCCACATTCACCCCGAGGTAGCAGGTCACGCCGGCCCGCATCTCGGGCGTGTCCATGTTGCCGCCGTGCGCGTCGGGCACCAGGGCCGAACGGACCTCGAGATTGGCGGGGGCCACGCCCACGGTGCCGTGCATCGGGTCCATGGGCAGCTCGGCCTCGATGTCGCTGTCATGCGCCCGGAACAGCGCCGTGCGCCGGGCACGGTCGAGCTGCCAGATCCACACCGTCTCCGGCAGCGGCGGCTGCAGTGTGGCCGTGGTGTGCGTGGAGGTGAGCGCTCCGAACAGCGGGACCGTGGTCGACGCGGCCCAGTCGCGGGCCGGTTCGACGGACACGAAGTGCACGGCGACGGTGTCACCCGGCTGGGCCCCCTCGACGTGGAACGGCCCGGTCTGCGGATTGAGGAAGGGGAACTCGCACACCTCGGACACCAGGTCCTTCTCGGAGCGCACCCGCCCGGCGAAGCAGTCCTCGGTGTACAGGTCCAGGACGGTGCCGGGAGCGATGCGTGCCACGGGCGGTGCGCCGCCGAACGTCCAGGCGTACTCGCCCGGCCGGGGCCGGACGGTCAGGATGCGGGGGTCGCTCATGGGCGTGCTGCTCCGTTCTGTGCAGGATGGGTGGGGGAGGGGTCGTCGAGGTGGACGCGGGCGGTCTCGGACATCCGCTCGGGATGCCGCCGCATCAGCACCACCAGTACCAGGACGCCGGCAGCCATCCACACGGCGACGATCGGTCCGGCGTAGGACACCGGTGCGGTCAGCTCGGTGACGAAGTCGAAGACGGGCAGGCCGGCCGCGGTCAGCAGCGCGGGCACGAAAGCGAGGATGCCGAGCAGCGGCAGCAGCAGATGCCGTACCGGTTTGAGCAACTCCCGTCTGCGGCGCAGGAAATAGCCGGCGCAGGCGAGGTTGACGACGATGTAGACACCGATCACGACCGTGACGATCACCGTGGCGAGCAGCAGGAAGGCCGTCACCGGGTCGTAGCCGAAGCCGAGCCCCAGCGCGGCACCGACCGCCACGACGGTCTGCACGGCGATCCCGGCGACGGGCGAGCGGTATCTGGGGTGAAGGGCGGTGAAGAGGCGGGGCAGGACGCCGACACGGGCCAGGGCGAAGGCCGTCCGGGTGGAGACGTTGGCGCAGGCGTTGGCG
This sequence comes from Streptomyces sp. NPDC001137, assembly GCF_040298885.1. Lineage (NCBI taxonomy): Bacteria > Bacillati > Actinomycetota > Actinomycetes > Kitasatosporales > Streptomycetaceae > Streptomyces > Streptomyces sp. NPDC001137. The sequence continues at coordinate 8,484 of NZ_JBEPBA010000041.1, forward strand.
TTGGCGATCGTCGAGTTCACCACGGCCAGGAACACCAGCACCCAGAACAGGCCGAACGACGCCTGTGCCACCCCCTCCCAGGACGCGGCGCCGGAGGCCCCGAACTTCGCGAACCGGTCCGGCCCGAAGTACACCGTCATGGCGTAGGTGGTGACCACGTAGAACAGGCCGATCCCGAGCGCCGCGCCGAGCACCGCCCGGTGCATCGTGCGGCGCGGGTTGCGCGTCTCCTCGGCGAGCGGCGCCGCGGCCTCGAACCCGGCGAAGGCCAGCACCGTGTACACCGACCCGGCGAAGACCCCGCTGAATCCCTGGTAGCCCTCGGCCGTGTGTGAAGTGCCGAACACCGTAAGGGTGTTGGCCGCTCCCGCTCTGCCGATCAGCCAGACCGCGAACACCAGGAGGACCAGGACCTCGAAGACGCCCAGGACAGTGCCGAAGCGGGCCGAGGCACGCACCCCGAAGTACCCCGCGGCCGCGATGGTCGCCGCACCCGCGAGCGCCCAGGGCCACCACAGGTCCGCCGGATACGAGGACCACTCCTGGTGCAGTGTGCCCGCCGTGGTGAAGCCGAGCTGCAGGAGGAGCAGCGGCGGCACCAGCGCCTCCACGAACACATAGCCCCAGCCGACGAGGAAGCCGACCGCCGGATGCAGTCCCTGCGCCGCATACGTCGACACCGAGCCCGCCGCCGGCAGCTCACGCGCCAGCTCGGCCACGCAGGACGCCGTGAACAGACAGGCCACCAGCGCGATCAGCACGGCCAGCGGCAGAGACCCGCCGGCGAAGGCCGCACCCGACGGAATGGACGCGGCGACGGCTGCGGCCGGCGCCATGGCCGTGATGCTCTGGAACAGCACTTCGCGCAGCCCGATCGCGTCGCGCCTGAGACCTGCGTCCGCCGCCCCATCCCCCGACATGTGAATCCCCCTCAATCCACGCCGACTTGCCCGACACCGCCCGACCCGGCGGGAGGGCCTCGCGTGAATCACGGTACGGCGCTTGCGAGTTGGGCAGAAGGGCGCAGCGTGCTTCGGTGGACGACGGCGGAAATGTGGAAAACCCGGTCACCCGCAAGGGTGAAGCCGAGCGGCTGGGAGCGATCTATCGCGTACGCCGCAGGCTTGCCGAGAGGTGGTGCTGCAACGGCCGGCCGACCGCCGCGAGGTCGAAGGCGAAGGTGAGGGTGTCCTCGTCGGCGAGGGTGTAGCGGCGGCGGGTGGCGGTGACCTCCTTCGCGGTGGGGGTGAGGGCCACGTCGTGGGTGGAGAGGTCCACCGCGCCCTCGCCCGCCTGACCGACGGCGATCTCCGCGATCCCCGTGGGCTGGGTGATCAGCGCCTCCACCCGGCCCTCGGGCTGAAGCCGCCACCAGCCGCTCTCCCGGGCCGCCGGACGCAGCGGCGCGCCGTCGGCATCGAGCAGCCAGGCCCGGGCCTCGTAGCGGAGGAAGGGGCGCCCGTCATGACTGAAGACGACCTCCTGCCCGTACGCGAAGTCCCCGTCGAGCGTCGGGTAGCCGCCCTCGCCCCGTCCCCGCCAGATGCCCAGCAGACCGAGTACGGGCGCGAGCAGTGGGTGCGGTGCGGGCGGTGCAGCCGGCCGGTGGCTGTCGGGGTACGGGTGCTCCGCTGCGGGGTCGAACACGGTTGCGCTCCTCGGGTCGTGCCGGTGCCGGGGAAAGCCTAGGCGGGCGCAGGGTGCTCATCGGGAACAACAGGGCGGGTGCCGGGATCAGATCCGTTCGGCCACCGCCGCGGGTACCGCGGTCAGGCCCTTTCGGCCACCGCCGCGGGGTCGTCAAGAACCGCCCGCACCACCGAGTGCGCCGCGCCGAGCAGCGGCCCCTCCGGGCCCAGCCGCGACACGGACACCGGGCAGGCCGGGCCGGCGGTGCGCCGGTCCAACTCGGCCTCCAGCGAGGGCAGCAGCCAGGGCGCGAGCCCGGCCAGCGCGCCGCCCAGCACCACGCTGTCGGGGTCCAGCAGGTTGACCGCCCCGGTCAGCGCGATGCCGAGCGCCCTGCCCGCGTCGCGCAGCGCGCCCCGTACCGCGTCGTCGCCCTCTGCGGCACGGCCCGCCAGCAGCCCGACCCGGTCCTCGCCCGGCTCCAGGCCCGCCGCACGCAGCACCGCCTCCTCACCGGCGTACTGCTCCAGACAGCCGCGCCCGCCGCACGGGCACGCGGGCCCCTCCGGCTGCACCGGCACATGCCCCAACTCGCCCGCGAAACCACGTGTCCCGCGCAGCAGACCCCCGGCCACGACGACCGCCGCGCCGATACCGATCTCCGCCGACACGTGCAGGAAGTCGTGCGGGGTGCGCTCGCCGAGCCAGAGTTCGGCGAGCGCACCGAAGTTGGCCTCGTTGTCGACGGCCAGCGGGATGTCGGTGGGCAGCAGCGCCCCGATGTCGGTGTCGTGCCAGTCGAGGTTCGGGGCGCGTACGACGGTGCGGGCGTCGCGCGCCACCAGACCCGGCACCGCCACCGCGAGGCCGGCGGGCCACAGCCCCTCGCGCTCCGCCTCGGCGACCACCCGACGTACCAGCCCGGTGAGTTCCTCGATCACCGGCTCGGGCAGGCGGCCGCGGTTGGCGCCGTGCCGCACGGCACGCGCGCGCACCTGCCCGCGCAGGTCGACCGCGCAGACCGCGAGGTGGTCCACGCCGATCTCGGCGCCGATGCCGGCGGGGCCGTGCCCGCTGACGGCGAGTGCCGAGCCGGGACGGCCCACCCGTCCGGGCCGCTCGGGGCCCAGCTCCTCCAGCAGTCCGGTGCGTATGAGCTCGTCGACGAGGGTCGACACCGCCGCCCGGGTCAGGCCGATGCGCGAGGCCACGGCGGCACGGGAGAGCGGTCCCTCGGCGCTGACCGTGTGCATCACCCGGGCCAGATTGCGGCGGCGCATGCCCTGCTGGGTGTCGGGCAGCACCCGACCCGGGCCGGTCGGGTGGGCCTCGTGCAGCGGTGCGGTCATGCCCCCGTCCTCAGCTGTCGGTGCTCCGCTCCAGCAGCGGGGCCGCGTCGGAGAGTACCCCGGCGATCCTCGCCAGCGTTGCCTCGTCCCGCTCCACGGCATCGAGCACCGGGCCCGCGGCGGTGTTCCAGCGCCGGGCGACCGCGGCCGGATCCTCCCCGGTCAGCAGGCCCGCCGCCTGCGCCGCGGCGCCCAGTGCGACCAGCTCCTTGGCCTGGGGCACCTGGACCGGGCGGCCCGACAGACGGCGTACGGTCTGCTGCCAGGCCGTGCCCCGGGCGCCGCCACCGATCAACAGCAGCGGGACCGAACGGTCCGCGTCCTGGTCGAGGACCAGGTCCAGCGCGCCGAGCAGGGAGTGCACGGCCCCGTCGTAGGCGGCCTGCAGGAGCTGGCCGCCGGTGGTGTCGTGCCGCAGTCCGTGCAGCAGACCGGAGGCGCAGGGCAGGTTGGGGGTGCGCTCGCCGTCCAGGTAGGGCAGCAGCGTGACGGCGGTGGTCGGCTCGACGGCCTCGCGGTCCAGGCCCAGCAGCGCCGCCACGCGGTCCACGGCGAGCGTGCAGTTCAGGGTGCAGGCCAGCGGCAGCCAGTCGCCGTGGGCGTCGGCGAAGCCCGCCACCGTGCCGGTCGGGTCGGCCGGGCGCCGCTTGGAGACCGCGTACACCGTGCCCGACGTGCCCAGACTGAGCACCGGGGTGCCGGGACGCAGCCCGAGGCCGAGCGCCGCGGCGGCATTGTCACCCGTCCCCGGAGCGACCAGGGTGCCCTTGGAGAACGGCAGGTCGTGGCTGTCGCGCACGGTGCCGGCCACCTCGCCGGGCCGGACCACACGGGGCAGCAGCGCGGGATCGAGCCCCACGTGCGCGAGGGTCTCCTCGTCGTAGGATTCCGTGCCCGAAGCCCACCAGCCGGTGCCGGAGACATCGCCGCGGTCGGTCGTGCCCTGCCCGGTCAGCCGCTCGGTGAGGTAGTCGTGGGGCAGGCGCACCGCCCTGGTCGCGCGGACCGCCTCCGGCTCGTTCTCCGCCAGCCAGGCCCATTTGGTGACCGTGAAGGACGGGCCGGGCACGCTGCCGGTGCGCTCCGCCCAGGCCTTCGGGCCGCCCAGCTCCTCGATCAATCGGCGGGCCTGCGGCGCCGAGCGCACGTCGTTCCACAGCAGCGCCGGACGCACCGGCTCGCCCCGCTCGTCCAGTGTGACCAGGCCGTGCTGCTGCCCGCCGATCGAGACGGCGGCGGCCTCGTGCGCCGCGTCGCCGCACTGCTTGAGCGCCTGGCACAGGGCGTCCCACCACTGGCGCGGGTCGCTCTCGCGGCCGGCCCCGGAGGAGACGGTGTGCGGTGCCTGGCCGCTCGCGACGACCTGACCGGTGGCCGCGTCGACGACGAGCGCCTTGGTGGACTGGGTGGACGTGTCCACGCCGACGACGAGCGGACCCTCGGCTGCTGACATCGGGCTCTCCCTTTTTCCGCGGCTCTGCGGCTCTGACCTGCTGATTCGAGGGTTCCCGGGCCATGGCGACCCGGAACCTCACCCCTTCGGGGACATCTTGTCCCTTCCCAGGGATGCGTCCGCATACTAATTTGTAAACCGCCATGACGAAATAGTCGCAAGGCAACGGTCGCAAACGAGCAAGGAGCCGCGGCATGAGCTACCAGCCCACCCCCGAGGACAGGTTCACCTTCGGCCTGTGGACCGTCGGCTGGCAGGGAAGGGACCCGTTCGGCGACGCCACGCGGCGTGCCCTCGACCCGGTCGAGACGGTGCAGCGCCTGAGCGAGCTCGGCGCCTACGGGGTCACCTTCCACGACGACGACCTGATCCCCTTCGGGTCCTCCGACACCGAGCGCGAGTCGCACATCAAGCGCTTCCGCCAGGCCCTCGACACGACCGGCATGACCGTGCCGATGGCCACCACCAACCTCTTCACCCACCCCGTCTTCAAGGACGGCGCGTTCACCGCGAACGACCGCGAGGTGCGCCGCTACGCCCTGCGCAAGACCATCCGCAACATCGACCTCGCGGCCGAGCTCGGCGCCAAGACCTACGTCGCCTGGGGCGGCCGCGAGGGCGCCGAGTCCGGCGCCGCCAAGGACGTACGCGTCGCCCTCGACCGCATGAAGGAGGCCTTCGACCTCCTCGGCGAGTACGTCACCTCCCAGGGCTACGACCTGAAGTTCGCCATCGAACCCAAGCCGAACGAGCCCCGCGGCGACATCCTGCTGCCCACCGTCGGCCACGCCCTCGCCTTCATCGAGCGCCTGGAGCGCCCGGAGCTGTACGGCGTCAACCCCGAGGTCGGTCACGAGCAGATGGCGGGACTGAACTTCCCGCACGGCATCGCGCAGGCCCTGTGGGCGGGCAAGCTCTTCCACATCGACCTCAACGGCCAGTCCGGCATCAAGTACGACCAGGACCTGCGCTTCGGCGCCGGCGACCTGCGCGCCGCGTTCTGGCTGGTCGACCTCCTGGAGAGTGCCGGTTACGCGGGCCCGAAGCACTTCGACTTCAAGCCGCCGCGGACCGAGGACCTCGACGGCGTGTGGGCCTCGGCCGCCGGCTGCATGCGCAACTACCTCATCCTCAAGGAGCGCGCGGCCGCCTTCCGCGCCGACCCGGAGGTCCAGGAGGCCCTGCGCGCCTCGCGCCTTGACCAGCTCGCCCAGCCGACCGCTGCGGACGGACTGCAGTCCCTGCTCGCCGACCGCAGTGCCTTCGAGGAGTTCGACGTCGAGGCGACCGCCGCGCGCGGGATGGCCTTCGAGCACCTCGACCAGCTGGCCATGGACCATCTGCTGGGGGCTCGCGGCTGAACGGCACGCGTACGCGTGCGCATGCGTACTTGATCTGTATGCGCACGCGCGCGTGCCCGACAGATCCCCGCTCGGAATGCCCCGGAACCGTTCGGTCCATGGCATGGAGCCGTACCAACTTCCGAGCGGGGGTCGCTGCCTGCCCGATCCGCGGCGACCCTGGACGGTATGGCCATACCGCCAGTACCGCCTCAACCGCCCGGACCGCCGGGTGACGCCCCGCCACCGGGCGGCGGGTTCGGACCACCTCCCACCTACGGCGACGGGCAGCCGCCCCCTCCACCGCCCGGGCGCCGACGCAACCCGCTCTTTGTCCTGCTGGTCGCCCTCGCGGCGGTCGCCGCTGTGGTCGTCGTCGTCCTGATGGCCTCCGGCCACGACGACTCGCCCGACAGGAAATCACCCGACACTGCCAGCGCGAGCTCCGGCCGCACCCCCTCGCCGTCCCTGACCATCCCGACAGAACTGCCGAGCAAGCTGCCCAGCCGTTTGCCGTCGACACTGCCCAGTGGACTGCCGAGCAGTGTCCCGAGCGACCTCGAATCGCTGATCCCCTCCCTGGGGGACCTCGACCTGCCGTGACATGAGGCCCGGCACCGTGAGTAGACACCACGCGATGCCAACGTCCAAGCAGGGAAGGTGAGTTCAGGCGGTGACCGGCCACACGTTCGGCTCGGATACTGGGGACATGCAAATCGTCTTCTTCATGACCCTGCCCGGGCTGGTCATCGTGCTGACCCTGTTGGCCTTCGTCGACCAGCTGCTGATGCGCGCGGGTCGGGCCGGAGTGCTGCCGTGGCGCAACAGCGCACGCCAGGGGCAGATATCGGCGACCGGATTCGAACAACTGCATGCGAGCCTTTCCCCGGGCAAGCAGCATGAGCTGAAGGAACGGCAGTCGTCACTGGTCATGCCGGACAACGAGGACGACGGCGCCCCGCCGAACAGGACGACGGTGGACCTGACCGCGGGGACGGCGGTCGTACGGATGCCGCGCTCCACGCGGTAGGTATCGCCCGACCGGCGCCGGCACCGCGCTTTGGGTCGTCGTCGCAGGACATGTGGTGGTTCGTCGTAGGTGCGGGGGCACAACTGACCGACCGGGGTGTTCGCCATTTCGTCGGCTGGCCGGTGGGTCGGTGGCCGTATCTGATGGGTGGGCACGGGGACGCGGTTGGTGCCCGGCGCCCGTCAACTGCCCTGGTCGCTGCACTTGCGCCGTCCATGCCAAGGCTCTATAACGTCTCCTGCAGGTATCGGCGGGGATGGCCGGAAATGGCAGTTGCCGCCGACCAGGGGGGATCCTCGGCTCCGTCGCCATCGGCATCACTGCCCGCAGACCGACGGAGACCGAACCATGACCGACGACGCATACCGTGCCGCTCTGACCCGCCTTGCCGTCGAGCCGGCCTTCCGTGCCGAACTCGACGGTGACACCGGGGAGGTGGCGCGAAGACTCGGCCTGTCGCCCGCCCAGGTCGCGGAACTCCGCTCCCTCCGCGTCGAGTCCGCCACCGACGGGGGACCGGCCGCTCTCGACCCACGGCTGTCCAAGTCGTCCCTGTTCTTCGGAAGCGCGGCGCACGCGCTGGCGCACCACGACGTCGCGGCTGACCCCGCCGTCCAGGTCGACCACGAGGCCGCGGTGACGCACGAGGCCTCCACCACCCACGCCGTTCCGGCGGAGCAGATCTCGGGCGACCACGATGCCGGCGCCCCGGCCTCCCCCGAGCAGGGCTACGACCTGTCAGGTCACGCCGAGCACCCGGCCGCGCCGGGAACCCACAGCCTGCTCGGCGGCTCCCTGCTGGACCGCTCCCAGGCCGAAGTGACCGGCGGGCTGGACCAAACCGGCAACTTCGGGGACTTCGGAGGGTTCGGGGAGCATGTCGGCGGTGGCGCCGAGGGGGGCTTCGGTGACTTCGGGGCCGGGGGCGACGCCGGGTTCGGTGGTTCCGAAGGGGACTTCGGCGGGTTCGGTGGCGGTGCCGATGGCGGATTCGGCGGCGCGGGCGGCGGTTTCGGAGACGGGGGTTTTGGCAGCGAGGGCCTTGGTGACGGCGGCGCCGGTTTCGGTGGGTTCGGGGACGGCGGCGCCGGTTCCGGTGGCTTTGGCGACCTCGGGGGTCACGGCGGCTTCGGCGGTGCCGGCGGGGAAGGCGGGGACGCCGGTCACTTCGGTCACGGCGGTATCTACGACCGTGACGGCGGCGAAGGCGAAGGCGGCGGCGGTGGTGGCGGCGAGGGCGGTGGCGACTCGGAGAACAGCAATCGTCCCAGTGGTGGCGGTGGCCACGGTGGTGGTGGCGAGGGTGGTGGCGGCGGTGGCGAGGGCGGCGGCGACTCGGAGAACTCCAATCGTCCCAGCGGTGGCGGTGGCCACGGCGGTGGTGGCGAAGGCGGCGGCGGTGGCGGCGGCGGCGAGGGCGGCGGCGACTCGGAGAACTCCAATCGTCCCAGCGGTGGCGGTGGCCACGGCGGTGGTGGCGAAGGCGGCGGCGGTGGCGGCGGCGAGGGCGGCGGCGACTCGGAGAACTCCAATCGTCCCAGTGGTGGCGGTGGCCACGGTGGTGGCGAGGGTGGCGGCGACTCCGAGAACGGCAACCGCCCCAGTGGCGGCGGTGGCCACGGCGGCGGTGACGGTGGGGGCGACGGAAACGGCGGAGGCAGCGAGGAGAACGTCGGTCGGCGTCCCGGCGGTTTCGGTGAGCCCGGCGGTGGCAACCGCATCATCGTCCAGGGTGGCCTGCCCACTTCGGACGGCGGTGACCATGGCATCATCGTCCAGGGCGGCCTGCACGCCTCGGGCGGCGGTGACCACAGTGACCACATCATCGTCCAAGGTGGCCTGCCCGCCTCAGGACCCGGAAACGCCGCCACGCACCTGCCGGACTCCGGCCCCGCCGCGGAAGGCGACGAAGGCTTCAACGGCGGTACGTTCCTCAGCGGTTCCGGCGCAGGCTGAGCCAACGGATGCTCTGCCGTGTCTGCCGCGTCCATGTGCGGCGCGACTTCCCGTACTGCCTGCACTGCGGCACCCCGCGCCGGGGCGCCGCACCGACCTCGTTCGCCGCACCCCAGCTGCGCGGCCTCGACGACCCCACGCTGTTCGTCGCGCTGACCGGCCCGGTCACCACACTGGGCCGGGGCGAGGACAACGACCTGGTCCTGTCCGACACCAGCGTCTCGCGCCGCCACGCCCGCATCGTCCGCACTGCTGAGGGCTTCCGGGTCGAGGACCTGGACTCCTTCAACGGCACCGCCGTCGGCGGCGTCGACCTGCACGGAGGCGCGGCCGGCCTCGCCGACGGCACCGAGCTGTCCGTGGGCGACGTACGCCTGGTGTTCGAGCAGCCTCGCGACACCCGGATCGGCTCGCGCACGATGGTCGTCGGCACCGAGCTGACCCATTTGCCCACTGCCGGACAGGCGGGGCAGGAAGAAGCCCCCGAGGCGAACGGCCCCCTGACCGCGCGCCCCCGCCGCCGTTCCGGCTGGGCCCTCAAGCAGATCCCCACCGAACGCGGCGCCCCCCGCTGGGTGCTCAGCAGCACCCGCACCGGCCGCTATCTGGAGCTCGACGAGCGCCAGGTCTTCCTGTGGCATGCCGTCGACGGCGAGAACACCGTACGGGACCTTCTCTTCGCCTACGCCGATCGCTACGGCGAACTCGCCCTGCCCCGCATCGAGTCCGCGCTGGCCGCGTTCGCGGACGCCGGGCTGCTGCGCGGCCTGCCCGGGCGGCCGGAGGAGGAGCGGCCGAAGGGCTGGCGGCGGGTGGCGAGTGCCGTCTACCGGGCGCTGCTGAAGCTGGAGGTGTCCGTCCCCGGCCTCGACCGGCTGGTGACGCGGCTCTACCAGGCTTTCGGCTGGCGGCTGTTCACCCGGACCGGTGTGCTGCTGGCCTGGCTGTCGGTGGCCGGCGGCCTCGTCGCGTTCTTCGCCGCGCAGGGCCGGAACCGTCTGCTGGACTTCGGCGGAGCGGGCGTATGGGGCCCGGTCCTGCTGGCCGCCGGATATGTGAGCGCGCTGCTGGTCCACGAGCTCACGCACGCGCTGGCCGTGAAGTCGTACGGCCGCAAGGTCAGGCGCGGCGGGTTCCTGCTGATGATGGGCATGCCGTTCGCGTTCGTGGACACCAGCGACATGTGGTTCGGCTCCCGCTGGTCGCGGGTCGTGGTGGCGCTGTCCGGACCGTTGTCCACGGCGGCGCTGGCCGGCTGGTGTGCCACGGGCGCGGCCCTGCTGCCCGCGGGACCCGCCTCGGCCGTCCTCTACCATCTGGCCTTCGGCCTGTACCTGAACACCCTCTACAACTTCAACCCGCTGATGCCGCTGGACGGTTACCAGGCGCTGACCGATGCCCTGCGGGTGCCCCGGCTGCGCGAGGAGGCGAGCGCCTACTTCCGCACGGGCCTGTGGCGGGACCTGCGGGCGGGCAGCCGACCCGGCCCCCGTCAGGCAGGTCTCGCCGCCTACGGCCTCGCGGTCGTGGTGGGCACCTACGGCTTCCTCGGCCTGGCCCTGCTGGCCTGGCGCTCCCGCATCGGTGACCTGCTCGACGGCCGCCTGGCCGAGCCGTGGCCCACGGTGATCGAGGCGGCCGTGGTCGCCCTGGTCGCCTTCCCGGTGTGGTCCGCGCCGGCCCGCCGGCTGCTGCGCCTGATACGGCGCCGACGGGACGCGAAGGACGTACGGCAGGAGGGCGCCGGGCTGCCCGCGCCGGTGGAGAGGACCGCATGACCCAGGACACGCACGCCGGGGGCGGCTGGGCCGTACCCGGCTACACGCCCGTCCGGACGCTCGGCGAAGGAGCCGGCGGCCGGGTCGTCCTCGCCCGGCACACCGCGACCGGCGTCCCCGTCGCCGTCAAGTACCTGAGCGAACGCCTGCGCGCGGACCGGGAGTTCCTGGCCCGTTTCCGCGCCGAGGCCCGGCTGCTCGGCGAGCTGCGGCACCCGTGCGTGGTGCGGCTGTACGAGTACGTCGAGGCCCGCGACGGCGCCGCGATCGTGATGGAGGCGGTGGACGGCGTCAGCCTGCGCCACCTGCTGCGCCGGCACGGCGCGACCGGCCCCGAGGCCGCGCTCGTCCTGCTCAAGGGCTCCCTGCTGGGGCTGGGCGCGGCTCACACGGCCGGGGTCGTGCACCGCGACTACAAGCCCGAGAACGTCCTGGTCCGCGCGGACGGCACCAGCGCGCTCGCCGACTTCGGCATCGCCGTGCGCAGCGGCCGGGAGACAGACGTCGAGGGCACGCCCGCTTATATGGCGCCCGAACAGTGGAACGGCGAGCCCGCCGGCCCGGCGGCCGACGTCTACGCGGCGTCCGTGGTGTTCTTCGAGTGCCTGACCGGCCGGCGCCCGTTCCCCGGCGACGACATGACCGCACTGCGCCTCCAGCACCTGCGCGCACCGGCCCCGCTGGACGACGTACCCGCGCCGGTGCGTGCGCTGCTGCGCGCGGGCCTGGCGAAGGACTCGGCGCACCGGCCCGGCGTCGAGACGTTCCTCGCCGACCTCGAACGGTCCGCCGCGGAGGGCTACGGCGCCGACTGGGAGGAGCGCGGCCGCCGCCGGCTGGCCGAACTCGCCGCACTGCTCGCCCTGCTGTTCCCGTTCACCACGACCGCGACCCTGGAGAGCCCGGCCAGTGCGCTGACCCTGCTGGGCCGGCTGAAGCGCGGGGGATGGAGGGTGGCGACCGGCGGGGTGGCCGCGCTGGCGGTCGTCGCGGGCGGAGCGACGTACGCGACGGGCCGCCCGCACGAGACGTCGACGACGGTGGCGAGTTCGACGCCCACTCCGGTCGACTCACCCTCGGCACCCGGCACTTCACCCTCTCCGTCCACCTCGGCGAGCAGCGCCCCGCCAACGGCCGACACCTCGCCCACCACCACCCCCTCGGACAGCCCGTCGTCCTCGCCCACGCCGTCCACGAAGACGACCGCACGGGCGGGGACGCCGACCGCCGAGTCCCCCGGCCCGGCCACCCCCGGCACGGTCACCCTCACCATCGGCTCCTGGCAGCGCGGACAGAGACCCGGCACGCTGATCGCGGCGGTGACGGTCGAGACGACGGGCACCGGTCCGCTGACCGTCACCGCGAACTACTACGTCGACACACCCGCCGACTCGTATGGCTCCCGGTCCCAGAGCCTGTCCGGCAGTACGCGGTACGACCTGACCTTCGAGGCCGACTTCTCCAACCACCCTTGCCGCGGCACCTGGTACGTCTCGCTCAGCAGCGACCCGGCGGCAGCGAACGGTCCCCAGACGGCCTCCCTGGACGCACCGCCCTGCTGACGCGGCTCCCGAGAGACCCGAGAAGCCCTTCCCCGCCGCCATGAGAACGGATCGACATGACGACAGCCACCACAGTGGCCGGCCGGCCCCTGTCCGGCTGGTCACGGCACACGCCCCACGGCACCTGGTACGCCCTGCTCCCCGCCCGGTCCGGCGAACGCACCCTCGGGGCGCTGTGCGTCGACCGCGCCCTGCTGGCGCCCGAGGGCACACGCGAGCGCCTGGCGGCCGTGGTGCTCGCCACGGCGAAGCTCAGGCTGCCCGGACTGCTCGGCACGGTCGACCTGGTGGCCGAGGCCGGTGAGGTGTGGCTGCTCACGGCCCAGCCGCCCGCCCCCACCCTGGCCGACCTCCTGTCGTCGGCAGGCGGCCCCCGCCAGGACGCGGGCAGCGCGGCCAGCATCCTCAACGAGACCGCGCAGACCCTCCTCGCCCTGCGCACGGCAGGCCTGCCCCACGGCCCGCTCGGCCCCCACACCGTCGTCATCGCCCCGGACGGGGTCGCGCTGCTGGCCGAGGCGGAACCGGGCGCGGTGCTGGGCGACGCGGCCGCCGCACCGGTGTCGGGCGACGCGCCGCACGCCGGCCGCGGGGCAGCAGCCTGGGCCGCTCTGGCCCGCACTCTCGGTGCCGCCTGGACGCAGCCCGGAACACCCGCGGCGGACCTGTTCGCCCGCTGTGCCGCCACCGCCGAGTCGCAGGGGCTGGCGGCGGCCCGGGCCGCGCTGGTCGCCGGGCGGGCGGCGCTCCCGGCGGACTTCCTGCGCCGCACGGCGCTCCGGGCGGCGGCGGCCGCGTCGACCCCGGAGTTCGCGCCGCCGAAGGCCCCGGCACCCTCCGTCGCCGTGGCCCCCGCTCGCCCGGCTCCACCTACGGACCCTCGCCCGGCGCCGAACACAACCGAATCCGCACCGCGCGCTACCGCCCCCGCCCCTTCGTCCCGCCCCTCAGCCACCGTCGGCCAACCGCCCACGGCGGACCACGCCCACACCGCCACACTCCCGGACCCGCGCGCCTCCGTGGCCGCCCCCGGATCTCACCCTTCAGCCGCCGCGGACCAGCCCACGAGGGTCGGCCGCGCTCACCGTTCCCGTGCCGCGGACGCCCAGGCGACCGTCCTCGGCAAGCGCAACCGTGTCGTGCTGCCTCCGGTGGAGGCAGGGGAGGACTCAGGCGGGATCCTGCTCCGGTTCGGGCCGGGGGTTCCGGTGGAGGAGCAGGACGACCTGCGCGCCCGATGGCGGACCGAGGCCGCGGTTGCTGCCTCTTCCCGCCCGCGGCGCGGACGACGGGGCTGGATCGTCAGCACCGCGGTCATTGCGGTCGCCGCCGTCCTGCTCTGGCTGCTGCTGCGCCCGGACCCCGCTCCGGAGGTGGTCGCCGTCCGGATCCAGGCCCCCGCCGGGCCGTTGCACTGCGGTCAGACGGCCGACCTGGTCGGTGTCCTCACCACCGACGGGCACGGCGGCCCCGTCACCTACCGGTGGCTGCGCGCGGACGGTCAGGACTCGGGGGAGCTCGTCCGCACCGCCGACCGCGGTGAGCGCCGGGTCAAGGTGCACCTGCGCTGGACGGTCCGCGGTCCGGGCCGCTTCCGGGGGACCGCCCGCCTGAGGATCGCCCACCAGCCGGCCCCGATGGAGGCGAAGGCGAGCTTCACCTATGTCTGTCCCTGAGGCGTCTCTCCTCAGGCCTGCGTTGCCGACGTGAGCCGCGTCGCATCGGAGCAGGCGAGACTTGCTATGCAACGAGTTGCATAGAAGGATCGACGGCATGGCGCTCGAACACGCGATCTTGGTGTCGCTTCTGGAGAAGCCAGGTTCCGGCTACGAGCTGGCCCGGCGCTTCGAGCGGTCCATCGGCTACTTCTGGACCGCGACCCACCAGCAGATCTACCGCGTGCTCAAGCGCATGGAGAACGACGGCTGGGTCGACGTCCGGGACGTCCCGCAGCAGGGCCGGCCGGACAAGAAGGAGTACTCCGTCGCCGACCTCGGCAGGGCCGCGCTGTCCTCCTGGCTGCAGGATCCGATCGAACCGGAGAGCGTCCGCCACGACCTGGCCGTGAAGATCCGCGGCGCCGCCTTCGACGACCCGGCAGCCCTCGTCCGCGAGGTGGAGCGGCACCGCCAGGCGCACCGGGACCGGCTGACGCACTACCTCGCAGGAGAAGCGCGCGACTTCACATCCGAAGCAGGCGCGGCCGCTCCTGGTGCGCCGCCCGACGCGGAGCGAGAGCTCCAGCACGTCGTGCTGCGCGGTGGCATCGCGTACGAGCGGATGATGATCGACTGGCTGGACGACGTCCTCGCCACCCTGGCCCGCTTCGGTCCCGGCCGCTGATCGCCGCCGCTCCTCCCGAACCGCCGCTTCTCCCGGTCCCGGATCCGGCCCGTCCAGCCGTCCAACCTCCCGTCTCCCGCCCGTCCACCAGCCGAAAGGCGTCATCCCATGGCCGACCAGCTCCTGTTCAACCCGCGCACCTACGACCCCGCGCACTTCGACCCCGAGTCGCGCCGCTTGCTGCGCGCCACCGTCGACTGGTTCGAGGAGCGCGGGAAGAGGCGGCTGATCGAGGACTACCGGACCCGCGCCTGGCTCGGCGATTTCCTCTCCTTCGCAGCGAAGGAGAACCTGTTCGCCACCTTCCTGACGCCGTCGTCCGCCGCGGGGGAGAAGGAGTCCGACAAGCGGTGGGACACCGCCCGGATCGCCGCGCTCAACGAGATCCTCGGCTTCTACGGCCTGGACTACTGGTACGCCTGGCAGGTCACGATCCTCGGCCTCGGCCCGGTCTGGCAGAGCGACAACGCCGCCGCCCGCGCCCGCGCCGCTGAACTCCTCGCCCAGGGCGAGGTGTTCGCGTTCGGCCTGTCCGAGAAGGCCCACGGCGCCGACATCTACTCCACCGACATGCTGCTCGAGCCCGACGGCAACGGCGGCTTCCGCGCCACCGGCTCCAAGTACTACATCGGCAACGGCAACGCGGCCGGACTCGTCTCCGTCTTCGGCCGCCGAACCGACGTCGAGGGCCCCGACGGCTATGTGTTCTTCGCCGCCGACAGCCGTCACCCGGCCTATCACCTGGTCAAGAACGTCGTCGACTCCTCGAAGTACGTCAGCGAGTTCCGCCTGGAGGACTACCCCGTGGCGGCCGAGGACGTCCTGCACACCGGCCGCGCCGCCTTCGACGCCGCCCTCAACACCGTCAACGTCGGCAAGTTCAACCTGTGCACCGCCTCGATCGGCATCTGCGAGCACGCGATGTACGAGGCCGTCACCCACGCCCACAACCGCATCCTCTACGGCCGCCCCGTCACCGCCTTCCCGCATGTGCGGCGTGAGCTGACCGACGCGTACGTCAGGCTCGTCGGCATGAAGCTGTTCAGCGACCGCGCCGTCGACTACTTCCGCTCCGCCGGCCCGGACGACCGCCGCTACCTCCTCTTCAACCCGATGACGAAGATGAAGGTGACCACCGAGGGCGAGAAGGTCATCGACCTGATGTGGGACGTCATCGCGGCCAAGGGCTTCGAGAAGGACAACTACTTCGCCCAGGCGGCCGTGGAGATCCGCGGTCTTCCGAAGCTGGAGGGCACGGTCCACGTCAACCTGGCGCTGATCCTGAAGTTCCTGCGCAGCCACCTCCTCGACCCGGTCGACTACCCCGCCGTACCGACGCGACTCGACGCGGCCGACGACGACTTCCTGTTCCGGCAGGGCCCGGCCCGCGGCCTCGGCTCGGTGCGCTTCCACGACTGGCGGCCCGCCTTCGACACGTACGCGCATCTGCCGAATGTGTCCCGTTTCCGCGAACAGGCCGACGCACTGTGCGAGTTCGTCGCCACGGCCGCGCCCGACGCGGAGCAGAGCCGGGACCTCGACCTCCTGCTCGCGGTCGGTCAGCTCTTCGCCCTCGTCGTGCACGGACAGCTCGTCCTGGAGCAGGCCGCCCTGACCGGCCTCGACGAGGACGTGCTCGACGAACTCTTCGCCGTTCTCGTACGGGACTTCTCCGCGCACGCCGTCGAACTGCACGGCAAGGACTCGGCGACCGAACAGCAGCTGGCATGGGCGCTCGGTGCGATCAGGCGGCCGGTCGTCGACGAGGCACGCACGGAGCGGGTCTGGCAGCGGGTCGAGGCGCTGTCCGGCGCGTACGAGATGGCCCCGTAAGCGCGCGCATCGCAGCCGGTGACCGAGCCGCGTGGGCCCGGCCACCGGTCCGCAAGGGGTGTTGCAGGCGGCATCCGCGGTGACGCGACTACCGCCTCCCAGCCGACCGCACAGCCCATCAGGAGAGCTCATCCCCGGGGGCCGGCTCCACCGAGGCCAGAGCCGTCGCCGGATCCTGGCAAGCGGCTCCGGCGGGCACCCAGCGGCCGCGCTCCTTGCGGTACGGCCACCAACGCCCGTCCCGTCCCAGGCGCAGTTGGGCCGGTGCGCCGACGACCGTCCACCGGTTGCCGCTCGCCCGCAGCGACGGTCGCTCGTCCTCGTCCCAGGCCGACTCCAGGGCGGCACGCGCGCGTGCGAGAGCCTCGCCCGGGACGGCCCACTCCTCCTCCAGCACGGACAGCGCGGCCGCCCCTCCGAGGCGCCACGCGCGCGTGGCGCGCGCCAGCCCCTGCCGGTCGCGTCCCGACCCCTCGGCCAGCCGGCCCGCCCAGGCCGTCTCATCGGCTCCCGCGGCGAGCCGGACCGCATCCTGGGCGAGCGTCAGCTCCTCTTCCTGCGCCTGCTGTCCGGCCTGGGCACGGAGCGCCTCGGCGAGCAGGCGATGTGCCTCTGCGGCGGTTCGCGCGGCGAGATACTCCAGGGCGGCCGGGTCCACGCCTGGTCCGGGCGGGGCCTCGGTGTCCAGGGACGGCGGTATCCCGGGTTCCGTGGGCAGCTCCGGCGGGGCGGGCAGGGGCGGCAGGATGCCGCCGGTCCGGTACGCCTCGGCGGCGTCCACACCCTCCGGTCCGGTCGGCTCCTGGGCGGGTGCGGCGCTGCGGGCCTGGAGGTCGTCGAGCAGGGCCCGTTCGCCCCGGCCGCGGATCAGCAGCAGCACCAAGGGATCCTGGTCCAGCAGCCGCGCCACCTGGTAGCACAGCGCCGCCGTGTGCCCGCAGTGGTCCCAGGCGCCGCAGTCGCACTCCGGCTCCAGATCGCCCATGCCCGGCAGCAGGTCGACGCCCGCGGCCGCCGCGTCCTCGACCAGATGCGGCGGCATCTCGCGGTCCAGCAGCGCCGCGACGTGTCCGGCCCGCTCGACCGTCATGTCCAGGAATCGGCTCCACTGGTCGCCGTCCAGCTCCTCCAGCAGGACATCGGCCCGGTGAGGCGTGCCGTCGCGGCTGCGGACCACTGCGGTGATACGTCCCGGGCGTACGGAAACCGCACCCACAGCCCCCGAACGCGCGAGTCTGCGGCCGCTCTTGAGCTGTTGGGAGTCGAGCGCCGTGTCCTCCAGGGCTTTGAGCCAGGCCTGGCCCCACCAGGTGTGCGCGAAGCCCCGCCCGTGCGCGGGGGGCAGCGCGGCGAACGTGCGCTCCGTGTCGTGGTCGTGCCGGTTCATCGGGTGCTCCCTCGCAGTTCCACCAGATCGGCCAGCTCGGCGTCCGTCAGCTCCGTGAGCGCGGCCTCGCCGGAGCCCAGCACGGCGTCGGCCAATTCCCGCTTGCGGCCGAGCATGTCGGCGATGCGGTCCTCGACGGTCCCCTCCGCGATCAGCTTGTGGACCTGTACGGGCCGGGTCTGGCCGATGCGGTACGCACGGTCGGTGGCCTGCGCCTCGACGGCGGGGTTCCACCAGCGGTCGTAGTGCACGACGTGCTCGGCCCGCGTCAGGTTCAGCCCGGTGCCCGCGGCCTTCAGCGACAGCAGGAAGACGGGGACCTCACCGCCCTGGAAGCGCCGCACCATCGCCTCGCGCTGGGCGACGGGCGTCCCGCCGTGCAGGAACTGCGAGGTGACGCCACGGACCGTCAGGTGCTGTTCGATGAGGCGCGCCATGCGCACGTACTGCGTGAAGACCAGAACGCTCGCGCCCTCGGCGAGGATGGTGCCGAGGAGTTCGTCCAGCAGCTCCAGCTTCCCCGAACGACCCTCGATCCGCGGCCGTTCCTCCTTCAGGAACTGCGCCGGATGGTTGCAGATCTGCTTCAGCCCCGTCAGCAGCTTCACGATCAGTCCGCGCCGCTCCATGCTGTCGGCCGCGGAGATCTCGGCGAGCGTCTCGCGCACCAGCGCCTCGTACAGGCCCGTCTGTTCCTTGGTCAGGGACACGGCACGGTCGGTCTCGGTCTTCGGCGGCAGCTCCGGCGCGATCCCGGGATCCGACTTCCGGCGCCGCAGCAGGAACGGTCGTACGAGACGGGCGAGGCGCTCCGCCGCGGCCGGGTCCAGGCCGCCCTCGACGGCCTGCGCGTACCGTGTGCGGAAGGTGCCGAGCCGGCCCAGCAGCCCGGGAGTCGTCCAGTCGAGGATCGCCCACAGCTCGGAGAGGTTGTTCTCCACCGGGGTCCCGGTGAGCGCCACGCGTGCGCGTGCACCGATGGAACGCAGCTCCCGCGCGGTCGCCGAGTACGGGTTCTTCACGTGCTGCGCCTCGTCCGCCACGACCATGCCCCACGCCGTCTCCCCGAGCCGGCGCGCGTCCAGGCGCATCGTCCCGTAGGTGGTGAGCACGAACTCCCCGTCGGCCACCCCGTCCAGGCTGCGCCGCGCCCCGTGGAAGCGGCGCACGGGCGTGCCGGGCGCGAACCTCTCGATCTCGCGCTGCCAGTTGCCCATCAGCGACGTCGGGCACACCACGAGGGTGGGACCGGCCGTCGACGCCTCGCTCTGCCGGTGCAGGTGCAGTGCGATCAACGTGATCGTCTTGCCGAGTCCCATGTCGTCGGCCAGGCAGCAGCCCAGGCCCAGGGAGGTCATCCGGGCCAGCCAACTCAGGCCTCGGCGCTGGTAGTCACGCAGGGTGGCCGCGAGAGCGGCGGGCTGTGCGACCGGCTCCTGCCCCTCCGGGGCCGCGAGCCGCTCCCGCAGGGCCGCCAGCCACCCCGTGGGCTGTACGTCGACCCGGCGGCCGTCGACCTCCGTCGAGCCCGTCAGCGCCGCTCCGAGCGCGTCGATGGGCGTGACCTTGCGGTCCTGCCGGGCGCGGGCGCGGCGCGCCTGCTGGGGGTCGATGAGGACCCATTGGCCGCGCAGACGCACGACGGGCCGGTCGGCCTCGGCGAGCCGGTCCAGCTCCGCGCGTGTGAGCTGCTCGCCGCCCAGTGCGAACCGCCAGTTGAAGGCGAGCAGCGCGTCGGCGGACAGGAACGACGGCGTGTCCGAGGCGGCCCGGGCGCCCACCGGCTCCTCGTCCGGCGGGCCGATGACCGCGCGGGCCGTCAGCGTCCGGGCCAGTTCCTTCGGCCAGTGCACGTCGACTCCGGCGGCGGCGAGGTCCCGGGCGCCCGGTCCGAGCAGTTCGGTGACCTCCTCGTCGGCGAGTCCGACGGCGTCCGGCACGCTCGCCGACAGCAGGGGCGTCAGCGGCGGCCAGGACCGGGCCGCCCGGCGCAGCGCGAGCAGGGCGTCCATCCGCGCCCGCGGACCGAAACCCCGGCTCCCGTCCCCGGAGGTGCCCCACACTTCGGACGCGTCCGCCACCAGCGCCGGATCACTGACGCTGTGC
The DNA here is from genome assembly GCF_040298885.1 of Streptomyces sp. NPDC001137. NCBI lineage: Bacteria > Bacillati > Actinomycetota > Actinomycetes > Kitasatosporales > Streptomycetaceae > Streptomyces > Streptomyces sp. NPDC001137. The sequence goes on from NZ_JBEPBA010000041.1 coordinate 28,250, forward strand.
ACCTGCAGCACGGCCCGGAACGGCACCGAGGCATCCTCCTGGGCCAGCTCGGCAAGGCCGGGCACCTCGATCCGCAGCGAGAGCCTTACGCCCGCGTCGTGGCCCGCGGCGACATCGGTGGCCCATGCCCGCTGCCCGGGCAGGTGCTGCGGCGCCTGTGCCGCGTAGGCGGGCCCGCCCGTCACCAGGGAAGCCGCGGGGGAGCGCGGGAGCGTGTCGGCCACAGCGTCCAGGAAGGCCCGCAGCAGCCCTTCCGGGGTGGGCAGCCGCGGCGGCCCGGAACCGCCCACCGGGATGGCGTGCGCCTCGGGCGGCATCGCCGCGGCCAGCCCGCGGATGCGGTCGACGTCGTCCGGGGCCAGGGGGCCGACGCGCCAGGCGTCGTGATCGCCGGGGGACAGACCCGGCAACAGCAGCCCCCGCGAGAGGAGTTGCAGGGCCAGCACGGCGGCCGAGCCCCAGAAGACGGACCCCCGGTGTGCGTGCGCATCGGCACGCGCACGCGTGAGGACGGGAAGCGCCGCATGTACCGGCAGCAGGACGACGGGAACCCGGGCCGGCTGGACGCTGTCGCCGTCGGGCAGGACCACGGTCAGATCCTGGGCGGACCCGGCCGCGTGAGGCGGAGGGGCGCTGCGGTCGGGCCGCCAGAAGGCGACCCGGCCGGTGCGGGCCGGGTCACCGGGCACGAAAACGGCGCAGCAGCGGGCCAGTTCGGAGATCTCGGACGGTGTTGCCGCAGGGATCCTCTGCACAGCGAAGCCGTATTCCTCAAATTTGACTACTGGGGTCGGGGTCGCCGAGGGTACAGCAATCGGCGGGCCACCGGGACAGAGCCGGGCGGCCGCCCGCCCGTCCCGCGTCCGGGGGTGTTGTCAGCCCCCCGACGCACCACCGGCTGGCCCCCGCGCGTACACGGGTGGTGGCGTCATGGTCGCAACAGGTCGTCGCTTCGTACGTTTCCTCAGGTCAGCCCGTTGCCCGAGAGACCCGGAGACCGGACATGCCCGAGTCCACCACAGCCCTGGCCGAACCCCTGCGGGGGACGCGTGACGCACGGCCCGGAAGCGAGTTCGCGCCCCTCCTGCGCATGGTCCGGGGCCAGGGACTCCTGGACCGGCGCCGCACCTGGTACGCGCTCACCATCGCCACCAACGCACTCGCCCTCGCCGGCATCGTCACGGGCCTCGTCCTGACCGGTGATTCCTGGTGGTCGCTGCTCCTGGCACCGCTGCTCGCCGTGTTCTGTGCCCGCACGGCCTTCATCGGCCACGACGCGGGCCATTCCCAGATAACCGCCGGCAAATCGGCGGCCCGGGTCATCGGCCTGATCCACGGCAACCTGCTGCTGGGCATGAGCTACGCCTGGTGGAACGACAAGCACAACCGCCACCACGCCAACCCCAATCACATCGACAAGGACCCGGACGTCGTCGCCGACGTCCTCGTCTTCACCGGTGCACAGGCCGAGCAGCGGTCGGGATTCCGTCGCTGGCTGACCCGCAACCAGGCCTGGCTCTTCTTCCCCCTCACCCTTCTCGAAGGTGTTGCCCTGAAGATCCACGGTTTCCAGGACCTGCGCCGGCAGACGCCCCGTGAGCGCACCGTGGAAGGCCTGCTGCTGGTGACCCATGTCGCCGCCTACGCGACCCTGCTGCTCACCGTGGTCTCCCCGGGCAAGGCCCTCGCGTTCGCCGCCCTCCACCAGGCACTCTTCGGCCTGCACCTGGGGCTGGCCTTCGCCCCCAACCACAAGGGCATGCAGATGCCCGACCCGAACGGAGAGCGCTGGGGCCATCTGCACCGGCAGGTGCTCACCTCGCGCAACATCCGCGGCGGCGTCCTGACCGACTGGTTCCTCGGCGGCCTCAACTACCAGATCGAGCACCACCTCTTCCCCAGCATGCCCCGCCCCCATCTCCGGCTCGCCCAGCCCCTGGTGCGCGCCCACTGCCGGGAGTTGGGTATTCCCTATGCGGAGACCGCACTCGTCGACTCCTACCGGCAGGCCCTGCGTCACCTGCATGCAGTGGGGGAGCCCCTCAGGGCGGAATGACGGACAGTGTTCTCAGGGACGAGTCGGGGTCGCACCTCAGGGACGTCTCAGGGTCGAGCTCCGGAACCGCGGGAGGCGCGGGCCCGTTTTCAGGACAGAGAGCGGCACAGGCCGCGAAGGAGGCGACGTACATGTCGAACAACGCGAAGATCGCCATAGGAGGTGTGGCGCTCGGGCTCTTCCTGTGGATCTGGCTGCCCTTCTGGGCGGTGGTCCTGATCGTCCTCGGAATCCCGACCGCCGCATACCTCACGCTGGACCCCTCGCAGCGGCGCAGGCTGCGCCGCATCACCCGCAAGGAGCTCGGCCGCTGAAGCACTACCGCACGGGATCGGCCCGGTCGGCCAGCGCGCAGGAGTCGACCACATCGCCGTCCGCGGGCCGTGCGACGGTATGGTCCGCGGGCGGCTGCGCGCCCGTCTCCACCCAGGAGACCAGCGCGTCGAACGCGGAGCGGTAGCAGGGCAGGATCGGCCGCAGCCGGTCCGGATAGGTGTCGTACAACCCGTCGACGTGCGTGCCGCCCTGGATCGTGTAGTAGCGGTGCAGCGCACCCCGGCCTCGCGCGGCGACCATGCGCGTGTACACATCCGAGTCGGCGGCCTTGGGCAGCAGCGCGTCCAGGTCGCCGTGCAGCGTGATCAGCGGCCTTCCGATGCGCCCCGTGAGTGCCACGCGGGCCACGGCGCGATGGACGGACGGCGGCCGCGACGCATAGTCGTACACCGCGTCCGCGGGGCAGGGCGACAGGATCTGCTCCACGGTGCCGCCGGCGGACGGGCCGGGGCAGCCGGGGTCGTACGTCGGGTCGAACTCGGCGCGGTAGATCTTCTGTGTGACGCCCCAGTACGCCTTCTCGTGGTACGGCCACAGAAACTCCGAGCCGCGCGCGAAGCCCACCGCATACAGGTCCTCGTCGCGCGCCGAGCCCAGCATCCGTGCCACCGCCGTCGGCAGCGAGGTGAGCAGGCTGGGGCCGTCCGCGGTCCACAGCGCGCCCTCCCAGTCCACGCCGCCGTCGTACAGCTCCGGATGGTTCTCCAACTGCCAGCGGGTGAGATAACCGCCGTTGGAGATGCCGGTCATGTACGTGCGGCGCGGGGCGTGCCCGTACCGCTGGGCCACCGCGCGCCCGGCCGCCCGGGTGAGCTGGGTGGTCCGCGCGTTCCACTCGGCGACCGCGTCACCGGGCCGGGATCCGTCGCGGTAGAAGTCGGCACCGCTGTTGCCCTTGTCGGTCGCCGCGTACGCGTATCCCTGGGCGATCACCTGGTCGGAGATCGCCGTGTCCGTCGCGTACTGCCTGCGTGTGCCGGGAGCGCCGGTCACCACCAGGCCGCCGTTCCAGTGGTCGGGCAACCGGATCACGAACTGCGCGTCGTGCCGCCAGCCGTGGGTGGTGTTGAAGTGCGAGGAGTCCGGGAAGTAGCCGTCGATCTGCACCCCCGGCACCCCGGACGGGGTGCGGGTCGCCTTGGCCGTCAGTCCCGTCTGATCAGCCAGGTCGGTGTACGGAGTGCCGGCGAGCCCGCTCGTGGTCAGGTCGGGCAGACAGGCGCTCTGCTGGAAGGCGGCGCCCGGCACGTGCACCCGCTCCTGGTGGACACAGTGGCCCCCACCGACTGCCGTGGCCTGGGCGGGAGCCGGCCAGGTGAGGGCCGCTGCCACCAGGGCGGCGGCAGCGAGCGGAACACCGCGGGACGGACGCATGACGGACCTCCGGGACAGGACGGCAGGGAACGGCGCCCACAGACGAGCGGGCGCCGACGGCTGCCCCATCGTGCGGTCCGGCCTCCACGGCATCCATGGGCCGGGACCACATGGAACGCGCCCGCCACATGGCGGCTCAGTACAGGGGCCGCGGGTGAAGTGCCGTGCGAGGGAAGGAGATCGACCCCTTGCGGCCGGTGCACGCTTCACGGTGAGCGACGACGATCGGCGGCGTGCCGTCGCAGCACCTGCCCCCGACCGCCTCACGCCCGGCCGCCCGCCCCGGGAAGAGTCCGCACCTCGGAAGGAGGTCCTGTTCGCCGACGTGCCGTGCCCAGGTGCAGGCCTACGGGCCCGTCAGCTCCCGGGAGGCGCGGCCCCGGGCCCCCGCCCAGGCAGCGCCTGCCGAGGCGCGGGTCCGCGCTGCCTCAACTGGGCCGCACGGCCATCTTGTCGAGCGCCTCCAGCAGACCCGGCAGCTCCGGCCCGCGGCCGACCGGCAACACCTCGCCGGGCTCCGCGTCGAGCAGGACGAACGCGATGTCGTCGGTCCGGGCGACGAGCGACCACCCCGGACCGTCGGCACGCAGGGTCCGCGCGTCGCCCGGGGCGAACGAGGACCGGACCCGGCCGAGGGGCGGCGGAGTGTCCACATACGCGCGCGCCTCGGCGAGTACCCGCCGGATCCCGCCGTGCCCCGGCTGCCCGTCCGCCGGCTCGCCCGCCGCGGCCGAAGCGTCTTCCTTCCCCGCGGCCTCCGCGGCATCGGAAGCCCCGTCCGCGGTCGAGAAGGCGTCGTCGTCGATCTGCTCCCGCCACAGCGTCCACTGCAGCGCGATCTCGTCGGCACCCAGGCGCCGCTGAGCCGGCCCCCACCTGCTGGTGTCCGGCGGCGTCAGCGTCGGACCGTCCGCCAGCTCGGGGTCGGGATCGTGCGGCTCGGGCACGCCGGGAGCCGCCACGGCGACCGCCAGGGGCCACCCCGGCAGTGCGGCGACGACCGAGCGCTCGTCCGGCGAGAGGTCGTACTCCATCCCGCAGTCCCAGGACGCGATCGCCACTGCGACCAGGGACACGTCGTCGACCACGACCGTCCACCGGGCGCCGCCACCGTCCTGGCCGAGCACCAGGCCGTATCCGTCGGCAAGCGGCGCGAGGCCGAGCGCCGCGCAGGCTTCCGGATAGTCGTCGCCCAGCACGCTCGGGAACTTCGCCGGCGTCAGAAGTACCGCCGTCAGCACATAAAGCGCATCGTCCGCGGCGGCGACGGCGTCCTCGTCCGTCCCGGCCATCCCAGCCTCCCCATCGATTCATCCGATCGCGCGCACCCTAGTGCGAGCGGAAGCAGCTTGTCACGACTCACAAGCACACCCGGAGCTGCAGTTTTCCGGCTGGACGGGGCGAATCGACCGCTTCTGACCCGACGCCTCAGGCCGCCGGGAGGCCCAGAAGCGCGCGGGCCACCGTTCCCGGCGACTCGTCGCGCTCCCGCGCCAGCGCGATGACCGCACGGCACGCCAGCTCGTTGACCCCGAAGGACAGCGCCTCCGGCGACACCCAGCCTGCTGCCTCCTCGATCCGGTCCTGGTCGTCCTCCGCGCACGCCGAGACATACGCCGCCGCGGCTTCGAAAAGATTGTGTGTACGTTTGTCCCGGCCGTCGCCGATGTCCGCGCGAACGGCGTTGAGGAATCTCGCACAGGACTTGCGCACCCTGCCCCACATGCTGACCACCTTCCCCCTGCGTGGTTGCCCTGGCCGACCTGTCATCTCCTGCTGTTCAACGTAGAGTTGGACTTCCGGCGGCAGAAGGGGGGCGCTACGGTGAAGCGCTTCCAGCGGCTCGAACAGATCCGGCGGATGGACCCCGAGAAGGACGCTTCCGAGATCTACCGGCTCAGCGCGGCCTACGAGTTCCCCTGGGACTTCACCCGATCCCTTGAACTGGCTCTGTACCGCACCTATGCCGTACCCGGCATCGGGGGGCTGCTCGCCGAGACGGCGGAACTCACCCGGCGGCCCCAGAAGCGCTACGACGACACCACCCTGCTCCTGGACGCCGTCGTGGAGCCCGGCTTCGGCAGCCCACAGGCCGACACGGCGATCCGCCGCATCAACCAGATGCACCGCGGCTACGACATCTCCCAGGACGACATGCGGTACGTGCTGTGCACCTTCGTCGTGATGCCCAAGCGGTGGATCGACGCGTACGGATGGCGCCGGCTGTCGCGCCACGAGACCGTCGCCGCCGCGGTCCACTACCGCACGCTGGGACGGTACATGGGCATCAGGGACGTCCCCGAGTCCTACGAGGAGTTCGAGGCCTGCCTCGACGCCTACGAAGAGGCCCACTTCGACTGGGACGAGAACGCCCGCCGTGTCTCCGACGCCACCCTCGCACTGATGGCCTCCTGGTACCCGCGCCCGCTCGCCCCTCTCCTGCGCACATCGATTCTCGCTCTGCTCGACGACCACCTCCTGAGCGCCTTCCGCTACCCGCCCCCGAGCGCCGCCACCCGCGCACTGGTGCGCCGCGCGGTACGGACGCGTGGACGCGTCGTGCGCCTTCTCCCGCCCCGGCGCGCGCCGCACTACGCGCGGCAGAACTGGGAGGTCAAGGGCTATCCCAACGGCTACGAGCTGAACGAACTGGGCACCCGCCCGGTTCCCGGGGTGCGCGGATGTCCCGTGCGTGGCGTGAACGGCTCAGCCTTCGAGTGACCCGATCGTCTCCCGCAGCCAGGTGAGTTCGGCCCGGGACGTGGCCCGCGCGATGGTCAGCAGCCCGCGGCGGAAAGGATCGTCCAGCTCCTCGGCGCGCAGCGGCCGGTCACCCTCGTAGAAGAAGCTGGCCGGTTCCTCCAGGAAGGCCAGCCTGCGCCGGAGCACGGCCGCCTGCGCCGCCGGGTCGTCGAGGTGACGCAGGAAGGCGAGCACGGTGAACCACCGGTTCTCGTCGGTGATGTCGCGCCGGTCGGGCTCGGCGAGCCGCCGACGCAACTCGCCTCTGCCCTCCTCGGTGAGCGTCAGGACGTGACGTGGGGCGGCCACGGCGCCGGGTTCCGTGGCGCGCGCCAGCAGACCAGCCTTCTCCATACGCTTGATCGCCGGGTACAGCGTGCTCTCGGCGACGGGTTTCACATGGCCCGTCAGCGCGGTGATGCGTTTGCGCAGTTCGTAGCCGTGCAGGGGGGCGTCGTACAGGAATCCGAGGATGGCCAGCTCCAGCATGCCCGCATTCTCGCGCACCGGCGCTGTACATCGCCAGATTGATATATCGGAGTCGTAATACATCGGTTGCGAGGTATAGTTCGGTCGGGTCGGAAACGACCGTGGCGCACGAGGGAGGACGCGATGAAGCAGGCGGAGTTCGACGGCAGGGGAAGCTGCATCCGCTGGACGGAGACGCCCGGCGGGGAACCCGCGCGCGTGTATGTGCACGGCTTGGGTTCGATGTCGGCCGTGTACCACGCGCACATCGCGACCCGCCCCGAGCTCGCCGGCCGGCGCAGCCTGTTCGTCGATCTGCCCGGGCACGGCATCAGCGACCGCCCGGAACACTTCGGCTACACCCTCCAGGAGCACGCCGACGCACTGGCCGCCGCCCTGGACGCGAGCGGCCTGACGGGGGCCGAGCTGGTGGGCCACAGCATGGGCGGGGCCGTCGCCATCGTGCTCGCCCACCGGCGGCCCGACCTGGTCTCCCGGCTGGTCCTCACGGAGGCCAACCTCGACGCCAGCCCGCCGCCCACCGCGGGGAGCAGTGGCATCGCCGCCCACGAGGAGGACGCGTTCGTGGACGGGCACCACGCGCGCGTGCTGGAAGAGGTGGGCCCCCTGTGGGCGGCGACCATGCGGCTGGCAGATCCGCGCGCCCTGCACCGCTCGGCCGTCGGCCTGCGGCGCGGCTCCGAGCCCGTCATGCGCAGCATCCTCGAACAGCTGCCGATCGAGCGCGTCTACCTGCAGGGCGGGCTCAGCGGTGAACTCGCGGGCAGGCACGCCCTGGAGGCGGCAGGGGTGCGGGTGGTGATGGTGCCCGGTGCGGGCCACAACGTCATGTTCGACAACCCCGACGCCTTCGCGGCAGCCGTCGCGGGCCGCTGCTGAGACTCAGCCCTCCCGCACGGCCAACGCCAGAAAGCGGGCGTCCTCGTCGACGTACGAGGTCATCCGCCAGCCCGAACCCGCCAGCAGCGGACGGAGGTTGGGCTCCGCGCGCAGATCGTCCGGGGTGATCTCGCGTCCTTGGCGTGCCGCCAGTGCCGCCCGGCCGATGGGGTGGAACAGCGCCAGTGTGCCGCCGGGGCGGACGACGCGGGCCAACTCCCGCAGGTTCTCCGACGGCTGGGGCAGATGAGCGATCAGCCCGGCGGCGAACACGGCGTCCAGCGCCTCGGACCGCAACGGAAGTGCGGCGACGTCGGCGAGCACCAGCTGCCCCTCGTGGCCCCTTCCGGCCCGTACGGCGGCCTGGAGCATGGCAGGGGTCAGATCGGCCCCGACGACCACTCCCGAGGGCCCCACGGCGGCGCGCAGCGGCGTCAGGGCCCGCCCCGTGCCGCAGCCCGCGTCGAGCACACGGTCGCCCTCGCGCAGCCCGAGCTCGGCGACCGCGGCGGCATAGGCGGGACCGTCGTCGGGGAACCGGCTGTCCCAGTCGGCGGCGCGGGCGCCGAAGAATTCCTGGACATGTGTGTGGTCGTCGCTCATGTTCCGCATGATCCCTCACCGAAACGGATGGGTGCCGCTGTGCACACGTTCGAGCGGGGCGCGATCGTTCAGGTACCTCTCTGTGTCATATTCCAACAGCTTTCGAAATGCGCGCCCTTGGTGCGCCCCTGCCAGGACTAGCGTCCCGGGGCCATGGGACACCTGGACCACGCCACCTTCGGCTGGCTTACCCCCGTACTGTCGTATGTGATGGCCTGTATAGGCGCCGCGCTGGGACTGCGCTGCACGGTCCGCGCGCTGGGCGCCACCGGGCGCTCGCGCCGCAACTGGCTCATCACCGCGGCCTCCGCGATCGGCACCGGCATCTGGACCATGCACTTCGTGGCCATGCTCGGCTTCGGCGTGAGCGGCACCGACATCCGCTACGACGTCCCACTCACCATCGTGAGCCTGCTCGTCGCCATGATCGTCGTCTGGGCCGGCGTCTTCGCCGTCGGCTACAGCCGTGACCGCACGCGCGCGCTCTTCCTCGGCGGACTGACCACCGGGATCGGCGTCGCGAGCATGCACTATCTGGGCATGGCCGCCGTGCGACTGCACGGGCACGTCAGCTACGACCCGGCGCTCGTCGCACTCTCCGTCCTGATCGCCGTGGTGGCGGCGACGGCGGCCCTGTGGGCGGGGCTCAACATCAAGTCGCCCATTGCCGTCACCGTCGCCTCCCTGATCATGGGCGCCGCGGTGGCCAGCATGCACTACACCGCGATGTTCGCGGTACGCGTCCACGTCACACCGTCCGGCCATGCCCTGCCCGGGGCCACGGCGATGCAGTTCATCTTCCCCCTCGCCGTCGGCCTCGGCTCCTACCTGTTCCTGACCTCGGCCTTCGTCGCGCTGTCGCCGACGACCGGGGAGCGCGAGGCATCCGCCTCGGCCCAGCGGCCGGTCGAGAGCGCCGCCGCCCACTAGCGACGGCCCGGCCCGCCCCCGACCACTCCCGAGCGAGGAGGCCATGCGTACACCCCGTAGGACCCCCCGCCCCAGCCCCGAGGCGCCGCCCCAGCCCCCTGTGCGCGGCCGTCGCGCCCATGCCGGCCCGCCCGCCGACGAGGTCCCGGACGAGTTCGCGGGCGCGGCCCCGGCTGATGCACCCATGCCCGGGAGCCGCTGGCGGATACGGCCGCGCACCGTCCGCGCGAAGATCGTGTGCCTGCTGATGGTTCCGGTCGTCTCGCTGCTGGCCCTGTGGGCGTACGCCACCGTCAGCACCGCCCAGGACGTCGCCCGGCTACGGCAGTTGCAGCGCGTCGACGCCCAGATCCGCACCCCGGTCGCCACGGCCGTCGCCGCACTGCAGGCCGAGCGCTCGGCCGCCGTGCGCTCCGCCACAGCCCCCTCGGCCGGACGCAGCGACGACTACAAGAAGCTCGCTGACCGCACCGACCAGGCCGTGGCAGGGCTGCGGCTCGGGGACCACAACACCGTCGCCGACAGCGAGGAACTGCCCTCCGGAGTGGCCCAGCGGCTCAAGACCTTCGTCGCCGGCGCCGAACAACTGCGGTCCCTGCGCACCGCGGTGCTCGACCGGCGCGCGAACTGGGCCATGACGTACGGGCAGTACACCAAGGCCATCAACAGCGCCTTCGCGGTGGGCGGCGCGCTCACCGGCATCCAGGACGCCGATCTGGGCTCCGACGCGCGCGTGCTGCTCGAATTCTCCCGCGCGGGCGAGGCGTTGGCCCAGGAGGACTCGGTGCTCTCGGGTGCCCGCCTGACCCATGGCCTCAGCGGCGAGCGGCTACGGCTGTTCACCGGAGCCGTCGACACCCGCCGCACGCTCACCGACGCCGCCGTCGCCGACCTGAGCGGCCCGGAGCGCACCGCCTGGCGCACCCTCGCCGAAGGCGGTGACTACGCCGCCCTGAGCCGCACGGAGGACCGGATCCTCACCGCCGCCCCGGGCGGACGCGCGATCGCCGCCGCACCCGAGGCCGACTGGAACACGGCACACGCGCGCGTACAGGGCGGGATGCGGACGATCGAGCAGGACGCCGGGAGCGGCGTCGCGCACCGCGCCGACCCCTTCACCCGCGGCCTGCTCACCCCGGCCGGCGCCGCGGTGCTCCTCGGCCTTGCCGCGGTGGCCGCCTCGCTCGTCATCTCGGTCCGCATCGGACGCGGCCTCGTCGTCGAACTGGTCAGCCTGCGCAACAGCGCCCTCGAGATCGCCCGCCGCAACCTCCCCGAGGCCATGCGGAAGCTGCGCGCCGGCGAGGAGATCGACATCCAGGCCGAGGCCCCACCGGGGCCGCCCGCCGAGGACGAGACCGGACAGGTCGCCGAGGCCCTCACCACGGTCCACCGCGCCGCCCTGCGGGCCGCCGTCGAGCGCGCCGAACTCGCCAGCGGCATCTCCGGGGTCTTCGTCAACCTCGCCCGCCGCAGCCAGGTCCTGGTCCACCGCCAACTCAGCCTCCTCGACAGCATGGAGCGCCGCTCCGACGACCCGAACGAGCTCAGCGACCTCTTCCGCCTCGACCACCTCACCACCCGCATGAGGCGCCACGCCGAGAGCCTGATCATCCTGTCCGGAGCGGCACCCGGCCGAGCCTGGCGCATGCCGGTGTCCCTGACCAACGTGGTGCGCGCGGCCGTCTCCGAAGTCGAGGACTACGCGCGCGTGGAGGTACGGCAGCTCCCAGAGGCAGCGGTCATCGGCTCGGCCGTCGCCGACCTCACCCACCTCCTGGCCGAGGTCGTCGAGAACGCGGCCCAGTTCTCGCCACCCCACACGCGCGTGCGCATCATCGGCGAACCCGTCGGCAACGGCTACGTCATCGAGGTCGAGGACCGCGGCCTGGGCATGGGCCCGGAGACCCTCACCGAGGCCAACCGGCGCATCGAACAGTCCGAGGCCCTCGACCTCTTCGACAGCGACCGCCTCGGCCTCTTCGTGGTCAGCAGGCTCGCGGCCCGCCACGGCATCAAGGTGCACCTGCGCACCTCCCCCTACGGCGGCACCACCGCGGTCGTCCTGCTGCCCACCGCCCTGCTGCACGGCGGCGCGGCGGAACGTTCCCCCGGCAAGGCCGAGGACCCGCAGCGGCCGACGGAGCGCGAGTACGCGCGCTTGCCCGGCGGCGGCCCGCACCAGGACTCCGTCCCGGCGACCGAGCGGCCCGCGCTGGTGGCCCACGCGCCGGCCGCGGTGGACACGGCGTCCGACACCCCACCCCCCGGAGTCACCACCTTGCGCCTGCACCGTCCCCCGGAGGACACCGAAGAGTCCGACGACCTGCCCCGCCGGGTACGCCAGGCAAGTCTCGCCCCCCAACTGCGCGAACAGCGCCCCGAGGAGCCCGCCCACGCGCCGGCCTCCGCCCGCGACGACCGGCGCACCCCCGAGATCGTGCGGGACCGCATGGCCGCCTACCGCGACGGCTGGACACGCGGCGGCGGCAGGCAACCCGGACGCGGCGTGGGACCGAATCCCACACCGCGCAGCGACAGCACCGAAGGAGACCGCGCATGATCCAGGATCCGAGCACCAGGGCCGACCGGCGATCCGGCGAACTCGACTGGCTGCTGGACGACTTGGTGCTGCGTGTGAGCGAGGTACGGCACGCCGTGGTGCTCTCCAACGACGGACTCGCCGTGGGCGCCTCGTCCGACCTGCGTCGCGAGGACGCGGAACACCTCGCCGCCGTGGCCTCCGGCTTCCACAGCCTGGCCAAGGGCGCGGGACGGCACTTCGGTGCCGGCGGTGTGCGCCAGACCATGGTCGAGATGGACGACGGCTTCCTGTTCGTGGCCGCCGCGGGCGACGGCTCCTGCCTCGCCGTACTCACCGCCGTCACCGCAGACATCGGCCTGGTGGCCTATGAGATGGCACGACTGGTCAAACGCGTCGGCGAGCATCTGTACACGCCGACCCGTGTCGCAGCGCGGCCGCCGGCCGCCCGATGAGACACGAGGGTGGCGCGCGCACATGAACGCGGACAGCACCGGCACCCCGCCCGAACCGGGCAGTCAGTGGTACGACGGCGAGGCCGGGCCCCTCGTCCGCCCGTACGCCATGACGGGCGGACGCACCAGGCCCGGTCCCACCGGGGTCCGCTTCGACCTGATCGCCCTGGTCACCCTGGACACCGGCGCACCCGGCGTCGACGACGACATCGGGCTCGGGCCGGAACACCGGGCCCTGATCGACCTGTGCCGCACCGAGACCCAGTCCGTCGCCGAACTCGCCGCGGGCGCCGACCTGCCCGTGGGCGTGGTCCGGGTCCTCCTGGGCGACCTGCTGGAACTCGGCTGCGTCACCGTCAGCCGACCCGTACCGCCCGCGCAGCTTCCTGACGAACGGATTCTGCGCGAGGTGATCGAAGGGCTGCGGGCCCTGTAGATGACAGTTCACCACCACCCGGTCCCGTACGGGGCAAGCCGGTACTCCCGAGAGAAGTGATCGATGGTCTCCGAGCACTCCGACGCGCAGGACGGCGAGACGGCCGCACTGGCGTTGAAGATCCTGGTCGCCGGCGGATTCGGCGTGGGCAAGACCACCCTGGTGGGTGCGGTCAGCGAGATCAGGCCGCTGCGCACCGAGGAACTGCTCAGTGAGGCAGGTCAGTTGGTGGACGACACCGACGGCGTGGACCAGAAGGTCACCACGACCGTCGCCATGGACTTCGGACGCATCACCATCAGGTCCGGTCTTTCCCTGTACCTCTTCGGCACTCCGGGCCAGGACCGCTTCTGGTTCCTGTGGGACGAACTGTCGCAAGGAGCCCTGGGTGCCGTGGTCCTCGCCGACACCCGACGCCTGGAGGACTGCTTCCCGGCGGTGGACTACTTCGAGCACCGGCACATCCCGTTCGTGGTCGCCGTCAACTGCTTCACCGGCGCCCGCACCTACGGCGCCCAGGACGTCTCACGCGCCCTCGACCTCGACCGTGGAACACCGGTGGTGCTGTGCGACGCCCGTGACCGCGACTCGGGGAAGGAAGTACTGATCCGGCTCGTCGAGTACGCCGGGCGGATGCACACCGCCCGGCTGCTCGACTCGGTCGGCTGACAAAACTCCGGCGGGCGCGCCCCGCTCAGCTCGCGACGGCCTTCTCCGCCAGCACCTTGTCGACCGTGACCCGGACGAGGAGTTCCCCGGGCACCCCGTTGCGGGCCCCGAACTCCTCGGCACGCTCCTCGCCCATGTAGCGCGCCCCGATGCGGGTGGCCCACTGCCTGAGCTCGTCGAGGTCCTCCGAGATCCGGGCCCGGCCCCGGAGGACGACGAAGTCGAAGGGTGGCCTGTCGTCGTCCACACACAGCGCGACCCGGCCGTCACGCACGACATTGCGTCCCTTCACGCTCGTGCTCGCGGTGTTGAACACCACGTCGTCCCCGTCGAGCACGAACCAGATCGGGGTCACGTGCGGACTGCCGTCGGCCCGGACGGTTGCCAGCTTTCCGGTGCGGGTGCCGTGCGAGACGAAGTCCCGCCATTCCTTGTCGGTCATCTTCTGCGCCATGCCCCCATCCTCCTTGCCCGTGCCGCAGTCGTGGTGAAGGCTGGCGTGGAGATCCTCCGGCCAGGGGGAGTCATCACGCGGGGAGACCGGATCATGGTGCAGAACCAGGGACTTGGCTGGCTGTTGGACGACCTGACCGAACGCGTCGAACACGTACGGCACGCACTGGTCCTGTCCAACGACGGCCTGGTGACGGGAGCGAGTACGGGGCTGCGGCGCGAGGACGCCGAGCATCTTGCCGCCGTCTCGTCCGGACTGCACAGCCTGGCCAAGGGCTCGGGACGCCACTTCGGCGCGGGCAGAGTGCGCCAGACGATGGTCGAGTTCGACGACGCGGTGCTGTTCGTGACCGCCGCCGGCGCGAGCAGCTGTCTGTGCGTGCTCAGCGGTGCGGAGGCCGACATCGGTCAGATCGCCTACGAGATGACCCTGCTGGTCAACCGAGTCGGTGAACACCTCGGCGTGGAGACCAGGCAGCCCGAGCGAACCCCGACCACAGAGGCCTGACCTGCATCTTTTCCCTCTCCTGAGGACTTATCCACAGGCTCGCCACGAGATCTGCCGAAGCGGCTACGGTTTTTCCCGAGGCCGCGCGAACAGCGCGAGCCACCGACTCCACGGGGGAGACCGGCCATGTCAGGCAACACCGTCGCACCACCGCACAGCACCTCCTGCACGCCGAGCCGCGCTGCACGCGAACTGGGGCTCAGGCGAGGCGAGTTCGACCTCGCGGTGGACCTCGGATGCATCCGCACCGTGCCTGACGAAGGGGGCGGGGGCCGGCGGGTCACCCGCACCGAGATCGACCGACTGCACGCCGAGGACGGCTTCCCCGAGGCCCTGAAGCAGCGCGTCGAAACCGTGGGCACGAAGGAAGGAGCGGGCCTCCTGCAGGTGACGCCCGGCAAGTTCACACGGCTGGCCCGGCTAGGTGTGGTCAAGCCCGTCAAGTTTTACCTGAACCGGTACAGGGCCGTGGTCTGGCTCTATCTGGCAGAAGAACTTCGGCAGTTCGCAGCCGATGAGAACAACGCGCCGCTGCTGACGGGCCGAACACCCACCGGTGCGCGGGAGCAGCTCGCGGCGGGGCTGGATCTGCGGCCCCGCAACTGGCGCTCGCGGCACCTCGGGTTCCTGCTGCGGCGGGCCGACAGCCATCCCTGGGCGTGCGCCGCGGCCGTGGCCTCCCTCCTCGACGCCGTCCAGGTCGCGGAGATCGTCCAGGACCCCTATGAGCGGGTCCACTTGAACCGTTTTCGGCCCAGGCCGCCGGCGCACGGCGCGCCGGGCTCGCCTGCCGCGCACCTGGCCGAGAGCCTCACCGTGGCGGAGGACCCGGACGAGATCGACTGGCTGCGGGCCGACCTCGCACAGGCAGTCAGCCATGCGCGCGCCGTGCAACCGGCGCCGCGGCCGACTGCCCGGCCGAGGCCGGCGGAAGCAGCGGAACACAAGCGCCCCGCACCGCAGGCGGCTGCGGAACACAAGGCGCCCATGCCCTCCATGGCCGCGGCACTCAATCCGACCGTGCCGTCGACGGCTGTGGCACAGGATCCGCCCCTGCCGTCGACGAACACGGCGCAGGACCCGCCCGCGCCCTCGACGGCCGTGGAACAAGACCTGCCCGTCCCCGAGGCACCGGGACGCTCACACGGCCTGCTGGGCTGGCTGCGCCGCAGAACTCCGTGACCTACAGCGCCCGGAACAGACCTTCCTGGACCACCGACACCAGCAGCCGGCCCTCGACATCGTAGATCCGCCCGCGTGCCAGGCCCCGGCCGCCCGTGGCGATCGGCGACTCCTGGTCGTAGAGGAACCACTCGTCCGCGCGGAACGGCCGGTGGAACCACATGGCGTGATCCAGCGAGGCGATGTCGAAGCTCCGCGGGCCCCAGAGGGGTTCGACCGGGATGCGGACGGCGTCCAGGAGGGTCATGTCGCTGGCGTAGGTCAGCGCGCAGGTGTGCACGACGGGGTCGTCGCCCAGCGGCCCGACCGCGCGCATCCACACGGCGCTGCGCGGCTCGGCGTCCTTGGCCTCCGCCACGGTCCAGCGCAGCCGGTCCACATAGCGGATGTCGAAGGGCTGGCGGCGCGCCATCCGCTCGTAGCGCTCGGGCAGCGCACCCAGATGCTCCCGGATCTCCTCGGTGACCGTCGGCAGGGACTCCGGGGCCGGGACCTTGCGGGCCGGCGGCAGCTGGTGCTCGAAGGAACCTTCCTCAGGCTTGTGAAAGGAGGCGGTGAGATTGAAGATCGTGCGGCCCTGCTGCACGGCGGTGACCCGGCGGGTGGTGAACGACCGGCCGTCCCGTACCCGTTCGACCTGGTACACGATCGGCTCACCCGGCCGGCCCGGGCGCAGGAAGTACGCGTGCAGCGAGTGCACCGGACGCTCGCCGTCCGTGGTGCGGGCGGCCGCGACCAGTGCCTGGCCCGCCACCTGGCCACCGAAGACCCGCTGCAGGGACTCCTGCGGGCTCAGGCCGCGGAAGATGTTGACCTCGATCTGCTCCAGGTCGAGCAGGTCCACCAGTCTCTCGGCCGGGTTCGTCATGCGTGGCATTCTCCTTGGCTCACGACTTGGCTCACAGCTGGCCGACGTCGGTGACGCGGACGACAGCACGGCCCTCGGCGTCGGAGGCCGCGAGGTCGACCTCCGCGCTGATGCCCCAGTCATGATCGCCGTTCGGGTCGGCGAAGATCTGGCGAACGCGCCACAGACCGTGCTGCGGCTCCTCCTCGATGAGCAGCAGCTTGGGCCCGCGGGCGTCGGGGCCGGTGCCCAGGTCCTCGTACTCGTCCCAGTACTTGTCCATCGCCTCGCCCCATGCGTCGGCGTCCCAGCCGGAGTCGGCATCCAACTCGCCCAGTTCCTCGACCTGGTCGAGAGCGGCGAGCTCGACGCGGCGGAACATGGCGTTGCGGACCAGGACCCGGAAGGCGCGGGCGTTGGAGGTGACCGGCTTGACCTCGTCGGCCTTCTCCTGGGCCTCCTCGGCCGTCATCTCCTCCGGGTTGGCGAGCTGTTCCCACTCGTCCAGCAGGCTGGAGTCGACCTGGCGGACCATCTCGCCGAGCCACTCGATGAGGTCCTGCAGGTCCTCGGACTTGAGATCGTCGGGGATGTTGTGGTCGAGGGCCTTGTAGGCGCTGGCGAGATAGCGCAGCACGATGCCCTCGGTGCGGGCCAGCTCGTAGAAGGACACCAACTCCGTGAAGGACATGGCGCGTTCGTACATGTCCCGGATGACGGACTTCGGCGACAGCGGATGGTCGCCCACCCACGGGTGGCTCTTGCGGTAGGTGTTGTAGGCGTGGAAGAGCAGCTCCTCCAGGGGCTTGGGGTAGCTGATGTCCTGGAGGCGCTCCATGCGCTCCTCGTACTCGACCCCGTCCGCCTTCATCGCGGCCACGGCCTCGCCCTTGGCCTTGTTCTGCTGGGCGACGAGGATCTGCCGCGGATCGTCCAGCGTCGACTCGACGACGGACACCATGTCCAGGGCGTAGGACGGCGAGTCCGGGTCGAGGAGTTCGAAAGCGGCGAGGGCGAACGTGGACAGCGGCTGGTTGAGCGCGAAGTCCTGCTGAAGGTCCACGGTGAGGCGGACGATGCGGCCGGTGGCGTCCGGCTCGTCGAGCTTCTCGACGATGCCGCCGTCCAGCAGCGAGCGGTAGATGGCGATCGCCCGCCGGATGTGCCGCAGTTGCTGCTTGCGCGGCTCGTGGTTGTCCTCCAGCAGATGGCGCATCGCCTCGAAGGCGTTGCCCGGACGGGCGATCACCGACAGCAGCATCGTGTGCGTCACCCGGAAGCGGGAGGTCAGCGGCTCCGGATCGGAGGCGATGAGCTTCTCGAAGGTGTTCTCCGTCCACCCGACGAAGCCCTCCGGCGCCTTCTTGCGGACGACCTTGCGGCGCTTCTTCGGGTCGTCGCCCGCTTTGGCGAGCGCCTTCTCGTTCTCCACGACATGCTCGGGGGCCTGGGCGACGACAAAGCCCGCCGTGTCGAAACCGGCCCGCCCGGCACGGCCCGCGATCTGGTGGAACTCACGGGCGCGCAGCGTGCGCACACGGCTGCCGTCGTACTTGGTCAGCGCCGTGAACAGCACCGTGCGGATGGGCACGTTGACGCCCACGCCGAGCGTGTCCGTTCCGCAGATCACCTTCAGCAGACCGGCCTGCGCGAGCTTCTCCACCAGGCGCCGGTACTTGGGCAGCATGCCGGCGTGGTGGACGCCGATGCCGTGCCGCACGTACCGGGAGAGGTTGCGGCCGAACTTGGTGGTGAAGCGGAAGTTGCCGATCAGCTCGGCGATCTGCTCCTTCTCCTGCTTCGAGCACATGTTGATGCTCATCAGGGCCTGCGCCCGCTCCACGGCCTGCGCCTGTGTGAAGTGCACGATGTAGACGGGCGCCTGCCGGGTCTCCAGCAGCTCGGTCAGCGTCTCCGTGAGCGGGGTGAGCCGGTATTCGTAGGACAGCGGGACCGGGCGGGTCGCGGAGCGGACCACCGCCGTGGGGCGGCCGGTGCGCCGGGTGAGGTCCTTCTCGAACATCGAGACGTCGCCGAGCGTGGCCGACATCAGGACGAACTGCGCCTGGGGCAGCTCCAGGATCGGGATCTGCCAGGCCCAGCCGCGGTCCCCCTCCGCATAGAAGTGGAACTCGTCCATGACGACCTGGCCGACGTCCGCGTCCTTGCCGTCGCGCAGCGCGATCGAGGCGAGGACCTCGGCGGTGCAGCAGATGACGGGCGCGTCCGAGTTGACGGACGCGTCGCCGGTGAGCATGCCGACGTTCTCGGTGCCGAAGATCTTGCACAGTTCGAAGAACTTCTCCGAGACGAGCGCCTTGATCGGGGCGGTGTAGAAGGTGACCTCGTCCCGGGCCAGAGCGGCGAAGTGGGCGCCCGCGGCGATCATGCTCTTGCCGGAGCCGGTCGGCGTCGACACGATCACGTTCGCACCGGAGACCACCTCGATCAGCGCCTCCTCCTGATGGGGATAGAGGGTGAGACCTCGCTCCTGGGCCCACGACTCGAAGGCTTCGTAGAGGGCGTCGGGGTCGGCGGTCGGCGGCAGCTGATCGATGAGGGTCACGGACCCATCTTGCCTGGCCTCCTCCCCCAGGGGGGAATCGGTTGCCGGCAGGAAGATCACGACCAGTACGCTGGGGCGCCGACGGAGCGTCAGCGCACCCGGTCAACTGGACAGCGGCACACGAGGAATGGGGCGGGCAACGGCCATGATGGGACCAGCACACTCACTGTCGGGCGCCGCCGCCTGGCTCGGCGTCGGTGCGGCGGCCGCAGCGACCGGGCACCCGATGCCCTGGCCGGTCCTCCTGGTCGGCGCTCTGATCTGCGCCGGAGCCGCTCTCGCCCCGGACCTGGACCACAAGGCGGCCACCATCTCCAGGGCCTTCGGCCCCCTCTCGCGCGGGCTGTGCGAGATCGTCGACAAGCTCTCCTACGCCGTCTACAAGGCGACGAAGAAGCAGGGCGACCCGCGCCGCTCCGGCGGCCACCGCACGCTCACCCACACCTGGCTGTGGGCGGTGCTGATCGGTGCGGGTACGTCGGTCGCCGCCATCACCGGTGGCCGCTGGGCGGTGCTGGCCATCCTCTTCGTCCACATGGTGCTGGCCATCGAGGGCCTGTTGTGGCGGGCGGCCCGCGGTTCCAGCAGCGACGTGCTGGTGTGGCTGCTGGCCGCGACCAGCGCCTGGATCCTCGCCGGCATCCTGGACAAGCCGGGCAACGGCTCGGACTGGCTGTTCACCGAGCCCGGCCAGCAGTACCTGTGGCTGGGACTGCCGATCGTGCTGGGCGCGATAGTCCACGACATCGGGGACGCGCTGACGGTCTCCGGCTGCCCGATCCTGTGGCCGATACCGGTGGGCCGCAAGCGCTGGTACCCGATCGGCCCGCCGAAGGTCATGCGCTTCCGGGCCGGCAGCTGGGTCGAGCTCAAGGTGCTGATGCCGGTGTTCATGCTGCTGGGCGGGGTGGGCTGCGCGGCCGCGCTGAACTTCATCTGAGGAAACCGGTCCGCAGGGGTGGGGCACGTCTGCCGCCGCCCCACTCCTGCGGGTGCTCGGAGTCAGTCCCTCCACTGCTGGGCGGGGGAGACACCCGGCAGCGGCCTGCCGATCACCGCGAGGGGAATGAAGAAGCAGACCTGGCCTATCGCGATCGTCAGCGTCGTGAGTGCCGTCTCGTCATAGTGCTTGGCCGCCTCCGCATACAGGTCGTCCGGGACCCGCTCACCGTGCGGGTTCGGGGTGAGCACGGCCTCCACCAGCGCCAGCGCGACCCGCTCGGCATCGGTGAAATAGGGGGCGTCCGTCCAGGTCGCCACACCCGTGATCCGCTCCTCGGACTCGCCGGCCCTGCGCAGGTTGCCGCTGTGCATCACGGTCAGATACGTGTTGCCGACCAGCTGGCCGGCGCGCAGCTGCACCAGGCTGATGGTGCTCTGCGGAACCGAGCCGTTGCCGGTGGCCTTGAACAGCGCCCCGGCGACCGGACCGAACTCGGGGACGAGCTTGACGGGGTTGGACAGGCGCGGCTGCGTGGTCATGACGTTTCCTTCCGCAATCTTCGGTGCTTCCGTCGTACTGACGGATCCCGAAGGGCGGATGTGACCGCCTGCGTCATGAGTGGCCGCGGGGAGCTCACGCGTCCTTTCCGCCGCCGTAGCGCCGTTCGAACTGGGCGATGCGTCCCTCCGTGTCCACGGTCCTTGCCTTGCCGGTGTAGAACGGGTGGCTCTCGGAGGAGATCTCCACGTCCACCACGGGATACGTCTCGCCGTCGTCCCACTCGATGGTCTGGTCGCTGCTCGCGGTGGACCGGGTCAGGAAGGCGTAGCCTGCGGCGCGGTCACGGAAGACGACCTGGTGGTAGTCGGGGTGCTTGTCCTGCTGCATACGGGGCTCCTTGGCTGGTCGCGGCTGGTCAGCCGGACAGGGCGTCCTCGTCGACGATGTGCATGGCGGCCTCCTCCGCGGAGGCCGCCGCGCCGTCGATGCCGACGTCCCGGGCCACCAGGGCGCTCTCCTCGTCCTCGTGCGCGCCCTCGTCCGGTGCCACGAGACGGCCGGAGCGGACGGCGCCGACCTCGTTGTCCAGGAGTTCGCCGTCGGTGCCCTCGCAGTCGCCGATGCCGTCGGTGTCGGGCATCACGAGGTCCGGCAGTTCCTCGGCGAGCCGCTGGTCCAGGGTCTCCCCGTGCTGCCGCTCCGCCGCCGTCACATCGGGGCGCTCCACCGCCCATGGTCGGTCCGGAGGGGACCAGCCCCGGTCGAGGGGGTCGTCGACACCGTCGTCCACCAGGGTGTCCTCCACGTCGAGCAGCCCGGAGTCCTCCTGGATCTCGGATCCGTCGGGCTGGTAGACGTCGTCTCCCCATCCGTCGGCGCTGTTCACGGGTACCTCCAGGTGGGTGGGGACGGGCCCGTTGCTCACCGCGCGGGGCGTCGGTGCGCCATGACGCGGAGCACAGGCTGCGCCCGGGAGGAACCATTGCTCCCACGGCGCTCCCCGAGCCGGTGCCGATATCCAGCCTTCCACCCCTTTTCGCGACTGCGCAACGGCACGGCACCAAGAGGTACACAGGCAGGGGAGAAGCGGCCTCGTGGGGGTATGCGCGGGTGGCGCGGGGCCGGGGTCGACGTCAGCCGCGCAGCACGGCCGACGACCAGACATGGCCGTCGTCCGTCACCAGGTCGACGCGGTCGATGGCGCGGGCCGATCCGTAGGCGATCCAGGTGGCCCGCCCGGAGGGGGGCATCCACCACTGGCCGGCGTCGCGGGCGGAGCCGTCCTTGAGCAGGAGCCGGCAGGTGTAGTGGGTGCCGGGCCGGCCGGCCGTGATCTGCATGACCACGACGCGCTCGCCCCCGGCCCGGCTCGGTTCGACGGTGCCCACCCGCGCCCCCGAGCCGGTGAGCAGCAGGCCTCCGTGATCGCTCGCGGTCACCTGGGCCGGGGCCGAGTCGTGGTGCAGGAGCGCGGTGCCGGCCGTGCCCAGGCACAGTCCGGCCGCGGCGGCCGCGGCGACCAGCAGCGGGGTGCGGCGGCGCCGGCGAACGGGCGAGGGGCGGCGCAGTTCCAGGCGGTCGAGGACCCGGGCATCGAAGCCGGGCGGGGCCGTGACCGCAGGAGCCGCGGGCAGCACCCCGTCGACGGCCGCCGAGAGGTCGTCGTAGGCCGTGCGGCAGGTGGCGCAGACGGTGAGGTGGCGCAGCAGCTCCGCCGGTGCGCCGGGGAGGGTGCCGAGGGCCAGGGCGGTCAGTTCGTCCTCGTCAGGGTGTTCCATCGCGGCTTCCCTCCTTCAGCACGTCGCGCAGCCGGCGCAGGCCCGTGCGGATGCGGGTCTTGGCGGTGCCCAGGGGGATGTGCTCGTGCCGGCCCACCTCGGCGGCGGTGCAGCCGCCGAGCACGGCGAGCGCCACCGCCCGGGCCTGCTCTACCGGCAGGGCCCGCAGCCGGTCCAGGGCACGCTCGCTCTCCAGGGCGATCAGGGCCAGCCGCTCCGGGCCGGCGGAGTCGTTCTCGGCCCGCAGCGTCACATCGAGGAGCCGTTCCAGGGTCTCGGCCAGGACGGGAGTGGAACGGCGCGCCCGCACGGCGTCGATCGCGGCGTTCCGCGTGATGGTCAGCAGCCAGGTGAGCACCGAGGCCCGCCGCGGGTCGAAGTTCCCCGCGGCCCGCCAGGCCCGTACGAACACCTCCTGGCTCACGTCCTCGGCGAGTACCGGATCGCGGGTCACCGACAGCGCCAGCCCGTACACCGCGTCCTGGAAGCGGCGCACGAAGGCGATCGCCGCCTGCTCGTCGCCCAGCCCGAATCCGGCGACTAGAGCGGCGTCGTCGACCCGATCGGCACGTGAGAACAACTCCACGCACACAGGTACGCACGGGAGCACCGAAAGGATTGAGTGCAATCCACCTAAATCCGTCCACATCGCTCGCCCGTACAACCTCTGTCGGAAGGGACGGAGAGATCATGAGGGGAACCAGGATCACCGTGGCGGGCATCGCACTCGCAGGTCTGGCGCTCGCCGGCTGCGGCGGCGGGGGCGGCAGCGCCCACAGCGCCCGCCCGGCAGCGGCCACCATGAACACCTCGACGATCGGGATCAGCCACTCACCGGTCGGGGACATCCTCGTCGACGGCGGCGGGCGCACGCTGTACCTGTTCACAGCGGACGGCAAGAACACCGACTCGATGAACTGTGACGCCACGTGCATGAAGCTGTGGCCGCACATGGAGGGCAGGCCGCACGCGGGCGCAGGCGTCGACGCGCACCTGGTCGGCCACACGAAGGGCTCGGGAAAGCCCCAGGTCACCTATGCCGGACACCCGTTGTACTACTACGCCAAGGACCGCAAGGCCGGCGATCTCAAGGGCCAGGGCATCGACAGGGTCTGGTACGTCCTGAACGCCAAGGGCACCGCTGTCAAGAAGGCGGTACCGGCGTCGAACAGCAGCGGTGGTGGTTACGGGTACTGACCCGGTCGGAGGCCGCCGAACGGCAGCCCCCGACCGGGCCGGGAACGCTCACCCGTGCCAGGACCGCCACAGCGCCGCATACGCCCCCTGCGCCGCGACCAGCTCGTCGTGGCTGCCGAGCTCGCTGATGCGGCCGTTCTCGACGACGGCGATCACATCGGCGTCATGGGCGGTGTGCAGCCGGTGGGCGATGGCGACCACCGTTCGGCCGTCGAGGACGCGGGCGAGGGAGCGCTCCAGGTGGCGTGCCGCACGCGGGTCCAGCAGCGAGGTCGCCTCGTCCAGGACCAGTGTGTGCGGGTCCGCCAGCACCAGCCGGGCCAGCGCGATCTGCTGGGCCTGCGCCGGGGTGAGCGCCAGCCCGCCCGAGCCGACCTCGGTGTCCAGACCGTCGTCCAGCGCACGCGCCCACCCCTCGGCGTCGACCGCGCCCAGGGCCGCCCACAGCTCGGCGTCCACCGCACTCGTGCGGGCCAGCAGCAGGTTGTCGCGCAGGGAGCCCACGAAGACGTGGTGCTCCTGGTTGACGAGAGCCACATGGGAGCGGACGCGTTCGGCGGGCATCCGGGACAGCTCTGCGCCGCCGAGGGTGATGCGGCCCTCCCGCGGCGCGTAGATACCGGCGAGCAGCCTGCCCAGCGTGGACTTGCCCGCGCCCGAGGGGCCCACCAGCGCCAGCCTGGTGCCGGGCGCGACCCGCAGCGACACCTTGCGCAGCACGTCCACGCCCTCGCGGTAGCCGAAGTGCACCCGGTCCGCGTGCACGTCGCGCCCGTCGGGGGCCAGCGAGTCCTCACCCGCATCGGGCTCGATGTCCCGCACGCCGACCAGCCGGGCCAGCGACACCTGGGCCACCTGCAGCTCGTCGTACCAGCGCAGGATCAGGTTCACCGGGTCGACGAGCATCTGCGCGATGAGCGCGCCCGTCGTCAGCTGGCCCACCCCGATCCAGCCCTCCAGGACGAACACGCCGCCGATCATCAGGACCGAAGCGAGGACCGTCACATGGGTGAGGTTGATGACGGGGAAGAGCACGGACCGCAGCCAGAGCGTGTAGTTCTCCCATGCGGTCCATTCCCGCACTCGGCGCTCGGACAGTTCGATCCGGCGCTCGCCGAGGCGGTGGGCCTCCACGGTGCGGCCGGCGTCGACCGTCTCCGCCAGGGCGGCGGCCACGGCCGCGTACCCGGCGGCCTCCGAACGGTAGCCGGAAGGCGCTCGCTTGAAGTACCAGCGGCAGCCCGCCACCAGCAGCGGCACGGCCACCAGCACGGCGGGCGCGAGCGGCGGCACCGTCACGACGAGACCGCCGAGCAGCAGCACCGCCCACACCACGCCGATCGCCAGCTGCGGCACCGCCTCGCGCATCGCGTTGGCGAGCCGGTCGATGTCCGTCGTGATCCGGGACAGCAGGTCGCCCGTGCCGGCCCGTTCCAGGACGCCCGGCGGCAGCCCGACCGACCGTACGAGGAAGTCCTCGCGCAGATCGGCCAGCATCCGCTCGCCGAGCATCGCCCCGCGCAGCCGCACCTGCCGCACGAAGACGGCCTGGACGAGCAGCGCGAGCACGAACAGCGAGACGGTGAGCGGGAGATGAAGCTCCCGTGCGCCGTCCGACACCCGCTCGACCAGGTCGCCCAGCAGCCACGGGCCCGCCATCGAGGCGAGGACGGCCGCCGTGTTGACGGCGATCAGGACCAGGAAGGCACGGCGGTGCCGGCGGAACAGCTCGGCCACATAGGCGCGTACGGTCGCGGGGGCGCCGACGGGCAGGGTGTGCGCCGTCGTCGGGGCCGCCGGGTCGTACGCCGGTGGCGCCACGCCGATCATGCTGTCTCCTCGATCTCTTCCAGTTCCTTCAGAACGTCGTCGTCTTCGAGTACGCCGCTCAGGGCGGCCTCTTCCTCGGTCTCCCGGGTCACCACGGCCCGGTAGCGGGGTTCGGTGTGCACCAGTTCGCGGTGCACGCCGACCGCGGCGACCTCGCCCTCGTGGACCAGCACGACACGGTCCGCGTGGTCCAGGAGCAGCGGCGAGGAGGTGAACACCACCGTCGTGCGCCCCTCCCGAAGCGCGCGCACTCCCTCCGCGATCCGTGCCTCGGTGTGCGAGTCGACGGCCGAGGTCGGCTCGTCCAGGACGAGCACCTCCGGGTCGGTGATCAGCGAGCGGGCCAGCGCGAGCCGCTGTCGCTGCCCGCCGGACAGCGATCGTCCGCGTTCGGTGATCCGCGTGTCCATCGGGTCCGCGGCGTCCAACGACCCCTGGGCGAGCGCCTCCAGGACGTCCCCGCACTGCGCGGCCGCCAGCGCGTCGCGCGCCGAGACATGACCCGAAGCGGGCACGTCGAGCAGCTCGCGCAGCGAACCGGACAGCAGCACAGGGTCCTTGTCCTGGACGAGGACCGCTTCACGCGCGGCCTTCAGCGGCAGCTCGTCGAGGGGTACGCCGCCCAGCAGGACGGAGGTGCCCTGCTCGGCGGGGTGTCCGCCCAGCCGTTCGGCGAGCAGGCCCGCCGCGTCCGGGTCGCCGCACACCACGGCGGTCAGCCGGCCCGCGGGGGCGAGCAGACCGGTTGCCGGGTCGTACAGGTCCCCCGAGGGGACGTCGGCCGTGCGGGAGCCCTCGGTGTCCGTGGCCCGTTCCAGCGACAGCACGCGCGCCGCCCGTTTGGCGGAGGGCCGCGAGAAGGAGTAGGCCATCGCGATCTCCTCGAAGTGCCGCAAGGGGTACGTCAGCACCATCACCGAGCTGTAGACGGTGACCAGTTCTCCGACGGTGATGCGGCCCTGGCGGGCCAGGTGGACGCCGTACCAGACGACCGCGACCATCAGCAGGCCCGGCAGCAGCACCTGGATCGCGGAGATCAGGGACCACATGCGGGCGCTGCGCACGGCCGCATGGCGGACCTCCTGGGAGGCGCGGCGGTAGCGGTCGAGGAACAGCTCCTCGCCGCCGATGCCGCGCAGCACGCGCAGTCCGGCGACGGTGTCCGAGGCCAGTTCGGTGGCCCGTCCCGCCTTCTCGCGCTGGAAGTCGGCCCGACGGGTCGCCCGAGGCAGCAGCGGCAGCACCGCGATCGCCAGCAGGGGCAGACCCGCGGCGACGACCACGCCGAGTGCCGGCTGGTAGACGAGCAGGGCGACGCAGACCAGTACGACGGTGAGGGCCGCCGCGGTGAACCGGGAGACGGCCTCCACGAACCAGCCGATCTTCTCGACGTCACCGGTGGAGACGGCCACCACCTCGCCGGCCGCGACGCGCCGCGTCAGCGCCGAACCCAGCACGGCGGCCTTGCGGGCGAGCAGCTGCTGGACGCGGGCGGCGGCCGTGATCCAGTTGGTGACCGCGGCACGGTGCAGGAACGTGTCGCCGAGTGCCGTGCCGAATCCGGCCAGCGCCAACAGGGCGCCCGCCAGGGCGAGTCGGGTCCCCGAGCGGTCGACGACGGCCTGGATGGCCGTGCCGACGCAGAAGGGCAGCGCGGAGACCGACGCGAAGTGCAGCAGGCCCCAGGCCAGCGACTTGAACTGACCGCCCAGTTGATTACGGCCCAGCCACCACAGGAATCGGGGACCGGAGCGTGCGTCCGGCACACCCGGGTCGGGATACGGAAGGTCTTGAATCTGCATGACGACTGACGTCCCAGTGGCTCGTGTCAGGGGGTGGGGGGAGCCGCGAACGGCGGCAGCAAACCGTGACAGGTTCGCGTCGGAGCGTGGTCGGAAGCAAACGGTTTTCCGTGGCGCCGTACAAAATGGGGCGATGCGAAAGATCGGTGCACCGCGTGCGGCGGCCGCGGTGGCGGCTCTGGGAACACTTTTGACGGCCTTGACCGCGTGCGGCGGGGCGCAGGACAGCAGTACCGCACAGACAGGGGCCGCGGGCAACACGGCCGCCACGCGCGCGCGTACCGCCGAGGGCACCCGCATCCCCGGCATCGGCGACCGCCTGGGCCGGCGGATTCCCCGGGACTCCCGCCAGGTCGTGGCGGTCTACGGGGCAGGGAGGGACTCCGCGGACTCCACCGTCGTGCTGTACACCAAGCACGGCTCGACCTGGGAGCGGTCCCGCAGCTGGCCGGCACACAACGGCAAGAAGGGCTGGACCACCGACCACCACGAGGGCGACCGGCGCAGCCCCGTCGGAGTGTTCACCCTCACCGACGCGGGCGGCGTCCTGCCCGACCCCGGCACCCGGCTCCCGTACACCCGCGACGCGTCCTTCGCGGCCCCGCGCCGCTGGGCCGCCTCGCACTGGCACGACTTCGACTACGTCATCGCCATCGACTACAACCGCGTCAAGGGCACCGCGCCCAACGATCCGACCCGTCCCGAGGGCGACGCGAAGGGCGGCAGCATCTGGCTGCACATGGACCACGGCAGCGGCACGTCGGCCTGCGTCAGCCTGTCCAAGGCGGCGATGGAACACCTGCTGCGCACGCTCGACCCGGACGGGCATCCCGTGGTGGTGATGGGGGACAGGGCGGACCTGGAGGCGTAGCACCTTTGACGGAGGTCTCATTGCCACGAGGCGCCGACTCCCCGTAGAACACGGGCCATGAAGAGACGGATCGTCATGTCCATGCTCGCGGGAGCGACCCTCCTGGCGAGCACCCTCCTCGGGGCGGGGCCGGCAGGCGCCGCCGACGCGCCCGCCGAGTTCGGCACCGACTGGCACGACCCGGTGACGGCGGCTCCGCCCATCGACAGACCGGCCGGCAAGTCCTGCCAAGTCACCCTCGCCGAGGCGCAGTTCAAGGACTTCACCCCCTACAAGGGAACGTACACACCGCCCAAGGGCTGTGGTGACCGCTGGAGCAAGGTGGTGCTGCGCCTCGACGGCAAGGTCAAGGGGCGGCAGTTCGACCGGCTCGGCTATCTGCACGTCGGTGGGGTCGAGATCCTGCGCACCTCCACCCCCGAGCCCTCGCCCGACGGCATCGCGTGGTCCGTCGAGAAGGACGTCACGCGCTACAGCGACACCTTCCGCCGCGGCCAGGACGTCGAGATGCTCATCGGGAACGTCGTCGACGACACCTACACCGGCGTGCTCGACGTCAAGGTCACACTCACCTTCTACCCGGGCGGGCCGGCCGCCGCGCCCGCGGACAAGGTCCTCACCCTCGGCGACGGCAACACCCTCACCACCCCGCGCAACAGCGAACGCATCCTCGCCGAGGTGTACGCCACCGGATCGGGCGGCGGCTGCGAGGAGTTCTGGTACCTGGCGGTCCCCGACAAGGCGCCGTACTCCTGTCAGGCCGATGGCGGCCCGTACCGCGAGGTGCAGATCAAGGTCGACGGCCAACTGGCCGGAATCGCCGCACCGTTCCCGCACGTGTGGACCGGCGGCTGGTCCAACCCCTTCCTCTGGTACGTCGTTCCGGCGCCGCGCGCCTTCGACGTCAAGCCGATCGAATACGACCTGACCCCCTTCGCGGGGCTGCTCAACGACGGCCGCCCGCACCGGGTCGACGTCTCGGTGGTGGGCGTGCCCGAGGGGCAGAGCGGCTGGAGCGCGCCGGTCGATGTGCTCGTCTGGCAGGACGCCGGGCGGGCGCACGTGGGTGGAAAGCTCACCCTGGACCGGGCGGGCGACCTCGCGAACTCCTCGACGTATACGGCCGGTTTGCCGGAGCGGGTGGACACGAAGGCCGGTCACCGGCTGACCGTCTCCGGATACGTCGACACCTCCCACGGGCGCGTGACCACCACGGTCAGCCGCACCCTGGCCAACACCTCCGTCCATCAGTGGACCGACGGAGAGAACATGGACGGCCTCGACGCCACCTGGAGCGACGACCAGTCGGTCACCGTCGACGGGCGCGGACCGGCCACAACGACGCTCACCCACCGCACGTACACGATGAACGGCTCGACCACGATCGGCGACGACGCACGGCTGCGCACCGTGCTGAGGCTCGGCGACCGCGCCGCCGTCGTCGAGTCGCGCGGCGGCCGGCGCACGGGCTGGTCGCGGCTGGACGACACGGTCAGCGGCGACGCCACCTATACGACGGGCGTCCCGCGCGACCAGCGGCACGCGATCGGCACGACGAGCGAGCGGTACCGCCTGTACGGCTCGGCCGGCTGCTACGACCGCTCCCTGACGACCGTTCAGGGGGTGCTCACGGAGGAACGGGACGGCTGCTGAGGCCAGTTGTGTGCGATGCGTCACAGGGTGCGTGATTTACATGTCCGCAACACAGAGGTTGCGGGTTGGATCATCCGGAGCGCGAAAGTGATCGTCACGGAAACCGCTTTCCGTATCGCAGAAGTCTCCCCGGCTTCTGCGAGTTGACGTCCCCACTAGGAGTGCCCGTGCCGCCGTCCGTCCCGTTCGCCCCGCGACGCGTCGCACGCATACTGCGTACCTCTCTGTTCGTGCAGGTCCTCTGCGCGCTCGTCCTCGGAATCGTCGTCGGGAAGCTGTGGCCCGGCTTCGCCGCGGATCTCCAGCCGCTCGGCGACGGTTTCACCCGGCTCATCAAGACGATCATCTCGCCGCTGGTGTTCTGCGTGGTCGTCGTCGGCATCGCCAAGGCCGGTGACCTCAAGGCCTTCGGCCGGATCGGGCTCAAGGCCCTGATCTGGTTCGAGGTCGCCAGCACCGCGGCGCTGATCATCGGCCTGGTCGCCGCCAACGTTGTCCAGCCCGGCTCCGGCATGCATGTCGACCCTTCCACCCTGAGCAGCAAGGCGGTAGACGCCAAGACGGGCGGCGGCGCGCTGCCTTCGACGACCGAGTTCATCGTCAACGCGCTGCCCACCAGTTTCATCGGTGCCTTCGCCGAGAACTCCCTGCTCCAGGTGCTCGTCCTGGCCTGCCTGGTGGGCGCCGCGCTGCTGCACCTCGGCCACACCAAGGTGCCCCAGGTGCTGCCCGCCGTCGAGCAGGCCCAGGAGATCATCTTCGCGATCGTCGGCTTCGTGATGCGGCTGGCTCCGATCGCGGTGTTCGGCGCGATGGCCGTCCTGATCGGCCAGTACGGGCTCGGAGTGATCGAGACCTACGCCAAGCTGATCATCCTGTGCTACCTCGCCGCGGCGCTGTTCATCGCTCTGCTCGCCGTCGCCCTGCGCATGGTCACCGGGCTGAGCCTGTGGAAGTTCCTGCGCTACATCCGCGAGGAGATGCTCCTCGCCCTCGGCACCGCGTCCACCGAGTCCGTCATGCCGCGGGTGATGCAGAAGCTGCGCAGGGCCGGCGCCCGCGACGACGCGGTGGGCCTGGTGCTGCCCACCGGCTACTCCTTCAATCTCGACGGTGCCTCGCTCTACCTCTCCATCGGCACGCTGTTCATCGCCCAGGCCGTCGGTGTCGATCTCAGCCTGAGCCAGCAGATCACCGTCGTCCTGGTGCTGATGCTGACCAGCAAGGGCATGGCGGGCATCCCCGGCTCCGCCTTCCTCGCCCTGTCCGCGACCGCCTCCTCGCTGGGGGCCATCCCCGCCGGAGCGGTGGCGCTGCTGCTGGGCGTGGACCGGATCATGGACTCGATGCGGGTGGTGACGAACCTGCTCGGCAACTGCGTCGCCGTGTTCGCCGTCTCCCGCTGGGAGGGGGCGTTGGACTTGGAGCGGGCGAAGAAGGTGCTGAGTGGTGAGGCTGACGTCGTGAGCGAGGCGCCGGTGCCGGCGGAGCCTGTCGCCCAGTAGCTCGGGGAAGCCTGTTCGCGGGCGGCCGCGGGTGGTTCGTGGTTGATCGCGCAGTTCCCCGCGCCCCCTCAGGGGCGCGGGGAAC
>NZ_JBEPBA010000042.1:0-49783 GCF_040298885.1 Streptomyces sp. NPDC001137
CCGCCCACAGCCACCTCGCGACTGGCAAACGCCCGAATCTGAAACGGAAGGCGACTCACGAGGCGAGACCAGAACTCAAGACCGGGACACTAGGCTGAAGGAACCGCAGGAGGTCCTGGTGCCGCCCTTCGCTTTGCCCGCCCCGCTCGCTCTGGCACGCGCAGTCACTGCCGTTCCCGAGTCGCCGATCTGTGCGCTCGAGCCGAAATGGGATGGCTGGAGATGCCAGATCCACACGGCGACCCGACGAGTGTGGAGCCGACACGGCACGGACTTGTCCCGCCCCTTCTCCGACATCGCCGACGCTGCCGCCGGCCTGCCGGACGCCGTCCTCGACGGTGAGCTCGTCGCGGTCCTCAATGACGGCTCCGGCGTGGCCTTCGACCGACTGCAGAGCCGGGCCGGCCGCCGCGGCCCGCGACGCGGCGCCGACTTCACCGTCCACGTCGCAGTCCTCGACGTCCTTGCCGTCGGCGACACCAACTGGCGGCCCCGCCACGGGCGCAGGGCCGCGAAGTAGCTGGAGATAGCGCAGAAGGCCCTGGCCCGCTGCAAGCGCCGCTCGAAGCGACGCCGCAAGGCCGTGGAACGTGTCGCGGTGCTGCATCGCAAGGTACGCCGTCAGCGCCTGGACCATGCCCACAAGACCGCGCGGGACCTCGTCAGGGGCCACGACGTGATCGCTCACGAAGACCTAAGGATCCGCAACATGAGCGCCGCTCCGGCCCCGCGCCGGAGTGACCCGCTGCGGCGCGCTGCATGGGCTCGCGCCGCGGCGCCGTGTCGGTCCTCCCTGCTGGGCCGCAGCATGGGCCGCTTGCGTGCTCAGATGGTGGTGTCGTCGGCCGGGAGCGCCGTCAGCAGCGGGCGTGCGGCGTCCGGGGTGAGGCCGGCGGCCAGGGCCTTCTCGAGCCAGTAGCGGGCCTCGTCGGGGAGACCTTCGCCCTCGGCGATGCGACCCAGAAGCAGGAACAGGCCGGGCGGCAGGCCGACGGAGGGCGGGCCGTCGCCCGAGGGTGCCGGCCGTGCGGGCTCCTCGGGGGCGGACGAGGGCCGTACGTCCGGGGCGGGGGCGTCGCTCCTGCCCGGGGTGGTGGTGATCTCCCGCGGTCGGGTGTCCGAGCCCGCGGGCACGAGAGCCGGTCGCGAGGCGACGGGGGCGTCGCCGAGGGCGGTCAGGGCCAGGGTTCTGGCGTCCGGGTCGTCCGATGCGACCGCTTCGCGCAACCAGTGCTGCCCCTCGGCCGTGTATCCGTCCAGCATGGCCAACCGGCCCAGGATCACCAGAGCCTGGGGCCGGTGCTCCGGGTCGTCCGAGCGGGCCAGCGGAAGAAGCGTCTCGCGGGCCTCTGTGCGACGGCCGAGCCGGGCGAGTGCGCTGCCGAGGAGGCGGCGGGTCAGCGGCTCGATCGAGGGCGTGTCGGTGGCCAGTGCCCGCGTGAGGGTTTCACGGGCCTCTTCCAGGTCGTTCTCGGCGAGTTGCGTCCAGCCGAGGTGGGCGAGCGCCCGCGGGGTGACGTCCGGCTCGTCCAGGTCGAGCGCCGCCCGCAGATACGGCTGGGCCGCCGCCATGTCGCCCACCTCGACCAGGTACTCGCCGCGGCCGAGGAGCGCGACGGCCGTCGCGTCCGTCTGCCCGGAGGCGGTCGCCTCGTCGAGGAGGTCCAGGGCTGCCTCCACGTCGCCCTGCTGCAGCTTGATCGCCCCCAGATGGGCCAGGGCGAGCGGGGTCAACGACGTGGCGATCCGGCTGTCGGAGGCCAGCAGCGCCTCGAAGCGCTCGGCCGCCTCCTCCGGCCGGCCTTCCTGGGCTGCCAGCTTCGCGAGTTGGACGCCTGCGAGGTCCCTTGCCTCCTCGGAGTCGGACTCCGCGATGCGGGCCAGGATCGGGCGACCCTCTTCGGTGCGCTGCTCCTGCACGAGGAGGATGCCCAGGAACGCCTCGGCGATCTCGGCCAGTGCCGAGCCCGACCGGGCCTCCGCGGTGAACAGGGCCTCGGCGCGCCGAGTTCCGTCCTCCCGCTCGGCCAGCATCAGCGCCAGATCGATCCGGGCGACGGCCGACCAGTGCTGGTGTCCAAAGTCCATGGCCCGCTGGTAGGCGGCCTCGGCCCCCGCCCAGTCGCCGCGGGCGGCCAGTGTGTCGCCGAGCAGGTCGGCGGCGCGCGGCGCCAGATCGGGCTCGTCGGAGTCGATGATCTCGGTGAGCAGGTCCGGCCCGCGCTCGTCGCCGAGCCTGATGAACAACAGGGCGAGGTCCAGGCGGGCCATCGGGGCCCAGACCCGGTGGCCCGAGGCGATCGCGGCGCGGTAGGCGGCCTCGGCGCCCGGCCAGTCCTCCAGCGCTGTCTTCACGTCGCCCAGCAGGTCCGCGGCACGGGGAGCCTGATCCGGGTGACCGGACTCCGCGACCTCGGTGAGCGCGGCCAGGGCGCGGTCGTCGTAGCCGGCCTGGGCCCAGTACATCGCCTGGTCGGAGCGGGCGACGGCGGCCCAGCCGGGGTGGCCTGAGTCGACGACCCTCTGGAGCCGTTCGGCAGCGGCCTCGAAGTCGCCACGTGCCGCCTGCACCGCGGCGAGCAGGCCTTGGGCACGCAGCACCTGCTCCGGATTGGTGAAGTGGACGGCGCGCTCCAGGACGGCATCGGCCTCGTCCAGTCTCTCCTCCAGGCAGTACAGCCAGGCAAGGGTGACCTGGGCGTGTTCGGAGGCGAAGAGATGCTCGGACGCGGCGGCCGCGTCCAGCAGATCGCGGGCCCGGTCCAGCTCGCCCCGCTGGATGCACAGCGCACCGAGGTTCGCCTGGGCCAGTGGCACCACCAGCGGATTCCCGGAGGACAGCGCCGCAGCCAGCAGTTCGTCGGCGCGGTCCAGCTCGCCCTCGTCGAGCAGGGCCGCGCTCAGATTGACCTGGGCGAGCGGTACCGCCGACGCGATGGCGGACTGGCGCACCGCACGCGGCAGGCTCAGCGGCTCCGTGCCGACGAGGCGGGACTGTGCGCCGGAGGGGAGCGCGGCGGACGGGGCGCGCTTCGCCCGGGCCCCCGCGCCGGACATCTCGCCGCGCTGCACGATCAACCCGGCGAAACCGGACTGTGCGATCGGCACGACCTGGGAGTCTCCCGACTCCAGTGCGGATTCGAGCAGTTCCCGGGCCCGCTCGGTCTCGCCCTGGCTCAGCAGCACGCCACCCAGGCTCGCCCGGGCCAGCGGAGCCGCCTGCGGATCGCCGGACGCGATCGCCGCCTCCAGTTGCCGGCGTGCGCCGGCCATGTCACCCGTGACCTGCAGTACGGCGGCGAGGTCGACCTGGGCCAACGGCAGGACGTCGGACGATCCGGAACCCGCCGCCTCCTCCAACAGCACCTTGGCGCGCGCCATGTCCTTGAGATACATGGCCATTTCGCCGAGCATCAGCGCCGCCCAGGCCCTGACTCCGCGGTTCGTCGCATCGGTGTGGGCACGTTCCAGCGCGCCGACGGCCACGTCCTGTTCCTTCCGCGTGAACGCGGCGAACGCGACGCCGAGCAGGTGGTCGGGCGGTACGGCGCGCACGGCCCATTCCCAGGCGAACCGGGGGACCGGCGAGGTCTCCGGGTCGTCGCGGCCGTCGAGGTAGCCGGGAAGGTAGGCAAAGGCCTCGTAGCGGCGGTCGTCCCCGTCCTCGGCTCCGGCACCGCTCGGGGACGGGCCCGCGTCCGCGTCCCGGGACTCGCGCAGCAGCGCGATGCTTCCGGCCACCGGCTCCGTCGCCCAGGCGATGCCGGTCCCCAGGGCCGCCTCGGTCATGGCGCGATTGCTGGGGCCGGCGGCGAGGTAGCGCGCGAACAGCTGCGCCAACGCGTCCCCGGTGAGCGGTGTTTCACAGCCCATGCGGTGCCAGTCGGCCGCGGCCCGGACCACCGCCCAGCCCTCGGGACAGGTGTCACGCCCGCCGTTGAAGCGCGCCTCCACGAGCGGCGCGGCGACCATCAGCTCGCCGATCCCGCGATCGGTGAAGTCCTCCTGCGGATACAGACGCCGGGCCTCGGGCAGGTCCTCCTCCCGCAGGAGCCGCGGCAGCACGATCGGCGTGACCCGGTTCAGTACCTGGCGTGCCGTGCGGTTGACCTCGCCCTGGGGGGCCTTGAGGCGGCTGAGCCACTCCGAGGTGATCGTGGCGACGACGGTGACGGGAGGCTCCATGGCCGCGTAGGCCTCGAGGACGCGGACGTCCACACCGCCGGGCCGCAGGTACTCGTCGATGTCGTCGAGCCACAGTACGGCCCGGTCGCCGCCGGTGGGCAGCGGAAGGGCGGCCAGTTCGCCAGGCGCCGAGGGAACGGGTCCGGGGACGATGAGCCGGGTGTCCGGGTGCAGTGCCTCGCGCAGCCGCTCGATGAGGGTGCGGGACTTGCCGGCCTTCGAATCGCCGCTCAGCAGGACGAACGGTTGGCTGTGCAGGGCCTGGTCGAGCTCGCGGTCCTCCTTGAGACGGGGGACGTAGGGCGGGTCCGGCCGGTCGCCGAGGTCCTTGGACTGGGTGACGCCGATGTCGTAGATGGGGATGTCGCGGATCCTGGGCAGCTCGCCGGCGGAGTCCAGCGGGCGCGCCAGCAGGGAGTCGATCCTGGCCCGCTGCTCCTCGGTGACCGGGTCGTGGATCAGCTGCCGCAGGGGCGGCCAGTACCCGGCGATCGTCTCGACGGGGATCGCGTAGGCGGTGCCCGGGTCCTGGCCGGCCACCGGCTTGTCACGCATGGCCACGACACCGATCACGCCGCCCAGCGGAAGGTCCCACACGGGGGAGCCGGAGAACCCGGGCGCGAGGCGGTGGCCGAGCGTGGACCCCGACTCCAGCTCGATCCATTCGTGTCCCGCGGGGCCGCGGACCACACCGTCCGCCGGCACTCCGCCCTCCTTGTGGCCTTCCGGATAGCCGTACACATAGAACCGGTGGCCGAAGGTGCCGCCACGGGTGGAGACGAGCCGCGCGGGTCCGGCGGACTCCGGTGCGGGGCCCTGGAGTTCGAGGACCGCCAGGTCGCCCCTGCGCTCCTTGGTGTCCTGCGGGTGCCAGCCGTCCGCCACGACCACGGCGGGCACCGGATCGTGGGTACCGGCCCACTGGAAGCTGACGAAGACGGGTCCGGGGGGCGGTTCGGGGTGCGCGCCGTGCGGGGCGGCGACATGGGCGCACGTCACCACATGGCGGTCGGTGACGAGCACGCCCCCGCCGATCGGCGGCCCGCCCTCGGCGCGGGCGATGCCCACCAGCCACGGGGCCCGCTCCCAATGCGCCACGGCGGCCGCCCTAGTCCGTCCCGGCGGCCGTGTGGTCGCGGCGCCAGGCGAGCCGTACGCCGAAGTGCCCCTCGGCGGTGGTCTTCGCGACCACCACTCCGGCCTCGGCGTTCAGCTTGATGCCGAACTCGACCTCGTACTCGTCGGGCGCCAGCTGGCGCAGCAGCGTGAGCACGGCCTCGATCGTCGGACGGGCGCCGGTGAGCATCTCGTCGAGGCGGCGGCCCGCCTCCAGGATGCCGCCCTCGCCACGTGCCACGTTCTCCAGACCGGGCGAGGTGTCCTCGATCTCGACGACCATGGCCGCCCCGTCCGTCGTCTCGAATCGCACCAGATCGCTCATGCGCCGCCCCCATGCCTGTCCGCCCCGGCCCCAGTGCGCTCTGATTGTAGTCCTGACTCTTCACGGTTGATTCCGAAATGACATCATCTTCCAGGAGAGCAGCGGGTGTTGGTGAGAAGGGCTAACCTGGGCCGATCGGTGCGCACGGGGAGCGCACCGGCGTGTGGTGGGCGCGGACAGGTGGTGGCCCGTGTTCGTGGGAATCGACGTCGAGGCGGGGATCGCCGTGGCCGGCGGCACGGACGGCGCACGGCCCCCCGAGTCGCTGCCCGCAGGAGTGGGGGAGTATCTGCGCCGGGCTCCGGAGCCCGTGGAGGGCCTCGTCCTCGCCCTGCCCGAAAAGCTCTTCGACGCAGCCGGTGCCGCACCCCGGGAGGCGCTGTACGGGGAGCTGGCCGAGGGACTCGGCCTGCGGCAGTTCGTACCCGGCTCGGTGGCGGTCACCGCCTCGGTGGAACGTCCGCTGGGCAGGTACCTCGTGTGCCGGCTGGACGCCGAGACGGCCGGGGCAGCGCTGTGTCGGGCCACCGGGCGAGAAGTGGAACTGCTCGGCGCCGAGTGGCGCACGACGTCCGCGGACCCCCAGACCGTACTCGTAGGCGACGGAGTGCCCTCGTGGGAAACGGGCCGGGCGGCACTCCTGCTGGCCAGGGCGCGGGTGCAGCCCCGCTACCGGGCGGCACCGCTGAGCCCGGCCGGGCACGTGACCGCCGGGGCCGCACTCGACGGCTTCGCTCCGGTCGAGGCGGCGCTGCGATCGGCGGTCCTGGCGATACGGGCCCGGCACGGGCAGCCGGCCGAGGACGGCGGCCTGCAGATCCTCGTCCACGGCCGGCTCGGCGGGCATCCGCTCGCCCAGGACGCCGTGCGCGAAGCCACGGGCGGCGCCCCCGCCCTCGTACTGGAGCCGCATGCCACGGCACTCGGAGCGCTGCGCCTGGCGCGCGGCTCTGTACGGGCCCCCGCCGCCGCCCAGTACGCGGTCGGCCTGAGCGTGCACCGGATTCGCGGCGGGTTGCTCGTCGGGGCGGACATTGCGCTGACCGTGGAGGGGCAGGCCGTGCCCTTGACCGTGATGGACCACGATCGGGCTGTGACGGTCGACGTACCCGGCGCGCACCGCCCGGAGGTGTGGGTGCGGGCAGGCGGGCGGGAGTTCGAGGTGCCGTGCCCCGCCCTGCGGGGCGGGCGATACCGGCTGGGCATGCACAGCGCCGCCGACGGGTTCGGCGTGCTGGTGTTCCGCCCGGACGACGCAGGGGAGCCGGTGCTGGTCCCGCTGGGCGGCCCGCCCGGAGAGACGACACGGAACTGACGGGGGGCACGGGGTGGACGACGACGCGAGGACACGGATCGCCGAGGCGGTGGCGCGCGGCGGGGACCAGGACGCGCTGCACGCACTGCGCTCGTCCCTGGAGTGGTCGGCGCAGGCCGTCGCGCGGTTGGCCGGCACCCCCTCCGGCACCGGAGCGGTGGAGGCGGTGTTCCTTCTCGACGACGCGCTCACCGCATCCTCCCAACTGACCGGCGCGGTCGCCGAGTTGCTGGCGGCCGCAGAGCCCGGGCCGGACGCGGTGGCCTACCTCGAGGACCAGCAGCGTGAACTCGCCGAGATCCGCGACAAGGTCCTGACCTGCCGTCAGGAGCACGAGTCACTGGTCAAGTCCGAGGCCGAACTGCGCCGCCGACTCGACGAGTTGGACGCTCTGCGCGGTCAGGTCGCGGAACTGCGCCGTCTCGCGAGACTCGTGGAGGCACTGGACGAGATCCGGGCACAGCAGGACGCCGTCGAGGAACGGCTGGCGCTGCTGCGCCGGCACGCCGACGGCACCGAGGACGCCCTGCAGCTCGGCAGTGCCGAACTGCTGCGACTGACCGAGGACCGGCTGTCCCGGCTGGCGGCACCGGTGCGCGAGGCGCTGGAGCGCACCTCGGCCGCGCAGCGCGAGCTCGCCGCGGCCGAGACCGAACTGACCGACGCGGAACGGGACGCGGCCACCGCCACCGCCCGGCTGGCCCAGGTGCGCGTCGAACGCGACGAGCGGCTCGCCGAACTCTCCGCCTGCGCCCGCGCCGACCGGCAACTCGTCGAGGCGCTCGCCGACTTCACCGATCCCACCCGCACGAAGGACGCGGACGGCGCCCTGGAACAGGCCCGCACCCTGATCGATGCCGTCGAGACCCGCGTGCACGACCTGGAGGCGGTGCTCGGCCGGGCCCTGGACACCCGTGACCGGGCGGTCGGCCCGGGCCGGGCACTCGTCGCCTGGAACGACGAGGGCCCGGCGCCCCACCCCGTGAAGTGACTCAGGAAATGAGCAGCTCGGCCTCGCGCGCCAGCGCCTCGAGGTCGTCGGCGATGCCCTTGGCGATCTCGCTGACCAGCTTCTGCCCGCCGTCGTCGAGGAACTGCGCGCTGAACGCCGCGGCCAGCTCCGCCTCCTGCGCCGCAGCCCCCTGACGCAACTTGGTCACCAGCCGGTTCTCGCCGCCGACCTTCCGCATCAGCACCGGGATGTTCGCCTGCCGGGCCCGCGCCATGGCCGCCTCCCGGGCCTCGTCGGCCCCGGCGAGCAGGACGACGAAGGCGATGACGACGGCGATCGGTCCCGTCGTCGCGATGAGTGCCGTGCCCGCACCGAACAGGGTCATGGCGATCACGCCCGCGACCACCACGTTCACCACCTTGGCGATGTTGTCGAGCACCTGCGTGGCCGCCGCCGAGTCGAACGGCACGGCGATCTCGCTGCCGCTCACCTGCACGGCGGGCAGCTCCATCGCCGACGGCGGGATGTGCCAGCGATGGCAGATCGGACGGGTCAACTCCTCGAGCTCCGGCCGCAGTTCGTTCTGCCACTCGGCGATCACCCCGGTCAGCCGCGGACTGCCGGGCTCGGTGAGTTCGGCATGCAGCGCGCGGGAGATGCCCGCCGCCATGCCGTCGAGCGTCGCGATCTCCCCGGTGCGCCAGCGGCGGAAGGCGGGGATCACATGGCGCTCCGTCATCCCGTCGGCCACCGCCGCGCCCAGCCGGTCGCCCAGCGAGGACAGCCGGTCCTGCACCAGGGAGCCGATCCGGTCGCCCTTGACCAGTTTGCGGATGTCCGCGCGGAACCCCGCGGCGCGCAGGCTCATACGGCCGGCCAGTGCAAGCCCGCGGGCGATCGCGACCTCCGGCTCCAGCCCGAGGAGCACCCTGTCCGCACCGAACACCTCCCGCGCCTCCTCCTGCACGAAGTGCATCCGGGACGCCCCGCCGGTGAGCAGCACCATGTCCGGCTGTCGTCCCAGCCTGTCGGCCGCCTCGTCGAGCGCGTCCCTGAAGGCCTGGCGCCAGGAGCGGCCGCCGAGGCTCGGCTGCGCCGCGTCCAGCGCCGCCGTCATCTCGGCGGCCGTCAGCTCGACCTCGAAATAGGCGTTGCCGGTGCGGGTGGCCACCTTCCGCGTTCCGCCGACCGTGGCCTCGGGGTCGTCCACGAACCTGCTCGGATCCGTGCGGAAGAACGTCTCCTTCGCCTCCCGGCACAGCAGTTCCAGCCGTAACCTTTCGAAGCGCGAGTCCTGCAGGGTCTCCCGGAGAGCGTCGCGCATCGGATGCCGGTCGAGCTGGCGCTCCAGAATGGTCCGGTCGATCAGTCCGGCACCCAGCTGCACACCCGCGTCGATGGGCGGCCCGGTGCGGTGGCCGAACACGCTGGTGAAGTCGGCGGTCGACGAGCCCAGGTCGACGACCAGGACGGTGCCCTCCAACTGGCCCGCCTCCACGCGGACTTCGCCCGAGTCGCGGGCGTACAGCATGGCGGCACGGGACTCCGGCACCACTTCCACGTTCGGCAGGCCCGTCCGGCCGAGCAGCTCCGCGTACGCGCGGCGCAGGTCCGCGTCCCAGCCGGACGGCGCGCCGAACACCCAGTTCACCGGGCGGCTTCCGGTGAGGTCCTGGTCGCGTTCCCGGGCGTCGCGGCCGACCTTGTCGACGAAGAGGTGCACCGGGGTGCGTACGTCGTCGCGGTCGATCTCCGGCGACTTGAACGCGAGGTAGAGCGAGGTCACCCCACGTGCCTCGGTCGCCTCGCGGCCCACCAGTACCCCGCGGGTGGGGTGCTCGGCGACCGCGGTGACGTGCTGCCGGCCCGCGCCGGTCGACCCGATGTCCAGGACGACGGGCGGTGCGGATTTGTCGGCGTAGGTCTTGGCGAGCGCGGTCTCGCCGTGTCCGAGGTCGAATCCGACGATCACGGTGCTGCCGGACACCTTAGCCATGCTCGTTCTCCTTGCCCCCGTTGGTTTCCGTGCCTCCGCCCCGACCGGGCGGTTCGTCGTTGCTGTTTCCGGCCTCTTCCGCCGGTGCGGGCAGCCGACCGGGTCCGCCCCCGGTCTGCGGCGCCTCAGGCACGGCGAGAGGTGCCGTCGCCTCGCCGCGGCGCAGGATCCGGCCGTCCGTCGTCATCAGGGCGGGCTGCACCGTGTGGTAGCGGCTGTCCGGCGGGTCCGGGTGGCCGCCCAGGGTGAACAACTGCTCGTTCGTCCCGTCGAAGTCGATCACCGTGATGCCGTGGTGCAGCGCCAGATCCTTGCGCAGCCGGTCGATCCGGCGCAGTGCGAGCTCTCCGTCGCTTTCGCTGTGCGCTGTCATCAAGTCCCGTATGAGGTTGACCAGTTCGGCGTCCTCGTGCCAGGCGATCGGTAC
Source organism: Streptomyces sp. NPDC001137 (assembly GCF_040298885.1). Lineage (NCBI taxonomy): Bacteria > Bacillati > Actinomycetota > Actinomycetes > Kitasatosporales > Streptomycetaceae > Streptomyces > Streptomyces sp. NPDC001137. The sequence continues at coordinate 10,317 of NZ_JBEPBA010000042.1, forward strand.
CTGTACCGGCGGTGGCGGCTCGGCATAGGCGAGCAGGCGGTCGGCTGCCTCCAGTGCGCCCTGGACCTGCTCGAGCAGCGTCGCCGCATGTACCACCGGCCGCCGCGGGCGGCGCAGTTCCTCCTGCCGTTCGTCCTCCCGGCGCCTGTCCTCCTCGTCGTCGCCGAAGGGCAGCGGGAAGCGGAACGGGGACCTGCGGGGCGGCGGGCGCCGGGGCGGCGGCACGGCCGGCGCCCGTACCGCGGCCAGCGTGCCGACGACCGCGGAACGCACCAGGTCCACGGCGGCGACGAGCTGCCGTCGCGCGGTCTCGTCCAGTTCGGGGTCCTCCTCGGCGGCGTGCGCCAGCCGGATCAGTGCGACACGCAGGGCCTTCCGCACATGCTCCGTGCCGGACTGGTCGTCGAGGGTCAGCTCCAGTTCGGTGCGCGGCTGCCGGAAGGCGTCGCCCAGGAAGCCTTCACTCATGATCCCTCCTTGCCCAAGGTGTGGCGCCGGTCGAGGGACGGGACGGGCCAGGTGCGTACGAGTCCGTCGCCGCCTGCGCTCAGCAGGTGCCCGTCCGCGGTGAAGGCGAGGCCCCGGATCCGGTCCGGGTGGGCGCCCAGCACTGTTGTGCACCCGCCGTCCCCGGCCCGGAACCGGACGGTGCCCGTGTCGTCCGCGGTGGCCAGTGCCCCGCCGGGCCCGAACGCCACCTGGCGCACCGCGCCACCGTGGCCACCGACCTCCCAGGCCCGGTCTCCGGCGAGGTCGAAGACGCGTACGACACCGTCGGCGCAGCCGAGTGCCAGCAGCCGGTCGTCCGCGGCGAGCACCAGCGCGGTGACGGCGTGGTCCCGGCAGAACCGGCCGAGGAGGCTGCCGTTCGTGCCGTCCCACAGGCTCGCCCCGTCGGAGCCCCCCACGACGACGGTCCGGGCGTCCGACGTCGCCTCGAGCGCGGTGGCGGAGGCCCAGCCGACCCGGGTGAGGGGGCCGCCGTCGATCACCGCGTCGCCGAGTACCGATCGGTGGATCCGGGCGTCGTCGCCGAGGCTGAACACCACACCGCCCCGCTGCCGAAGCGCGTTGACCCAGCCGTCGTGCCAGGTCAGCACGCGGACCCGGCCGGATCCGGCATACGACCACAGCCGCACGGCTCCGTCCTGCCCACCCGTCACCACGGACCGCCCGTCCTCGGCGAGGTTCACACAGGTGACGAGCCTGTCGTGCAGCACCCGGGAGGCGACCGGCTGCGGCTGCCACAGCTGCCAGACCGTCACGGAACCGTCCGGGCTGCCACCCGCGAGCTGCACGCCGTCGGTGTTCGGGGTGCTGCCGCAGGCGACCGCGGTGAGCCCGGCCGCGTGGCGCAGCGGAGCGGGCTGCGGCTCCGCGGCGGGCAGGTACCGGGCGCGGGCGTGGGGCAGACGCTGCTCGAGACGGGCCAGCAGCAGTTCGGGCACCGTCCAGCCGGGCAAGGTGCTGATCAGCATGGTCGCCGTCCGTGCGGCACCGAGATCGTCGGGCTCACGCACCGCCGGGGTGGCGGATGTCCGGTGGCCGACGCCCCCCGCCAGCAGGAACAGCCGCTCGTCCTCGTCCCGCGGCAGGTCGGGCAGCAGCTCGTCCCACCCCCACTCGGTGGCCTCGGCGTCCTCGATGCCCTGACGGACGGTCGCGGCCCTCAGCCCCCGTACGGTGATCTCGGCGACGACCCCGTCCGGCAGGCTCCTGGTCTCCTCGACCGCCGGGGTGTCGTCGTGTTCCAACTCCCGCAGCACGGCGTCCCGTTCACCGGGGGGCGGCGGCCCATGCCGGACCAGTGCCTCCAGCCGGGCCAGCCGCTCGGGTGCGCTGTGCCCGGGGTGGCCGGCGGCCCGGGCCGCGGCGGTGAGGTCGAGACGGCGGCGGGCGGCGGCGAGCCGTTCGTCGAAGGCGCGGCGGATCTCCGGGGTCACCCGGCCCAGAACCGGAGGTCCGTGGAGGACCCACCGGCAGCGCGCGCACGCCGGTTCGTCGGCGAAGGGCGTCAGGCACACCGGGCAGCCCTGGGCGGTCGCGGTGGCCGCTTCACCGGGCGCCATCGGGCACGTCCTGGGGGAGGAAGGCCGGTGGGCGGCCGACGGGCAGGTCTGGGCCGAGCCGACGGGCCATCCTGGCCTCCATCCGGTCCAGCAGCACGCGTACGGTCCTGGCGTTGCCGAACTCCTCAGGATGCGCGACGCGTTGGCGCTCCAGCCAGGTCCGGGCCCGTCCGGCCACGGCGTCCGAAACCTCGTAGCCCGGCTTGCTGTCGCGGGCCATCCGGCGCAGGATCTCGACGAGTTCGAGGCCCGAGTAGTGCGGGAACTCCACGCGTTCGGTGAACCGCGAGCGCAGGCCAGGGTTCTCCGCCAGGAATTCCTCCATGGGGCGGGGGTATCCGGCGGCGACGACGACCAGCCGCCCGCGCAGGTCCTCCATCTCCCGCATCAGTGTGTCGATGGCCTCTGCGCCGTAGTAGTCCCACCCCTGCTTGTTGTGCGAGAGGCTGTATGCCTCGTCGATGAACAGCACGCCGTCGATCGCCGAGTGGACGGCCTTCTTCGTCTTGATCGCGGTCTGGCCCATGTATTCCGCGACGAGTTCGGGCCGGGTCACTTCGACCATGTGCCCGCGCGAGAGCAGGCCGAGGGAGCGGAACATGCCGCCGAGCAGGCGCGCCACGGTCGTCTTGCCGGTGCCCGGCGGGCCCACGAAGAGCAGATGTGGCGGGGCGATGGCCGATGCGCCGTGCGCCTGACGCAGTCGTTGCCGCCCCACCAGGTCCCGGATCATCTCCTTGACGGGCTCAAGACCCACCAACCTGTCCAGTTCGGCGAGGAGTTCGTCCACGGGAGGCGCGGCCCTGGGCACGTGGACCGCGTAGCGGTCCGGCAGGTCGACGGGTTCCAGGGGTTTGGTCACGACGGCCCGCACGCGCTGGGCCCAGCGGTCCTTGAGCTCGTGCGCGAGGTCGCGCATGGCGCGCGCGTTGCCGAACTCCCCGTCGCGCCGCGCGTACATCCCCTCCGTCACCTGGCGCAGCAGCCCCTCCAGTGCGGGCGTCCAGGTCAGCCCCAGCTCGCGCAGTTGGCCGAGCAGAATGGCATGCAGCTCGGGCGGTGCGTAGTCGGGAAAGTCGATGATGTTGCCGGTCGGGATCCGGCTGCGCAGACCGGGGTTGGAGCCGAGGAACTCCTGCACCTTGTCCGGGTAGCCGGCGGCGATCAGTACGAAGCGGTCGCGGTCGTTCTCCATCCGGGTGAGCAGGGTGTCGATGGCCTCCTGGCCGAAGCCGCGGCCCTGGTCGCTGAGCCGGTAGATCTCGTCGACCAGCAGCACCCCGTCGAGCGCCCGGTCCACCGTCCGGTTGGTGCGGACCGCGGTGCCGCCGACCACCCCGGCCACCAGGTCGGGGACCTCGGCCTCCACCAGGTGCCCGCGCCGCAGCAGCCCGAGATCGCGGTAGATCTCGCCGACCAGCCGGGCGACCGTGGTCTTGCCGGTGCCGGGGTTGCCGGTGAACACGAGGTGCGGGGATCCCGTCTGCACCGAGGCGCCCAGGCCCAGGGCGCGCAGTCCGGCATCCGCCTCCACGCGGTAGCGCAGCCGCTCCAGATGCTCCTTGACCGAGTCGAGCCCCACCATGTCGTGAATGCGGTCGGCGACACTGCGGTCGTCCTGGTAGCTGCCGCTCACCCACTGTCGCGTGCGCAGTTCGGCCAGTTCGAGCGGCCGTCCCTGATCGGCCAGCTGACGCAGGTGGGCCCGCCAGTTCCTGGCCCGCTCGGGTGCGGCGGCCATCGCCCGCACGGTGAGCGGCAGTTCTCGCCAGTTGCCGATGCGCAGTCCCTCGCGGAGCCGCAGCACATGGATCAGGCGCTCCAGCTCCGCCGCCTGCGGCAGGCCGATGGCCGCCGTGGCGCCGCCCGCGGAGCGTCCGCGCTGGTCCTCGAGGTAGCTCTCCAGGCGCGGGAGGCGGCCCAGCGCGCGGACGAACTCCCGTACGTCGTCGAGCGTGTCGCGGCGGAAGAGGAGCACGCACAGATTGCGGTCGTCACCGTGCTCCGCCCACTCCGCCAGCGCCCCCGCCAACGTGCGCTCGGCGCGGTCGTAGCGCAGCAACTCCTCGGCGTGACCGACCACGACGGCAGTGCGGTGCTCGCTCTGCTTCATGAGATGGTCGAGCATCATCACCCGGTGCTGATCGGTCAGGGCCGGCGGTGCCGGTGCCGGTGCCTGTGCCTGCGCGGTGTCGGGCGAGGCGGGTTCGCGCACGATACGGCGGCCCAACGGGCCCGTGAACTCGGGCCGCATCAGCCCGGGCTCCGCCGCGGGAGCGGGCCGGCGCCGACGGCGGGCGAGGTCCCGGGAAGGCCGGTCGCGGAAGTACAGCGGACGCGAGAGCGAGGAGTACACGATCCGGGCGAAACCGGCCTCATGCAGCACCTCCCACAACAGTTCCTCGATTCCCCGTACGCGGTAGTCGTGGCCGACGAAGATGTCGTCGACGCCCTGGCCGTGCACGACGAACAGCGGATCGCCGGCCGGCAGCCGGAACCCCTCCAGGCGCTCGACGAGCGGGCGGGCCATCCCGGATCAGCCTTCCGCGGCCCGGCTCGGCAGCTCGCGCAGCGACGCCAAGTCGGCATAGACGGGATCCGGTGAACCGGGCTCCTCCCGCGGCTCGGCGGCCGGGAAGCCGTGCTCCTGCAGCGCTCGGGTCAACTCGACGCCCCGCTCCTCGAGTTCGGTGCGCGCGGCGGTGTCGTGGTCGTACGACAGCACCCTGAGCACGGACGCCCCCGAGTCGGCGCCGGCCGGGGCGACCTCCACGACGATCGCGTTGCGGTTGCCGTGCATGAGCCGGGCGAAGAACGCGTCGCGTTGGTCGTCCCCCGCATAGGTGGTCGCGTCGAGCTCGTACCCCGTCATGCCCTCGAGGGTCCGCACGACCGCCTCGGCGAGATTCACCCGCTGCTGGGAGGCGAGCTGTCGTGCACCGGCCTGCCGGACCGTTTGTTCGAGGCGTTCCCGCAGGGCGGGCGCCCGGTGCTCCAGGATGTCGCGCAGTTCGTCGGGCGCCGGTGGCCGCTGTTCGTCCTCCACGCGCCGCTGGAGGGCCTCGGTCTCCTCGCGCAGCGCAGCGAGGTCGCCTCGGGTCCAGTAGTCGACGTCGAGGTCGAATTCCTCCAGCACCTCGCCCTTCTCGTCACGCGCGTACTGCCGTGCACTGTCCTCGATCAGCAGGTGGGCCAGGAGCAGTTGGCCGCGCGCCTGTACGCGCAGTGCCTGCCGCTCCCGTTCCCGGTGCTCCAGGTCCAGGTGCAGCTCGCTGAGCTCCTGGTAGGCGCCCTGCGCGGTGGCCAGAGCGGCGTCGAACCGGCCCTGCGCGATGTTGTGCTGCGCCCGGTCGAGGGTCACCTCCAGGCCGGCCAGCCTGCCGGGGGCGTACCGCTCGTGCGGCAGGGTGTCGCGGATGACGCCATGCATGGCTCGCGCGTCGGAGAGGGCCTGGCGGGCGACGACGGCCGCGCGTTCGCGGTCCTGGACCAGCTCGCCCAGCTCGGTGGTGATCCGCCGGATGTCCTCGCGGCGCTGCTGCCGCTCGGCCGCGATCTCGCTCTGCAGCCGGTGCTCCTGCTCGGCGAGCTGCTCCCTGGTCTCCTTGCGCAGTTCTCCCGCGGTGGCCCGCAGATCCTCGGCCATGCGGCGTGCCTGGGCGCGGAGCCGCTGCTGGGTCTCGGTCTCCAGGCGGCGGGTCTGCTCACTGAGCCCCTCGACCACCTGCTCCACCGAGCGCTGACGGTCCTCGATGACGCCGAAGACCTGCTCGAGGTCGGCGTGCGTCTGCCGGCGCACCTGGTCGATCATGGCCGGAAGATTGCGGACGACGTCCTTGTACCGGGACAGCTCGCGCTGCTGGCGGTACCACGCCGACTCGTCGACCTGGATGCGTTTCCTGCCGCTCATGCTCTTCCCCCGATGGATGACTGCCGTACGTGATCGACGGCCGCGTCGAACACCGTGAGCAGGGCGGGCGGCGGCACGCCGATCAGCAATGCCTCGCGGCCGTCGACGGCGATCTCGGCGCTGCGGTCGCGGCCCGCGAAGTCGTAGCCGCAGTCCGCAAGGCGCCCGGACAAGTGGTGCACGCGCTGGTTGCCGCTGCCGCGCAGCCCCCGGCCGTCGTCGAGTGCGGCGACGTACAACCCGTCGATGAGGACGTCGACTTCGTCCAGCAGATCCGGCACACCGGGGGTGGGCGGGCGGGTGCGCAGGTGCCGGAGGGTGTAGCCGGAGAAGCAGACGAGGGTGGTGTCACGGATGCGGCGCGCCGCGCGGATCAGTTCGGCGAGGCCCGCGGCCTGGCGCATCGGCTCGCCGCCGGAGAACGTCAGTCCCTCGACGCCGGGGTCGGCGAGGAGTTCGGCGGCCAGCGCGGCCGGCTTGACCGACCGGGCGGGCACGTCCGGTATCCAGTCCGGGGACATGCAGCCCGCGCAGTGGAAGGGGCAGCCCTGCACCCACACAACGGAGCGCCGCCCCGGACCGAGCGCGGTGGTGCCCACCCATGATGCGGCAACGTTGAGAGCCCCCATGAACCCCCCCTACCGGCCTGACTGGTTGCGAATTCAGCGACCGGCGATCCCTTCGAGCCAACCCAGAATCCACCGCCCCCCGAGGGCGGTCAAGAGGGCTGACCACGCCCTCGGCGGCTCCGGAAGGTTCTTTCCCACCGCCTTTCTCTCCCGGCAACGGAGGCCACTTTCGGGGTGTTTCGAAAGAAGGCGAAAGAGGTTGGAAAGGGATCCGAATGCTTTCGCTCGGAGGGCGGTAAAGGTCGCGAGGAAGCCGTCTGTGACCGGACGGCGGGTACGGCGGGCCGGCCGTTCGGCTCAGGCCTTCCCGGCCGCGAGGACCTCATGCGCGAGTGCCACCAGGTCCGGGACGGCCGGATGCCCCAGTCCCTCGCGCCCGGCCAGGACGACGACGGGCAGGCGTCGAGCGGGCTAGAGACGGACGGTCATCTCCACGGTCACGTCGTCGCCCGCCCCGATTCCCTGCGGCCCCCGCACCGCCTGCTTGAGCGGCAGCAGGTAGCAGCCGTCCTTCGGAAAGAGCGACGTCTCGAAGGCGGTCTCGCCGATCCGGGCCTGGACCGGGATCACGCCCCAGCCGTAGGTGGCCATCGCGGCCACCTCGCAGATGTCGGCGGACTCCTGGTCCGGCACCGGGACGAAGTAGTAGGGCGCGGGCCCGCGCCATTCGATCACCTGGCCGGAGAAGGCGAGTTCCACGAGGTCGGACTCCTTGAACGAGGACGGCCAGGTCACGCTCAGCGTACCTGCGGTGCCACCGGGACGGTCAGCCCTGGTGGGCGCGGACGACGTCGGCGAGCGGGGTGGCGGGGTGGCCGGTGAGACGCGGCACGGCGTCGCTGACGCCGTCGAGTTGGCCGGCCGCAATCGCCGTGTACGTGGACACCCAGGCGTCCAGCTGCCACTGCGGGGCGCCGTAGGAGGCGCGGGAGGCGTAGGCCTCCTCGACCGTCTCGGGCCGGTAGGTGACAGTACGGCCCTGCACTTCGGACAGGATCGCCGCGGCCGCGTCCAGCGTCAGGGACTCGGGCCCGGTCAGGTCGTAGGTGCGGCCGGCGTGGTCGGCCGGCCGGGTCAGGACGGCCGCGGTGGCGTCGGCGATGTCGTCCTGGCCGACGAACGCGGCACGTCCCTGCCCGGCCGGGCCGCGGATGACGCCGTCCTCGCCGACCAGGCCGGGGACGAAGTCGGCGTAGATGTTGTCACGGAGGAAGGTGTACGCCAGGCCGCTCGCGCGGATGTGCTCCTCGGTGTGGAAGTGGTCGCGGGCCAGGGTGAAGACGGCATCGGGCGCCGCGCCGAAGAAGGACACGTACACCAGGTGCCGCACGCCCGCCTCCGCGACGGCGTCCACGAAGGCCTTGTGCTGGGAGACACGGTCGGCGGTCTCGGAGGCGGACACCATGAACACGGTCTGCGCGCCGCTCAGGCCCCGCAGGACGGCGTCATGGTCGCCGTAGCCGCCACGGACGACGGTCGCGCCGGGCAGTGCGGGCGCCCGCTCGGGGCTGCGCACCAGCAGTCTCGGCGCCAGACCCCGCTCGGCCAGGCGACGGGCGACGCGCCCGCCCAGGCGTCCCGTGGCTCCAGTGACCACAAGCGAAGAGTCAGTCGGTTCGGTCATGGTCGTCATCATGGCCTGTCGACGGTCCCGGAGGGGGCAGACAGGACGGGTGCGCGGCTCGGGAACGGCACGAGACTGTCCTGCGTGGTCAGCCGAAGGGGATGCGCCCCTTGCTGTGCATCGCGGCGCGGACACGTGCCTCGGCGAGACCGCGGCCGGCGGTGTGCGGGGTGACGTCCTGCCGTTCGGCCTCGTCGAGGACGGTGATCGTGTTGGACCGCAGCCGTGTCGAGATCGTCTCGACGACAGCGGCAGTGTCCGGCCGGAATCCGGAGGGGCGGGCGTTCATCGCGAAGGCGGCGGCGACGACGCCTCGGGTGCTGGCGACGGAGTCGGGGACCACTGTGCTGCCGCGTCGGGCGCGGACGGCCTCATGCCCGGGCCGCCTCGTAGTGGGCCGCGGCCACCACCAGGTCCTCCCATGCCATGCCCACGCTCTTGAAGAACCTCGGTCGGCCCGGCGGGAGTTCGGCCTTTCCCCTGACGAGGTCGGCGAGGCCCACCAGCGACTGCGGATCGAGCGCGCCCGCCTCGATGGCCTGAACGACGTCGCCGGCCTCGCGCAGTGCGGCCGACATGGCTTCCACGACCACCGTGGAACGCGCGACGGCCGTCTCGTCGACCTCCCGGGCCTCCGGCTCGTGCGATCCGACGGCCACCACGGTCGCGGTCGCCGGCAGCAACGAACCGTCGAACAACGGAGTGCGTGCCGTGGTGCAGCAGGCGACGAGGTCCGCGTGCGTCACGTCACCCGCGCCGCCGAGCGCGCCCCGACGGCGTCGGCGAACGCGCGGGTGCGCTCCGCGTCCCGGCCGACGACCACGACGTCCCGGATCGGCCGCACACACCGCAGCGCCTCGATGTGCGACCGCCCCTGCGGCCCCGTCCCGAACACCACCAGCCGGCTCGCATCCGGCTCGGCCAGCCCGTCCGCGGCCACCGCCGACACCGCCGCGGTGCGTACGGAGGTGAGCGCGATCCCGTCCAGCAGGGCCAGCGGGGTGAGGGTCTCACCGTCCAGCAGCAGGTAGTTGCCCTGGATCCGGGGCAGGCCCCGGGACGGATTGTCCGCAGCCACGGTCACGAGCTTGACCCCGGCGTACGAACCCCGGTGGGCGGGCATGAGCAGGACCTGCCCATGCGGCACCGGGACGACCGAGCGCGGCGGACCGGCCTCCGGATCGAGCCCGCCGAGCAGGCTCGCGCGCAGCGCGCCGATGGCAGCCTCCATGGGCGGAGCGCCCTCCAGAACGGTGATCACAACCGGAAACCCTCCTCGCTCGCCGGGCACGTGCGACCGGCTGCTCCCCACCTTGTGCGGCGGGCAGACCGCCCACAAGGACCAGCAGGGCGAAAGAATCGACGATCGAGAGCAAGGAATGCCTTCGCTTCCGATTGCCGTGTGCGGATTCCGCTGGTCAGGCATGAGGTTGGGGCTGTGGTGGGAGTCTCGACTCGTTGCTGATCGAGTCGGCCTGGGGGTGGTAGATGCCGTCGATGCGGGCGGTCCTGGAAACGCGGCGGAAGACCGCTGCCGTGCGGGTAGAGGAGCTTGAAGCCGAACTGGAGCGGGTGCGGGCGGACTTGGTGGAGGCCGAGGAGGTTCTCAGGCTTCGGACGATCGGCCTCGAGCAGTATCTGGAAGCGCTCGCCGAGGAGGAACAGTCGGCCGAGACGATCGTTGGCCCGTCGCCGAGGAAGCTGGTGGGCCCGCGCCGTGCGGTGCCGCATCGGGAGAATGCGGCCGGGGTCGCAGACCTGTCGGTGGACTACCAGGCGGTTATGGCAGCCGCGGCCGAGGCCGGGAACGACGGGCTGGGTGCCCGACGGGCCGCCGTGGTGCTCGGCTGGGACAGCGCCTCCGCCTCACGCGTCGAGGGCGCGAGAGCACGGTTGAAGAGGCTGGTGGAACGGGGCTGGCTGGTGGAGACGAAGCCCGGAAGGTTCACCCTGGCGACAGAACAGCGCACTGATGAGGCTGTGCGGCCAGGCGGCGGTTCATGAGGGCGATCATCGACCAGCGAATGACGGCTTCGCTCGTGTCGGTGCGGCTTTCGTAGTCCCTGACCAGGCGGCGGCTGCGCAGAAACCAGGCAAAGGACCGTTCGACGACCCAGCGGCGGGGCACAGGCTGGAAGCCGCGGACGTCCTCGCTGCGGCACAGTCGGTGAGGTGGCCGGTGTAGCCGCCGTCGGCCCAGACCCGCGCCAGCCGCCGAAAACTGCCTGCCGCCGTTGGCAGAAGTGCCCGGGCGCCGTCCCGGTCGGTCACGGACCTGCCAGGCCGATAGCGTGTGGTCGTGACGGAACATTCCTATGACGCGGCCGACATCGAGGTGCTCGAGTTCGATGCCGCCGTGCGCAGACGGCCGGGTATGTACTTCGGGGTGGGATCCGGAAATCCGAAGCTGCCAGCCAACTTGCTATGCGCGGTGGGCCGGCGTGTGCTTCATCCAGCAACAAGCGTTGCCGGGGAGCACACACTGCGTGGTCTTCTTGAGATCACCAGCGACAGCAGCTTCACGATATGCATGGACCAGCCGCACGCCTGGCGTGACCCCGGTGCTCCCGTCCTCGGATACTTCGGCTCCCTCCTTGGGCCCGAGTGGTGGCTATTGGCCGCTGCTGCCACGCTGTCCGGGCAGGTGACTGTTGAGATGTGGTGCGCAGGGCGCGGGTTGCGCCAGGTCCACACCGGCATCCGGCCTCGCACCGCCCCCCAACCGTTTCATCCACCACAAGGCAGCGGCACGAGCGTGAGCTTCGCCTTCGACCCGGCATATGTCGGGCCGCACTTCGCTCTCCCCGCGGAACTTGGGGATCTCGACCTACACGGTCCGCACTGTTTGGAGCAAGCGGGCTCGGGCCACGTCCTGGTCAGGGACGTCCGCCGCGGACGAGCAGTACAGGAAGTCTTGCACCGCTGACTCAACCGCCTGATCAGGGGCGTCCCTCAAGGAGGCACACCCATCGACGAATGGTGGTGAACGCCCTGGTGTGGAGACGCATCGGCTACGTCGACGCGAAGCGTTCTGCTGTGAGCCAAGACTGTCGCGCCTCCGAAGGCATGGGCCACAGGATTGTCACATGCAGCCGATCTTCGTTCTCGTCCACAGTCCGTCCGTAGGTCCCTCGACCTGGCACCCTGTGGCCGAACACTTGACGGCGGCGGGATTCCAGGTGCGGGTGCCGTCCCTGCTGCACATAGGCGCCGGTGCTCCGCCCTTCTGGCCTCGCATCGTCGACGCCGTCCGCGACGATCTGCGGCAGGTCCCGGCCGGAAACCCTGTCACATTGGTGGCACACAGCAACGCAGGCTTGTTCCTCCCGACCATCCGCTCGGGCCTCGACCATCCGGTGACCGGCTCGATCTTCGTCGATGCCGCGCTGCCGGCCCGGACCGGACCGACCCCCGTCGCCACACCCGAACTGCTCGATTTCCTACGCCCGATGGCTGTGAACGGCAGGCTGCCGCGCTGGACCGACTGGTGGGACGAGGCAGACGTCGCACCCATGTTCTCCGATCCGCGGGTGCGGCAGACAGTCGTTGAGGAGCAGCCCACCCTGCCGCTGTCCTACTACGAGCAGCACATCCCGGTCCCCGACGGCTGGGACGACCATCCCTGCTCCTACTTGCTGTTCGGTCCTCCGTATGACGACCTTGCCGCCGAGGCGCGCCAACGCGGCTGGGCCGTGGCACACTTACCCGGCGCACACCTCCATCAGATCATCGATCCTGCCGGCACAGCCCAGCACCTCGCCGAACTCACCACTACGACTTGATCCACTTCTGATACACGCCGTAGTCGGCGCGTCGAGGCGCAGCCAGTTGCTGACGTCGACCGCCAGGACCAGGCGCTCGTCGGCGGCCCGCAGCATCGGCAGACCGGCCAGCACCTGCCGCAGCCGGGGCACGTCCACGTTGCCGTGGTTCAACGCCTCGTACATATCGCGCCGTTCCCACGTCGGTGCTCGGCCACCGGCGTCAGGTCCAGCGGCCGGTCACGCGCGCTGTGGCACCGGCGGGAGCCGAGCGATTCAACCCGAGGACAGCCGAAGCGTCAGTCAGTGGGCGGGTCAGACCCCGAGCGGTGCCAAGTCCCCGTCTCATTGTCGGTGGGGGATGTCATCCTCGGCTCCATGGATCACTCTGCGCGGATCACCGCGTTCACAGGTCTCGTCGGACCGCCGCCCGGCCCGGCGCCTGCCGTCGAGTGGGCGGCGGTCGAGGGCTGGCTCGGCACCCCGCTGGCCGGTGACTACAAGGCGCTCGTGTCCCCGTACGGTGCGGCCGAGATAGGCGGCCCGGGTGTGGCGATCAGGCTGCACCCCCCGTGCGTCAGCACCGACGGCCGCTTCGAGTACGCGGCGTGGATCGTCGAGACGCACCGGCACTCGGAGATCCGGCCCGGCATGTTCACCGCGCGTCGGCGCCCCTTCCTGCCCGAGGAGGGCGGCCTGCTCGCCTTCGCCACGACGAGGAGCGGCGACCACCTCTTCTGGAACACGGGCGCGTCGGACGACCCCGACGAGTGGCCGGTCACGCTCATGACCACGAATGTGGCAGTCGGGGTGAGCGAGCCCTGGGTGGACTACGAAGTCCCGTTCTTGGAGCTGCTGTTCACGTTGCTGCGCACCGGCGTGCCGCACCCGGGCGAGCCCGGCGGGCTGCTGGGCCCGCTGTCCTCACAGATACGGGTCTGGCCGCCGCTGGCCGGGGCCGCACCCTGGTCGCCACCGCCTGCGGGCACCGCCGTGGACGCACGGCAGCACGCGGCGCTCACCGAGGGCTCGGGCCTCGACGCCGTCATGGCGCTGGTTCCACCGCCCCTGGAGCCGTATCTGGGCGAGGGCACATGGGGGCAGGTCTTCGACCGGCTCGGTACCCGGCTGCCGCCGGACTTCGTGGCGCTCGCGGAGCGGTACGGGGCGGGCAACTGGAGCTGGTGGCTGGACATGAGCGCCCCACTGTCCCTGGACCGGCCACGGGAGCAGGGGCTCGCGGCCACCGTCGAGGGCATGCTTGACGGATACCGCCAACTGCGCGCCGCCCATCCCCAGTACTACCCGATGCCTGCCTGGCCCGAGCCCAGCGGCTTCCTGCCGTTCGCGTCGACGATCGACGGGGACCAGATCGGCTGGTGCGCGGACGGCCCGCCCGAGACATGGCGCGTAGCCGTAAACCCACGCCACTGCGACCAAGGACCGCCCCTGCCAGGCGACTTCACCGCAACCCTGCTCACGTGGTTGCGCGGCGGCCCCGCCGCATCCGGCTTCCCCGGTCTGACCGGCCGGGACCTGCATCCGCTGGACGTCATGTTCTTCGAACCGTTCGGGCCGGGCGCGCCGTGGTGAAGGCCCCTCGTCACTACGGGCTGGGGCCTCAGCACTGTTGCGTTAGGTCCATGAGCGGCTTTTGAGGCCGATGGCGAGGAACTCGACGGTGGTGCGGACGGGTAGTTCTGGGCCAGACACACCCCTGTTGGGCACAAGGCCGTCAGGCGATCGGCGTTCATCTGCCGTTCCCGCGCATCAGGTGATGCTGGTGGGGAGGCTCCGTACGGGACTGCACTGGGTGTTGTTGTCGTGCGCCGGCCCAGCTCGGTCCGGAGTTCATCGATGACCTGGGCATAGACGGCGAGGCGCTCGCGAAGCCGGCCGTTGTCCTCCCGCAGTGGACGACGGCTTCGGCGTCGATGGCGCGGGCGTGCAGATGCTGCAACGCGGGTGGGATGCCGTTCGCTTCGGACTTTCGGCGGACGAATTCGTCTTTGAGGTCGACGTGCTTGTGCGTGAGGACCCAGCGCTTGACGTCTGCCTCGACGGCGAGTTGCAGCGTGGTGAGTGCCCCGGTGGACCGGGTTGGACGGCCGTCGAGGAGCCGTTGGATCGCTGCTGTGATGGCGTCGCGTTCGTCGTCGTGGTCAGTGGCCACCGTGCGGTTCTCCGGTCGAGTCGTGGGCGGTGACGATGCGTTCCAGGCGGTCGAGTTCGTGCTGTTCGCGGGCGTAGTGAAAGGCGGGAGCCAGCGGGGCGTCGACGAGCGGTCGTAGCCGCTCGATCTGGACGAGGACGTGTTCGATGTCGCGATCTGTCCGCGCGATGTTGACGCAGTTCGGGCGGCAGTCGTCGAGGTCGGGGGTGCGGCGGGTGCCGTTTTCCTCACTGCGCAGGCGGCAGGCTGCTCGCTTGGGATCCAAGACGCAGGTCATGCCCTTGCCGGGGAAGATCTGAAGGTCGGGGTTGGCGAGCATGGTGTTGGCATGCCGCTTGGTGCGCAGGACTCGGCCGACGAAGCGAGTGGCGGCCTGGACCCGGTGCCGGTGGTCTCGGCTGTTGGGCCGCTGACCTGCTCGCCTTCACGTATCCGCTGGTGTGCGTCGGCGAGGGTGTCCAGCCGGGCCAGCCAGTCTTCGAAGGCGATTTCGTCGGGGAAGCCCGAGGCGTAGTTTCCGGCGTAGCCGAGGGTCATCTGGACGCGGAAGTGCCTGTATTGGATGGCGGCGGCGACCGAGCCCCGTGGCCGGCGGAAGATGAACCAGGCCAGGGTGCGATGCAGGCGAGCGGAATAGATGACTGGGTGGACTGGAGCGGGCGGGATGTGGTCGCTGCGGCCGTGTTCGGTGCAGTTCAAGAAAGGTTGACTGGTTGCGGGGCAGGCCAGAGCCCCAGCGGGCTGCTTCAGTGCGTTGGTACTCTCCGCATCCAGGCGAGGCGGGGGAGATGATCGTGGGAGCAGGGCCGTCGAGTCCTCCGAGCCGCTGGTTCAGCGGAATTGGGGTTGGTGTCCTCTTCGGTGGGCTGACCGCAGTGGTGACCATTGCTGTGATTGGGAGGGCATGGGCTGCTTGGGGGCCTCCTGATGTTGCTCGGTGATTCGACACCAACGAGCTGGTCAGGAGGCCCTGTTTTCATGCTCTCGCCACGGCGAGATCACCCACCAGGGAAGCTGCGTTCGAGGGCCACCGCCCGAGATCGGAAAGACGACAGCTGAGACCGGCACGCAGGGCCGGTTCACCGTTCGATGGGCAACTCCGATGCTGGGCTTGGCCAGTGCTCGGGGGGCAGGAGGATTCGGATCCAGGAGTCGCGGAGCCGGGCGCCGAAGTGTTCGGGACTCCACCCTCTGTCGTGGACCAGCAGCACCCAGTACTCCGCGGCGTTCATGCTCCACACCGTGTCGGCGACCTCGTCGTCGGTGAGATCCGGGCGCAGCTCGCCGGTGGCGCGCAAGTCCGCGGCGAACTCCCGCATGTTGCGAGCTCGGCGCTCGGCGATCCGCGACCACAGGGTGGAGCATTCGGCATCGGTCACCGCGGCGTCCCGCAGAGCCACGAACACGGGGGCAAGCCGCTGCTGGAGCTCCGTGATTGCTGCGGCATAGATCTCGATCTTTTCGGCAGCGGTGCGCGCGGCGCGGATACGCAGGACGTAGTCGCGCCGGCTGGCCTCGACCGGGTGGTCTGTGCCGGACAGCGAGGTCTCTACCAGTTCGCGCAGCAGGGCCGGCTTGCGTCCGACGGCGGCATACACAGTGTCCATCGCTACGTCGGCCCGCCGGGCGATCTGGGCGACCGTGGTGGCGGCATAGCCCTGCTCTACGAAGAGTTCGCGGGCGGCTTCCAGCACGGCGCGGCGGGTGACGGCGGCCTGCTCGGCGCGGCGCGGCGCGTGGTAGCCGCGCTTGCCGCCCTTGACCTGATCACTCATGGACCGTACGTTACCAATATTCGTCCGAATAGCATTCGGATCAATTCCTGCGGGAGGCTGTCATGGTCTACGCCTACATCCAGGACGTCCCGATCGGCGAGGAGCTGTACCAGCGGATCATCGACTTGCTGGGGCCCGAGCCGCTGGACGGTTCGCTGCTCCACCTGTGCGTGCGTCGCCCTGACGGCGGGCTGCGCTACATCGACGTGTGGGAGTCCAAGGAACAGTGCGGCCGCGCGTTCGACGAGCGGATCCACCCTGCTGTGGACGCGGCCTTCGGTGGCTCGCGCCCCGACGGCGAGCCCGAGGTGCACCACTTGGACGTCGTCCACGCAAGCGGCGCGCTACTCAACGACAACCTCACCACCTGACACTATGTCAGGCCGCGGGTGGCTGGTCTGCCGACTCCCGCAGCAAGCCATTCAGGATGAGTCGCCGAGTTGACCAGGGCGTGGTCGCGCCGGCGGCGGAAGCCGTGTAGCCAGGCGATCGTGCGCTCGACCACGTAGCGGAAGGTGCCCGGACCGGTGCCGTGGGGTTGGCCTCGTTCCGCGATGGCCGGGCGTATGCCGCGGGCCCAGAGCAGTCGGCGGTATTTGTCGTGGTCGTAGCCGCGGTCGGCGAGGAGCGCGTCGGGCCGGTGCCGGGGTCGGCCGACAGTACCGGCGACGGCGGGGATCTTGTCGATCAGGGGCAGGAGTTGGGTGACGTCGTTGCGGTTGCCGCCGGTCAGCGACACCGCGAGCGGGATGCCCTGGGCGTCGACGATGCGGTGGTGCTTGCTGCCCGGACGTGCACGGTCGACCGGACTGGGACCGCTTTTGGGGCTCGCCGAGCGGCCCGCACGTGGGAGGAGTCGATCACCGCCCGCGACCAGTCCCGCTTCTTGGCCGACCGCAGCTTCTTCAGCAGCACGAGATGCAGTTGGTCCCACACCCCGGCCTCGTTCCACGCGGCCAGGCGCCGCCAGCAGGTCATGCCCGAGCCGAAGCCCAGCTCCTGGGGCAGGTACTCCCACTGGATGCCGGTGTGCAGCACGAACAAGATCACGCACAACGCCTGCCGGTCCGGCACACGAGGCCGGCCCTCGACCAGCTTCGGCCCCGGCACGGGCAGCAACGGCTCGATCAGCGCCCACAGTTCATCCGACACGATCCACGGCCGCGACTGACGTTTCCCCACGACCAGACCAACGAGCGGACAAGCCAACAGTCACACCATCAACCACTTCTGTTAGGACCTCTTAAAGCAGCGTTCCCGGCCGAGCCGTCCGTGATCTCCCCACACGCCTTCGCCGCCGACCTCAAGGCCTGGGTGGACGAGGTGAACGCCACCGCCACCTCGCCGGCACGCTGGGCCAGAGAACGCTCCGCCATGCGCACGCCCGCCGATGCGCCAGAGCTGCTGGAGCCGCGTGCCCGGGGCCGTGCAGTGCCCGACGACGACGGGTATCTGGCCGTCGCGGGCAACTACTACCTGGTGGGCGGCTGGGGGGCGCGGCGCAGGCTCACCGTGGAGGTCACGGAGACCGAGGTGGTGATCCGCAGCAGCGGTTACCACGCCGGCGGCTTCCATACCGTGACCTACGCCCGAAGCTGGGCCAGCGGCGTACGCCTCACGGATC
Source organism: Streptomyces sp. NPDC001137 (assembly GCF_040298885.1). NCBI lineage: Bacteria > Bacillati > Actinomycetota > Actinomycetes > Kitasatosporales > Streptomycetaceae > Streptomyces > Streptomyces sp. NPDC001137. The sequence continues at coordinate 27,882 of NZ_JBEPBA010000042.1, forward strand.
CGCAGCACCACGTGGTGAGCGAGTCCGGGACCAGCCGGACGGTATCGGGCCCATGACAGCTCTCCGGAAACCGGATCACATCTCCCGCATCGCCCTGCTGCTCCCGGCAGGCCCCGTGTCCGCCCGCGCTCCTGTGGACGGCTGCGCCCCGGCGACATCGGTGTCGCGGCCGTCATCGGCCGCCTCGTCGTCGCCGGTACGGCGCGCGCGTGCACGATCGCCGAGTTGATGGAGGTGGCTGATCCAGGCCTGCATGAACGCCTGTGCCCCGTCCTGTTCGGCGCCGGGCAGCCGCAGTAACCCTCCCGGGCTGCCGGCCTGTTCGGTGGGCACCGACTCAAGCCAGGCTACGAGGGCGGCGATTTCGGGGGCGAGGCACATGGACAGGGCGTGCACGACGACGCTCGGGTTGATCATCAGGGGTGTCATCTGGGCCACGATCAGAGCGAACCCGGACTCCTCCAGCTGGGTGCGCAGTCGGGCGAGGACGGGGGTGTCGGGCATCCCGAGTCCGTGCATCAGGTAGAGGCTGCCGATCCCGGCGAGCAGCTGCGCCGTACGGCGTGCGGCGGCCATCTCCTCGGCGCCGGCCGCCTGGAGCCGGCCGAGCGGGTCGACGGTTCCGGCCTGGATCCACCCGTCGAGCTCGCCCGTCTTTTCGGCCCGCCGTGCGGTGGCGGCGACGTCGCTCCAGTCGAGACCGGGAGTGAAGGTGGCGAGCGCGTCGACGAGGGCCTCGCTGCCGACCTCGCCGGCGCCCATGGCGGCGGCCGCGGCCAGGCGCACCGCCCCGCGCCGCCGCCGGCGCTCCTGACTGCGGTCGAGCTCGGCATCGGGATCATCGAGCACCCGCCGCATCTCCTGCGGGTCGGGTGGCCCGGCCGGACCGTGTCCCAGTACCCGCCCGGCCCGGGCGTAGAAGGCGTCCTGTGCCACGTCGCCGCTGTCGGCCGCGGCCCGCGCGGCCACGGTCAGGCGCTGCTCCGCCGAGCGGCTCATGGCCCACACCAGGGCCTCGCGCACGGCTGGCCACGGCGGCTCCGGCACCGCCAACTCCCCGGGCAGCGCCTGGCGTCCGGCCGAGGCGTACCAGGCGATCACCGTCCAGCGCAGATCCCGCCCCGGCCGCGCGTGCTGGCCGAGCGCCGCGGCGATGTGAACCGTCTGCTCCGCGAGCACTGACACCGAGCCACGCCCGCGCCCGAGCCACCGCCGCTCGTGCTGGGGCAGCAGCCTCGCCGCGCGCCACCGCTCCAGCTGCGCCGGAGACACCTGCAGGCCGCGCGCCGCCAGGCGTTCAACCAGCTCCCAATCCGCCGTACTCGGCTTACCTCGGACCATCCGCGCCACTTTAGAACCCCGCAAGGTATCCGGAAATCGTGCACGGCGAATCCGGTGAACTAGCCCCAACACCCGCCGCCGCGCAGGCCTGAACCGGGCCCGCACACCACCGTGTCGAGAAGGAGCCGCCACCATGTCCGCCCGCCGACGCCCCGGCAAGACCCCCAGCCGGCCAGCACGTTCCGTCGCAGCTGCCGCCACGGTGCTCCTCCTCGCCCCCAGCCCCACCGGCCGGACCGTCCTCACATACGCCGGCGCCGGCCTCCTGCTTCTCCTGGCCCTCACAGCCGTCCTCGCCCTGGGCGCCGCCTACGCCCCGCACCAGGCCCACCGCACGGCCGCGCGTGACACCCTCCATCTCCTCCTGCGCCTCGCCCCCTGGTATCCCGACCGCCCATGGCGTACGGGGAGGCGATCGCGTTCCTGATCACTTCGCTCTGCCGGCGCTCGTCGAAATGCGCTCGGGGCGGAGGACCAACGGCGTACGGCAGTGTTGCCGCGGCCACCCGCCCGCCGCCGTGGTTCCGGGCCGTCCTACGGACGCGCGGTGCCGCCGGTTGTGAGCCCATGCTCTGGGTGTCCGGGGCCGTCGACCCCGGATCCGCACCGGCCCTGGAGTGCCCCGGCAGGGGCCCGGCTTCTGCTCCCGTCCGAAGCCCCCGGCAGGGGGCTTCCCGATGCCGGCCAACGGCCGGCCTCACGCTTGTGCGGCTGGTCTGACGGCCGCCGGTGGGGCGCTACGTGAGTGTTGGACCTGGGGGAGGCGTTTCTCTTCTTTCCACGGAGCGGGTGTCCGGGCGCTGGCGCGCCCGGCAGTGGGCTCGGCCGCTGCGCAGCCTCGGGTGGGGAGTGGTGCAGCCACGGTCACTGACCACGTGCCGGTGGAGCGCTGCGCACTGCTGCGTACCGCCGTCACCGACTGGAGTGCCGGTTGCGCACTGGGGGCTGGGTCGGGCAGTTCGATGTCCGGTGCCATCGATTGCGCAAGCCGCGTCTGCGCATTCGTCTCGTCGTCCGCGCTGCTGCGCAGCCACGCGCTGAGGAACACGTGCGCATAGCCGCCTGGGTTGTTGGTGGCCGTCGCGGTGCGCACGGCGGTGGGTTTGGCGGTGGGGCCGCCGAGGCCGTGGTGGGGGTGGGAGCGGCGGCGACGCAGAGGGCGATGGGGCCGTCGGCGATGATGGTCCAGACTGCTGCGCGTGCAAGGCGTACGCGGTGGCGCATCGCCTCCAGCCGGGCGCCGGCCGCCGTCGCAGCAGCGGTCTCGCCCTGTGCGGCCTGCGTGCCAGGGGACATGGTCGAACTCCCAGGTCAGAAGGGGTGTTGCTGACCTTGAGGAACCCGTCGGTCCCGACCCGACCACCGACCATGAACCCCCGACCATGGTCACGATGGGGAGACGAAGTCCATGGTGGGGGTCGTGGTCGGCCCGACCATGACCCCGACCACGGGTCAGCTCGGCGCCGGCGGCAGGCCGGCGTGTCCGGCGCTGAGCTTCCCGGACCGGCGTCGGCTGGGCGGGCACGCGCCGCCGGCCGCAGGGCCCGGACACCGATGCGCAGACGCTAGCCGGCCGGGCCGTATCCATCCTCTGCGCGGTGCGCCAGAGGGACCTGCGCAAGAGAAGACCGAAAAACGCGGGGCGACTGCGCAGCCGACCCGGCACAACTCAACTGCGCAGGATCCCCGGGCCGGTTGCGCAGCCCGGTGGCGCACCGCCCGTCCGGGGCTGCGCAGTCGGCTGCGCAGTCGCGGAGTGCCCGGGTTGAAGGCGTCGTGGTCGGTCCGACCGTGAGCCCGACCACGGCGGCCAGTGCGGATGTTGCCGGTTGGTGACCGGTGGTCGGGGCTCGTGGCTGTCGGTCTGGTCGGGGCCGGTGGGTGAGCTGGCGTCATGGAGCACCCGCGCGCTGTCACGTCCAGGAGTACCGGTCGGCCCGTCTCGGCGGGTCTGGTGTGCCGCTGTGGCCACGGCGTGCGGCAGGCGTCGGGGACGCGGCGGTGAGCGGCTTGGGGGCGGGGGTCCGCCGGGGTGTGATGGCGGCCGGCCAGTTCACGCAGATCGCCAACGCGTTGTTTCGTGATGGTGGGTTGTCGTTCAAGGCGAAGGGGATTTTCGGGTGCGTCAGTACGCACCGGGACGGCTGGCGGGTGACGGTCGCCGATCTGGTCCGCATGGGCCCGGACGGGCGGGAAGCGGTCCGCACCGGCCTGCAGGAGCTCGAGGCGCACGGCTACCTGGTCCGTGAACGCCTGCGCCGCCCGGACGGCACCCTCGGCGAGATCGTCTACTGCATCACGGACCGCCCGGCCACCTGGGACATCGCGCTGCTCGAGGCCGGCCTGGCAGCCACCGCCCCCGAGGCCGCACACGCCGACGACCGCCCGGCGGGGATCCGCCGGGGCGTGATGGCCGCCGATCAGTTCACCCAGATCGCCAACAGGCTCTTCCGCGCCACCCAATTGTCCTTCAAGGCCAAGGGCCTGTTCGGACTGCTCTCCACGCACCGGGACGGCTGGCGCATGACCGTCACCGACATCGCCCGCCGCGGCCGCGACGGGGAGGCAGCCGTGAAGAGCGGGCTGAAGGAACTGGAGAAGCACGGCTTCCTGCTCAGGGAGCGTGAGCGCGCACCAGACGGCACCCTCGGCGCGGCCGCGTATGTCATCACCGACCTACCCGCCCTGCACAGCAGCAGGTCACAGCCAGGATCGGGTTTTCCAGCAGAAGACCAGAGCCCTCCGTCCGTGCCGCGGTAACGCGTCGCGCGCACCGGGACGGACGGACCGGCCCAACTCGCCGGTGTCCGCGCCGGCCGGGCCCGCTGCGGATGAGATGCATCCGGGGATCGGGCTGCTGCTCGAGATTGGTGCGGCCCGTCCCGAGCTGCTGTTGACCGGGCAGGCGTTGACCGACCAGGGCCGCGTGGTGAGCGTGATGCTGGATGCCGGCTGGAGCCGCGAGCAGCTGCGGCAGGTGATCGCCGCCCGGCCGCTGCCGCATCCGGTGCGGACCACGGTCGGCGCGATCGTCGCGGCCCGTCTGCGTGCCGCCCGGGCCTACCCGCCGCCCGCCCGCGCCGCCGGCCCTCACCATGACGTGCCGGTGGGGGACGACCCGCCTCCGCAGCCGGTGGCCGGCTCCGCTGCCACGCGCACGGTGGGCGAGGCCCTGACCTACCGGGCCCTCGTGGAATGCGCGGGCTGCGGCCTTCCCGCAACCGCCCTGGGCGAGGACCTCTGCCCGGCCTGCTTGGGCTGGCCGGGATGCCGCACTTGCCCGGGCCCCACCCCTCGGCGCGCTCACCCCGACGGCGACGGCCGCTGCGCCACGTGCGCCTCGGCTTTGAGCGCCCAACCGGAAGGAATCAGCCCGTGACCGCCATACGCCACACCCCACCCCCGGCCACGGCCGGGCACCACGCGCGCCCCTTCACCGCAGAGCCGGGCCGGTGGGAAAGGGAACGCTGCCGCGCCCTGCGGACCGGCCACACCCGCGACCACACATGCTCGGCCGTCTGCGAGCCGGTGCTCGTCCACGAGCGCACCCGGTGGGGTTGGCTCGCCTGGAGCGTCCCCGGCGACGGCAGCCCGCCCGAGATCCCCTACCGGATCGCGGTGCTCGCCCCCGGCGCGACGCGTACGCAGCGCCTTGCCTTGCGCTGGCCGCCCGGCGCCCCGCCCAGCGCATCACCTTGGGCAGGGCTTGGTCCCTGCGGCCCTCCGCCGCGGCCGTCGCACTCGTCAGTCTGGTTGTCGGCCTGGTCGCCGTGAGCCACCACGTCCCCGTCGGCGTCGCCCTGCCGGCGGTGCTCCTTGCCCCGCTGCTCGCCGAACGCCTGCCCGAGTGGCTGGATGGCCGGGCCCGCGAGCACGTCCGCACCGTCGAGGGCGACGCTGCCTGCCGCTGCCTGCAGGGCCTCGCCGCCTGGCACATCTGGCTCGTCCAGGCCGCCGCCGGCAGTGACCGCTATGAACTGCGCCGTTCGGCCGAGATAGGCCACCACCTGGGGTGGGGCGCCGCCCACCTGCTCCGGTCCCGGGACACCCGCTCGGCCTCAGGCGGCCTCATCGTCCGCGAGCGGCTGATGCTCCAACTCGCCCACCAGGTCGCCCAGATCCTCAAGCACACCGCGGACGGCAACGCACTCGGCACGAACCAGGCCTGCTCTCGCACGGTGCTTGAGCCCGTCGCCTGGCGCCCGGACGGCGACCCATCTGGGCCCCCGTCCTGCACCGACCCCACTACTGCAGAAGGGAACCCTCTCCATGCCCCCGTCCGAAGCCAGCCCGGTTGCCCGCTCTCTGGATGTCTACCTCCTGTTCGCGCACGAGCCCTACTACCCGGCCGCTGCGCAGGAGATCAACACCACGGTCGTGGCCGCAGCTTGCCTGCTGCACCCCCGTGTACGGCAGCTCGACGGCGCCCGCATCCACGCGCTCCTCGTCCGCGGCCGCCGGCCGGGCGAGATTGTGCCGCTGTCCACGCTCACCCACGAACTCGGCGGCGGCGCACGCTGGCCGGAGGTCGGCGACTGGGAGACGGTCCCGAAAACCTGCTGCAGCTCATCCGCGACCACGACTGCGACGCCCTCAACCTGGGCCTGCCTGAAATCGCTCGCGCCCTGGTGTGCGTGGGCCCGCACAGCGAGATCCGCGCCATCGACCCCACGTCCGGGGCGCATCGAACGTACGGGCCGGCCGACCGTGTCGAGGTCCTCGTCGAGGTCGGCAGGCAACTGGCCTGGGTGGAAGCCGGATCTCCCCTGTGGCCCGGCGAAGGCCTGCTGCCCCCGATCAAGTCCGTGGATGCCAACTGATGTTCGGCTACGAGCCCTACGCAATCTGGGCGGACTTTCGGCGGCTACTGAACCGGTGCAGATAGCACCGCAAGATCAAATAGCTCCCGCTCGTCCGCGGCGAGACAAGACGCGCGGCCGCCGCACCGTCTGGAAATGTCAAAGCCCCGGCTATGCCGGGGTTTGATGCGTGGAGATCACCCCGTGCGCGTCTCGCCGAAGTGGACAGGGGAGCGCATTTCGTAGGCCTCGGCCAAGGACGGTAGCGAGGCGCCACCCCGCCGACCGGCCACTTCAAGAGGGCGGGGACTCTGTCTTCGTGTCGGACGCCCAACCGACCGTGCCTTGGCCTTGCAGCCATGTGAGAACCGCGCGCACGCGACGATTGTCGTCGGGAGTGGGTCCGAGGCCGAGTTTGGTGAAGATGCCGTTGACGTGGGTCTCGACGGTCTTGCGGCCGAGAAACAGCAGTTCGGCGATGGCGGCGTTGCTACGGCCTTCGGCCATGAGGCCGAGGACCTGCCGTTCGCGGGCGGTGAGCGCGTGGAGCGGATCTTGTGCGGGTTGGGAGGGGATGAGGGCGGCGATCACGTCGGGGTCCAGTACGCAGCCGCCGCGGACGATGCGGCGCAGGGCGTCGAGGAAGTCGTCGATGTCGGTCACCCGGTCCTTGAGGAGGTAGCCCAAGGCGGAGCCGCCGGTGCGGAACAGGTCCAGGGCCCGGCCGGCGTGCACCCATTGGGAGAGCAGCAGGATTCCCAGCTGCGGGTGGCGTTCGCGCAAGGTGGCGGCGGCGCGCAGGCCTTCGTCGGTGTGGGTGGGCGGCATGCGGATGTCGACGATCACCAGGTCGGGGTGGTGTGCTTCGACCTGAACGAGCAGTTCTTCGGCGGTCGTTGCGGTGGCCGCGACTGTATGGCCCTCCTGCGTCAGCAGGCCGGCGATGCCTTCGCGCAGCAGTGCGCTGTCGTCGGCGATCACGATGCGCATGGCAGCTCGGCCTCCAGGGTGGTGCCACTGCCCGACGGGCTGTGGATGCGCAGCCGCCCGCCGACGGCGGCGACCCGGTCTGTAAGGCCTTGCAGGCCGCCGCCAGGGGCGATCACCGCGCCTCCGACGCCGTCGTCGCGTACGAGCAGTCGCACGGTTGCGGCGTCCGAGCGCACCTGTACGGACACGGTCTGAGCCCCGGCATGTTTGACGGCGTTGGTCATGCCCTCGCAGGCGACGAACCACACCGTCGCCTCGAGCCCGGGCGCCAGACGCTGCGGGCTCACGTCGAGCGTGACTGGTATGGGCAGTCTGGCCGCCGCGGTGCGCAGTGCGACGGCGAGCCCTTCGTCGGTGAGCACCGGCGGCAGGATGCCCCGAGTCAGCTCACGTAGCTCGTCAACGGTGGCGCGCAGCTCCGCCACAGCGTCGCCCAGCACGTCCGCTGCCGCCCGGTCGCCTGCGGCTGGCTGCCGTTGCGCCATGCGCAGCCGCAGCGCGAGCGCCACCAACCGCTGCTGCGGGCCATCGTGCAGGTCGCGCTCGATCCGTCGGCGGTCGCTGTCGTCGGCGGCCACGATACGACTCCGGGACGCGGCAACTTCCGCAAGGCGTACGGCGGCCCGCGCGTGCAGCGCGGCGTTCTCCAAGGGCAGCGACGCCGCTGTAAGCGCAGCCTGCACAAGGTGTGGCTCGTCGGTCAGCCTGCTGTCGAGATCGATGAGGGCGACGGGTGCTCCGCCCGCCTCCACGGTCCGGCGCATCCGCCCGGGTCGGGGTTCCCCGAGATCCGCAGGGGCGCCGTCCAGCCCGATTGTGACCGGGCAGGAATCGACCTCGCCGGTGGCATGGGCACTGTCGAGGTAGACGACGCAGGCGGTGGGGTCGTCGACGGCACGGCGTAGCGCCTCCACGAGATCGGCCGGTTCGGCGGTTCCGGCACGCAGGCGTGCCGTGAACTCGTCGATCGTGCGCACGGCCAGCCAGGTACGCCGGTCGAAGCGGCGGTCTACCGCGGTACGCACCAGCCCGAGCAGGGGCCGAAAGGCCGCCGCCGTGGCCAACGTGGCCGCCGCGACCGGCACCCCGGAGCCAAGGCCGATGTGGTCGGCCAGAGAACCGAGCCCCACCGCCACGGCTGCGTACAGCCCCACCAAAAGCACCGTCACCGTCGCGTAGGTGAGGGTCTGCCCGACCAGCCGCTGGACATCGAAGAGCCGGTGCCGGCGCATGGCGACGGCCACCGAGACGAGCAGCGGCAGCGGGGCGATGAGAGACGCGACGGTTGAGGCCGCGTCCAGCCCCAGTTGGAACAGTACGGCCGTTGCTGCGATAAGGAAGGCCGTCGTACCGATGCCCCACAGGCCGAGCAGCACTTGTGCGCGTTCGTTCCCGCGCGTGCGACGCAGGCGCACGGCCATTGCCGCCACGCCCATCGCCAGCGCCAGCACAGCGAAGCCCTCGGTCGCCGCGATGACCTGCAGCGCCGGGTCCAGCGAGCCGGGCACGGTCAGGTCGACGTCCCCGAGATCAGCCAGCAGACCCGGGTCGCGCCGCGGCCAGGCCACGACCCCGACGGCGATCGCACCCGCGACCCAGCCGAGCAGGTACAGCACGAGGACGGGCCGCCACCGCGGCGAGGGCAACCGCCCGTCGGGGTAGAACAGTTGGAACAGCGGCAGCGACGCACCGGCCAGCGCGCCGAGTACCTCGCCGACCACCGCCAGGTCCGCCACCGTCGAAGCGTCGGCCGGCGACATGGCGCCGGCCCGAGTCTGTCCCGCCGCCACGCTGTAGACAGCGGTGGTCGCTACCAGCAGCAGCCCTCCGGCCAGGAATCCCCACGCGGATCGGTTGGCCGGCCGGCGATCCAAGATCACCACCCCCAGCACGCAGGCGCCCGCCCCGCTCACCACGCCGACCAGCGACGTTGCGTCCGGTGCTCCCGCCCACACCGGGCCGAGCAGGCCGACCAGCGTGCCGAGCACCCCGAGGACCAACGCCAGCGCACGCAGTGCGTCCAGCCGCCGCTGTCCCTCCGTCGCCGCGATTGCCACCTTGGCAGAATCCTTGGTACGCCGCCTGGTGACAAGCGATGCGATCCCCGATTCGGCCTCAGGGAAAACCCGGAGTCAAGTCCACGGACGGCACCCAGGACGGGGAGGCCTTCCAGGCCGCACAGTTCCATCCATGACCACACTCCAAGCAACTCCCACGGCGCAACGGGCAGGCAACCGCCCGATGGGCGCCCTGCTCGCGAGCGTCAGCCTGGTGGCCGGGCCGGCTCTGATCGCCCTCGCCCTGGCCACGTTCGTCGACCCGTGGAACGGCAACCAACCCGACTACGGCACCATCAACAGCCGCCACACGCTGCTGATGTGGTCGTTCAATCTGGCCGCGCTGTCGTTTCCGTTCCTGTTCGGCTCGGTCGTCGCCATTGCGGCCGCCGCGCGCCGCTCCCGGCTCACGGCTGGCACCGGACTGGCGATGTCGATGCTCGGCCTGGCGGCGATGTACGGCAATTCGATGCTCAGCGTTCCGCTGGTACTCATGAACGGCATCGACGACCATGCTGGTCTCGATCACCTCGCTACCCGTCTGGACAGCCCACCGCTGGCTGTCCTGTGGTGCTTCCCGCTCTACTTCCTCGGATCGGTGCTGCTTGCCGTGGCATTGTGGCGGGCCCGATCGGTCCCCCGCTGGGCGGCCGTCGGCATCGGCCTGGGCGGATTCTTCCCGGTCGCGATCGTCACCGGCATCGGCGCCCTGGCGCTGCCCATCGCCGCGGCGCGTATCGCCGGGTCGATTCCCATCGTCAAGTCACTGCTCGCCGCGCGGAAGAGCTGATCGTTCCCGGTCGGGGGCGGTGCGGTCATCCCTCCCTCTCAGAGGAGGCCGCCAGCTGCCCGGCCGCGACCGAGCGGATGGTGGTCCTGTCCCGCCCGGCTCCGGGCCCCGCGAGGCCCTGACCGCAGACCGACAACACGAAGGAGCATGCCATGGCCGGAAACCGCTACTTCACCTGGGACGGTTACTACCGCGGCCCCGGAGCGGGTATCGGGTTTCTTCTCACGCTCGGCGTGATCATCTACGCGGTGACCCACCCCGGCACCGTCGACCACTTCCTGAACTCGGTCCGCCCGCAGCTCCCGGACCTGCCCATGCCCACCATCACGCCACCGGCCCCGCCCAGCGACGTACCCACCCCGTGAACGGCAACCAGGAGGAACGCATGCGCACATACCGGGGATATCTCGCCGCCGCCACGGTGCTGGCCGCACTCGCGACCACAGCCGCGAAGTGCGACGTCGGCACGAACGACGCGCCAGGCGGCGGACAGCCGGCGGCCTCGGTCCCCGCCCCGGCCCGCTCCGCACCCCCGGGCCAGGGCCGGAAGTCGCCTTCCACCACACCCTCCCCGCACCGGGGCGGGGCAGCCCCTCCGCCCGACCCCTACACGGGCTACGCCGGCGTCAACGACATGCGCCCGCCTCTTGAAGCCGACGGCAGTCACCGCGTCAGCTGTTCGGCGCTCGACGCACAGTTCACGGTGACTCCCGACAACACCAGGACCCGCTGGCGGGCGGTGGCCCTGGACTACGACCCGCCGAGCAGCCAGCGGCAGTACAGCACCGGCAACATCGCGCGGGACGTGGTCATCCAGCCGTCCTCGGGCACGCTGGAGCCGGGCCAGTCGGCGACGGTACATGTCAGCGGCCGGTACGACAGCCCGCTTGACCCGGCCAACTTCTGGATCATCGTCCAGGCACCCGACCCGGACTGGGGCACACGAGTATCCCTGCACCTGCGCTGCATCGGCCGCTGAGCCGTCGTGGCGAGCACCCGGCCGCCATCGGGGGGAACAGCGCGGCCCCGGACGGGGAGGTGAACCCGTCCGGGGCCGCGCGCCGGGTGTGTCAGCTGTCCAGCGACGTCATTACGTGCTTGACCGCGTGTAGTCCTCGAACTCGTACGCCGACAGGTCCTTGCCGTAGCCGGACTTCGTGAAGCCGCCGTGCGGCATCTCCGTGACCAGCGGGATGTGCGTGTTGATCCACACGCAGCCGAAGTCGAGCTTCTTGGGCATGCGCATCGCGCGGCCGTGGTCCTTGGTCCACACCGAGGAGGCGAGGGTGTACTCGACGGCCTGGTCCTCGTCCGCGAAGGACTGGAGGGTGATGACGGGGCCGAAGACCTCGCGCCCATGCACCGCGGCCTAGCCGGCGCCGGCGACCTAAACGGCCTGCTCCAGCAGGCCATCCGCCGGGGATGCCGGGCCGGTAGGGGACGAGGGCGTCGTAGGTGGGTCCGGTGGTGAGGTGGTCGTGGATGACCGGCCTTTCGAGCGTGTGCTGCAGGGGCTGGGCGAGGTGGCGGGCTGGTCGCTGCCGGTGGCGGCGTGGATAAGGGTGCCGGGGATGCGGATGGCGTTGAAGCGGGCGGTGGCGAGCCAGTGCTTGACGGCCTCGGGGGGATCGGGGTGTCTGTCGCTGCGCAGGGGCAGGGGCGCGGACTCGGTGGGGGTGGGGTGGATGCGGGGGTCCATGATGATGGTCTCCGGTGGGCGGGCGCCGGTGGCGGTCGGCCTGCTGTGATCGTGTGATGTGTCGTGGGTTGCCCGGTGCGGGCGAGGCCTTTGCTTGCCGCGCTGCAGGGGATTCAGGGTGTGGGCGTGGGGCTGCTGGCTGAGGGGGGAGGGACCCGCTGCGAGGCTCGACCTGTCCGGGATTGAGGCTTGGGGCGGGTGACAGAGGCTGTCGGTCAAGGGCAGCGGCTGTTGCAGAGTTCTGGTGGGCCCGGCACGGTGCGGGTCTGCGGCGGCGATGGATGTGGGCGCAGTGGGCGTGGATACGGCCCACCCGCCCGGCCGGGCCGCTGGGGCTGACGTGCTCGTAGGGCAGCGTGTCCTCGTCCTGGCGTAGAGGCTGATCGCAGGCCAGACACATGACCACGCCGGTGAACGCCTCGTGGTGGTCGCACAGGGCTGCCAGGCTGCAGGCGAGCCGGCGCGCGTGGGCGAGAGCGCCGTACGCGCCGGGTGTCGGCTGGGTGCGTAGTTTGGTGCGGGCTTGGTCGGTGCAGGCGAGGGCGACGTAGCGGGGCACATCCTCGGCAGCCGCTGGAGGGCGGCCCGTTCGACTTGAGGGAAGAGTGGGCGGGCGGTGAGTGCCGTGTCTGGCTGGGAGCTTGTCAGCGGCCGGACCACATCACCCCGCCGGCGGAGCCCGCGAGGGCGGTGAGGAACGTCAACAGGGGATAGGGCAGACGTTGGATCGTCAGACGCAGGCCGCCGAGGCGCAGGTCGACGGCTGGGGCGCTGGGGCGGGGGCGGGGAGTGTGCGACATGGTGTGCCCTTCGTCGGTTGGACCGCGGTGGTGCCAGCATGGGCGACCGATCCGCCTTTCCGTACCGAAAAAGGCCTGCTGCCAGCGGTTTTACGGCATCTGGCAAGGGCGTGGGGGAATTAGGGTTCACGAAACCCGTCCATGGCGCGACAATTACTCCTTCGCTGCGCTCTCTGATCAGCGGACATGCAGCCCGGGGCATCGGGGGGAGGGCCGGGGTGGCGGGAGGGAAGGACGCGTCGCCGCGACGGGAGAAAGTGGGCCCGGAGGCTCGGGCCTACGGTGCAGCGCTCGCTGCCTGTCTTCGGCAGACGGGCGCTACGCAGCGGGACCTGGCCCGCTTCACCTACCTCTCCGAGGCTGCGGTCAGCAACTACCTGAGCGGTGTACGCATCGCTCCACAGCAATTCGTGGACAGACTCAGAGACTTCGCCATATCGCGTGGAATCGGATCAGGCACACCATGCGACGTCGAGCATCTGCATGCGCTGCGGCGTGCTGCTCAAAAGGCCAGTCGTTCGGCGGAAGTGCGGCTGGCGGTGGCCAAGGAGGAGATCGAACGGCTGACGACCCAGTTGAATGACCTGCAGCACAGGTACAACGCTGGCCCGCGCAGCCGCGTTCACGACCTTGAGCAGAAGCTTAGGGATAGTGAGCGCGAGGTGAGGGACTTGAGGCGCCAGTTGGAAAGCGTCGAGCACGACCTGGAGGCTGAGCGCAAGCGTGCGGAGCTGAGCAGCGCCGGGGCGCGCATAGCCCTTGGGGCCTTGGTGTTGTCAAATCGCACTGCTTCGCCAAGGCCACAGCAGGACATCGCCCGAGACCTGCGGCAAGCAGAAGCACTGCTCGGCCGACTCGATGGGTTGCACGAGCTCGTACATCAGCTGACGCCGGGTCGTGGCGTCAGGGCGGATGCCTCCGCAGGCGAGGGTACGGACTCCGCGGCGATCACGCGCGACGTTCCGGGCGGTTTCCTCCGCCGGACATCGGCCTCCAGGGCACTACGCTGGAGGCAGCATCGTCCCTTGCAGATCTACAGCCGGAGCGCAGCCGGGCTCAGTACAGCCGTGCTCAGCCTGAATTTGTCGGCGTTCGTGGCCACTTGGCGGGCTGACACGGGGCTGACCCTCGGCCAGCTCAACGCCTACGTCGTCCTGGTGTTCCCCGTTGGCTTCGGCGTGTGTGTGTTTCTGGTGTGGCCGAGCATAGAGAGGGCCCGTCGCAGCCAGTTGCAGGCAGACGTGTATCGCCTGCTCGCCACATGCGCAGGAGCTGCTTTGGTCATCGGAATCGCCGGCTCATTCCTCATCCCTCCGGTGTCATGGGTGGGGCGGGCCTGGGCTGGCGCTCTCGGCCTGCTCTAGCGGCTGGCTCAGGACATCTTGGCAGCGACCCTACGGCCGTCGTGGAAGTGATGGGGGAAATGAGGGCGGGATCATCCTCACCGCGACCGGCGGCACCCCTACGGCCGGGTCGACGAAGCCGGCGCCGTCGCCGCGGCACCAAGACCTACCAGGGCATGAACGAAGGGCACACGACGACGGGACGGAGCCCGCGCCAGCCTTCGTGCCCTTCGCGATGCGCGCGGCGGCCGGCGCGCTGTGACGGCCCTGGTGCGGGGAGGTGGCGTCTCGGAGTCCTGGACGGGTGCCGACGGGTACTCCCGCCGGCTGTGCGGCCGAGCGCGGTCAGGCGGTGCCGGGGCCGGTGATCTGCGCGAGCCAGTGGGCCAGGCTGGCGCGGGTGTCGTGCAGGCGGGGGTCGTTCAGATGCTCTTGGAGGGCGAGGAGTTCGGTGAAGGCTGCTGCGGCTTGGGTGGCGTCTCCGCTTTGTCCCAGCCAGGTCGCCATGGTGTTCAGGGTGTCGAGGGTGTGGGGGTGGTGCGTTCCCAGGGTGTGGCGCCGTCCTTGAAGGACGGTGCGGCATTCGTCCAGGGCTTGCCGGCTCTGGCCGGTCTGCCACAGGGTGACGGCCAGAGTGAAGCGTGTGGTGAGGGTCGCGGGGTGGTGCTCGCCCAGCTCCGGGTGGTTGATGCGGGCTTGGAGGTCGCTGTGCAGGCGGGCCACGGCGACGTGCGGAGGTTCTTGCTCTCCGCGCAGCGCATCCCGGGTGAAGCGGGTGTGCAGGGTGTCCGGGTGGTCGTCCCCGAGCAGCCTGCTCTGCAGGACAAGCACGGCTTCGCACTCGGCGAGGGCGGTGTCCTGCTGCCCTGTCTCGAACATGATCACTGCGAGCAGGTGACGGGCAGCCAGAGTCGTGGGGTGCTCTGCGCCCCACTGTCGGCGGCGGGCCTGCACAACGGTGCGTGCGATGTCTTCGGCTGGGGCAAAGTCCCCGGTCAGGTGCAGCCACCGGGCGAAGTCCGTCTGGGCGAGCAGGGTGCGCTCATCTGCGAGGCCATGATGGCGTATTGAGGCGTCGACGGCGTGCTGGTAGGCGCGGCGTGCCAGCGGACGCCGGCCGTAGGTGTGCGCGCTCCAGGCGAGGGTTTGCGCCTCGTCCCCAGTGGTGCAGGCCAGAACCTGGGCGAAAACGTCGTCACGGACCCACCGCGGAGGACTCTCGCGCTGCTCCTCATGCTGCTGCGTGGCGGTGACCAGGTGTGGGAAGACATCAACGGGAGCGCCCCCGCCCTCCCCGCGGGGCAGCAGCAGCGACAGGGTGCCCACGCGCCGCTGGGTGCTCCACTCCCAGGCCGCGGCCAACGGTTCGTGCTGCAACCGGGGTTGGTCGGCCAGATACGCGGTGTGCAGGTCCTGCAGCAATTCACGACCCAATACCCGGGTCAGGCCCAGGCGCCGGCAGTCGACCGCCGCTCGCACCAGCAGAGCGCCCCGTGCGTGGGGTCCGGCCTCCAGCGCGCTGCGCCAGTGGGTGTAGAGCGTCAGGCTGGCGCCGATGTACTCCGCCAGACCGTAGTCGGCCGTGAACTGCAGGGCCTCTTTGATGCGCGGATCACCGGTGCGGCTTTGGGCCCGCTCGAGTTCGTGTGTGGAAAACCTTCGGGTGAGCCAGACCTGGCGGGCATCGTGCACCAACGGCCCGAACTCACTGCTGTAGGCCGACCCGGCAGCCTCCACCTGGGAGAGCAGGTCGGGCCTGATCGTGGCGATGATCGCCCGCTGTCTGCTGGCCGAGACGATGTGCCGCACATCGCTGAGCGTGAGCCCGCCAGGCACGAGATACTGATCCAGCTGGTCCAGCCAGAGGACGGCGCGGGAGTTCTTCTTGGCGCGATCGAGGATGACCCGCAGCTTGTCGACCGCAGGATGCGGGGCGATCAGCGTGTGGTCGGGCACGGCGGCGCGCATCGCCTCGTAGGCCGTGCGCCTCGCCCCCGACAGATGGTCACCGACCAGCAGCACGAACATGCCTGCATGCAGCAGCGATACCAGCTCGCCATGCACATCCCGTGGCACATAGGGCGGCAGCGACGTCGTCCCAGGTGCCCGCCAGGCATGGCGCACGCCCAGCAGCGTGGGATCGTCCACCTCGCTCACCCGCGGAAGCCCCTTGCCGCCCGGCACGATGAGACACCCATCCTGCACCGCCACCCGGCTGCTCGAGCGGCTCTCCAGGGAGCGCTGCGCCATGCTGGTGAAAGCAGCCGCGAGACCGGCGAGCACCACGCCCAGCGCCAGCACCCACGCGGTGGTGACGCCCGTTGCCTGCAGCACGCCAGGCAGCGCCAGAATCAGAGCGAGCCCGCAAACGAGCCCCACCGCCCCCGCAACTGACGCACCCCGCCGCCCCCTCGTCATCACGCCCCCTCGCCGCATCCTGCGCCCGCCTGATGCCAGGCTCATGGTCATCAGTTGCTGACACGTGGTCAATGGTGCGGGCAAGCGGTGTCTGGCTCAGCGTGATGGCGACACGGCAAGCCAAGCTGCGTCAGATCCCGGCCATGTGGGCACCCCGGAACCCTGCGAGCGTGCCTGGTCCTGTCCTACCGGAAACCCGATACCGGATCGTCCCCAAGTCCACCGGAAAGCTTGATGGCTGGGATCCTGCGGTCACGAGTGGCGGGCAGCCGTAGCGAACCGCACCGCCCCAGGGCTCCGAATGCCCGTACCGTGCCGATCAAAAGGTTGGATACGGCAACGACCTCGCCACTCAGCACCCGGAACTCGCAGCACGGTGGCACCCCATTCGCCACAACGACCTGACACCGGACCAAATCCCCTACGAGGCACGGCGCAACGTCTGGTGGCGCTGCGCCAGAGGTCACGAATGGCGCGCTGCTCGAGCAGAACGCCGGGTGCGATTTCCCCGGCGGTCACGCAGGCGAACTTGGCCTCGACGATCTGCCGTAAGGGCGGCTACACCGCCGGCATCCGCCCGTCCGCGTACGTGACGGGCAAGGAGAAGCGGCTGAACGCAGCCTCCTATGGCTACACCGGGCGCATGGGCGATGCCGAGTACGATCACCTGATCAGCCTTCAGCTGGGCGGCGACCACAACGACTACCGCAATCTGTGGGTGGAACCCGCCGACCCCGGCCACCGCTCGGGCTCCGGCGTCAACAATAAGAAGGACCCGGTGGAGACCAAGCTGCACACCGCGGTCTGCAACGGGCAGGTCACCCTCGCCGCCGCGCAGAAGGCGATCGTCACCGACTGGACCACCGCCCTGAGCGCCCTCCACCTCGGCTGACCGGGAACGGTGTTGAGGGGGGCTTCCGAACGGGGCGCTCCTGAGGATGCCGCACCGGCTCCACGGCCTGCCGAGCCTCTGTAGGCGGAAGGATCCCCTTGTCACCGGCGTGGGCACACCACCCGGCAGCGGACCGAGAAGACCGTGGCGAGAAGACCCGGAAGAAGACAGCAGCGGCTGCGGACGCGTCCGGCCCCCTACCACCGGATCGTGGGCGATCTGCTCGCGCTGGAAGGGCAGTACCACGGGAGCGCCGCCCTGGAGGACTTCACCGACGACTTCTCCCCGGTGTCCTGCCCGCACTGCGGTGCTGAGGTGACCGTCGCCGTCGGCGCCTGCGGCTGCTACTTGGCCATCCGGGACGGGGGTCTGGGCGGCATCGAGCGGCGGGCGTTGCGGCCCGCCCCGGCCGAGGAGCTTCGCGACCCGGGCGCGTGGATGCACGCCACAGCCGTCCGGGACGAACAGCAGGGATGGCTTTGTCGCTGAGAACCGACAGTGCATGCAGGTGAGTTTTGGCAGCGCTTCGTGATCGGTCGGCGGAGGCATGCAGGTGAGTTTTGGCAGCATCAAGGCTCCGCCTGGCCTGCTGGCCGGGTGCGATGATCATCTTCGTGTCTTCGCTGCCCGGCATGGAGTGAGAGGACCACAAGACGTGGATGTGTATGAAGCCGTGGTCAGTCGCAGGGCGGTGCGAGCGTTCAGCGATGAGCCGGTGCCCCGAGTTGTCCTTGAACGAGTGCTGGCGGCAGCGACGCGGGCCCCGTCGAGTGGGAACCTGCAGCCGTGGCATGTGTATGTCGTGACCGGTGAGCCTTTGGCGGAGCTGAAGAGGCGTGCGACGGCCAGGGCACTGGTGGGAGACCCGGGTGATGAGCGGGAGTATCCGATGTACCCGGCCGAACTGGCCTCGCCGTATCTGGACCGTTTTTCCGCCGCGGCCGCCCAGCGATACGAAGCGCTGGGAATCGAGCGTGACGACCCCGCCCGGCCCGTGAAGATCGCCGCTTTGAACTCGGAGGCGTTCGGGGCACCGGTGGTGCTGTTCTGCTACCTCGACCGGACGATGGGGCCGGGGCAGTGGGGGGACGCGGGGATGTACTTGCAGACGGTCATGCTGTTACTGAGGGCGGAGGGGTTGCACAGCTGTCCGCAGGTGATGTGGACGATGTATCGCGAGACCGTCAGCCAGATAGTCGGAGCCGATGACGAACTCGTGCTGTTCTGCGGTGTCTCGGTGGGATTTGAGAAAGAAGGCGTGCCACGGCTGCGTACCGGGCGGGCGGACATGACCGAAACGGTGAGGTTCATCGGAGCCTGAACCTGCTGATCTGTGATCCTCACAGCAGACGGGTCGTCAGTCGGTGTCGCTGCTGCGCTCATTGCGGGCTCGGGTCTGGGCGAGGGGGAAGGAGTCGGTGCCGGTCTCGATGATGTTCCCGCCGAAGGTGAGCCGGTCGACGATGGCCGCGCAGAGCCGGGGATCCGTGAAGGTTTTCGTCCAGCCTCCAAAACCGGTCAAAACCTGGAACAACAACTCGGCGCCGCGTTCGTCGAGTTCCATGTGTTGGGTCGGGGACGGGACGCCGTGCACCCTCTCGGGTGTCGGTTTTCCCGCCCCCGCCCGCCGAACCGGACGTGCCCGTTGGCCGAGCATCCGGCTCTCCACGTGATCCGCTGGATCAGGCGAGGTATTCGCTGACCTGGCCGACAAAGGCCGCATCGTCGTGGCTGGTCCGGCGGAAGCGAGCTCCGTCTGGATCGACCTCGTCGATGTTGTAGGGCGTGCTGATCTGCGCTCCGCGGAAGCGGTAGCGCTCGACCCGCATCTTCGCCGGGTTGTGGAGGGCGAGACCGCCCTCCGTGATGCGATCGGCCCCGCAACTCTGCCGAAGGCTCCAAACCTAGAGATCACCAACAGCATCACTTCTGTGGAGCTCTCACGCTCTGTAACGCCTGGGGAGTGGATGGTCCTTCGTGGCTCGTTGACAGACCCGTTTGGGATCATGCCCGCATGGACTTCGACCTCGCCCCACCAAGCGGTGTTGGCCCATTGCGGATCGGTATGAGTCGGCAATCGGCCAACACGGCGCTGGACTCGTTCCGCGATCTCTCAGCGGTCTCGGAGTCCGACCGGCCGGGTCAGCGTGTCTTCCGTCCCGGTGGACTGATGATCAGCATCCACTGCATGCGAGACGTGCTCGAAGCCGTTGAGCTCGGGAGGCCGGCGGCTCAGACAGACCGAGTCATCTTCCGGGGCCTGGACGTGTTCGCGATCCCGGCCTGCGAGCTGGTGCAACGCATGGGCGAGTACACCTCGATCGAGCCAGACCCCGACGACCCGGCGTCTTTTATCGCCTCTGACCTGCTCCTGAGCTTCTGGCGCCCGTTCGCAGCCGACGACGAGCCAGAGGAAGAGCAGGGCTACTTCTTCAACTCGGTGCTGCTGGCACGGCCTGGCTATTACGACACCCCTGCTCAGGCTGCGGAGCGACTCCAGCAGGGCTCGTGACGGCCCCGTCAGGATGCCAGCAGGACTCGTTTGCGCAAGAGCTTGAAGCCGGCGCGCCCGTACATCGGACGGCCCACACGCCGCACGGTTACTCCGAGCTCGGCGACCTATGTGGTCGCAGCACTGGCGGATCGTCCGGAGCGCTGCCGCGATCCGGGGGCTGTCCAGGTTGACGGCTGACGAGGGCAGCCGGCAGGGCCGGCAGGTCGGACTGGCACATTGGGTCGTCGTGACCGATGCCCGGGGCGGTGACCGGGGCCTAGGTTCGGGCTGTCCTCGTCGGTCGCCCGCGGCCCGACACTCACCCGGCGAAGTGAAAGGCGGTTCATGCGCCGGCTCACCTACTACATCGGCTGCAGTCTCGACGGCTTCATCGCCGGACCGGGCGGGGAGACCGACTCCTCCGGTTTCGACGGCGACCTGAAGGACGCGATCCTCACCGAGTACCCCGAGACGATTCCCCGGCCATGCCCGTGAGGCACTGGGTCTCGTCGCGATCCCGCCCGATCCCGCCCTGCGGATCGGCGTCACCAGCCCCTATCCGCACCTGCGGCAGTACGCCTTTTCCTCCACCCTGACCCGGACCGACCCCGAGGTGGAGGTGGTGTCGGGGAACCGGCCACCAACGGGTGTCATCCACGGTGTCCCCCGGCGCGCCGATCGCGGCCCGCCAGGCCCGACGGAGCTTTCCCACAGCGGAATTGACGGTTTGGCGCGCAATACCCAAGGAGATTCGTGATGGACACGAGCAACACCGGTTTCTCCAAGACCGGGCTGATCAGGATACGCGACGTGCTGGAACGGCACGTCGACTCCGGGAGGATCCCCGGACTCGTCGCACTGGTCGGTCGGGGCGAGGAGACCCACGTCGAAGTGCTCGGGACGATGCACCACGGCGGCGGCGCGCCGATGCGCCGGGACACGATCTTCCGGATGGCCTCCACCTCCAAGCCGGTCACCATCGCCGCGGCGATGGTCCTGCTGGACGAGTGCCGGCTGCGCCTGGACGACCCGGTCGAGCCGTGGCTGCCCGAACTCGCGGACCCCCGGGTGCTGGCTCGCGTCGACGGCCCATTGGACGACACCGTGCCGGCCAGGCGGCCGATCACCATCCGGGACGTGCTGACCTCCACCTTCGGCCTCGGTATGGACATGACGGTGCTCGGCACCCCGATTATGAATGCGGTCTTCGAGCAGGGGCTCACGCCGAACCTGCCGCAGCCAATGCCCGAACCGGACGAGTGGATGCGCCGCCTCGGCGCGCTCCCGCTCATGCACCAGCCCGGCGAGAGCTGGCAGTACCAGATCAGCAGCGACCTGCTCGGCGTACTCGTCGCCCGCGTCACCGGCCAGCCGTTCGAGACATTCCTCCGCGAGCGCATCTTCGATCCTCTGGGCATGAGGGACACCGGCTTCCACGTCCCCGCAGACCGGGTCGAGCGGCTGCCGACGCTCTACGCCCCCGACCCGCGCACCGGAGAATTCACCGTCTGGGACGAGGCCGAGGGCGGGCGGTGGAGCCGGCCCCCGGCGTTCCAGGGCGGGGGCGGTGGACTGGTCTCCACCGCAGACGACTACCACGCCTACTTCCGCATGCTGCTCAACCACGGCCTGCACCGCGGCGAGCGGATCCTGTCCCGCCCCGCCGTCGAGCTGATGACCACCAACCGCCTCACACCCGAGCAGAGCAGCGCCCGCAACACCCTGGCCCGCGACAACGTCCACGTCTCGTTCGGCCAAGGGCAGCACGGCGGGTGGGGCATGGGCATGGCGGTGCGCACCTACCGCGGCGACTACGCACCCGTCGGCCAGTTCGGATGGGACGGCGGAAGCGGCACCTCCACCTACGCCGACCCCCAGCACCAGCTCACGGGCATCCTGCTCACCCAGGTCGGGGCATCCGTACCGGACTCCGTACACCTCATGCACGACTTCTGGACAACGCTCTACCAGGCCCTCGACGACTGAGCACCGCCGTGGCTCCCACGTCAGGGGTCGCCCGAGGCAGAGCTTCCTCGGGCGACCCGGCTCGGGCAACCGGCTTCCCGACCGACCCGACCAACCGTTGGTCCACCCGCAGGAGTCTGCGGTGACGGTGCCGGATTCCGGCAGACCTGCGTCGGCCCATGCGGCCTGTGCGCTGGGGACGGCTCCGCCGCCCCCGATTGCCCGGGGCGGGCCTGTCCCCAAAGAGGAGGGATCCTTGCCGATCCGTCCCAAGCTCGTCCGCACCGGCCCAAGCACGCCTGCCCAAGCCCGCC
>NZ_JBEPBA010000043.1:0-49052 GCF_040298885.1 Streptomyces sp. NPDC001137
CGACACCCGGGCCCTCAGCCTGCCCGCCCTCCACCACCGACAACAAAATGGGCCGCCGACTTCGTCGACGGCCCACCACGAAAGTTCGAGGCTAGCGTACGAAAACTCCGAGCATTCCATCAGCCGCGACTCCACTCGCCTGTCCTTCCTCGACAGCGCGAACGTCGACATGCGGTTCGTACGCGGCAAGTGGCAGCGGATCCGCTACCACACGCCCGAGTCCCTCCTCGGTCTGTTGTCCCGCTACTTCGAGGACGTAAAGATCAGCGACACCACCAGGGCCACCGTCAAGGCCGTCTGCAAGCGCCCCCGAGTCCTACCGATCGAGGAATACCGTCAGGCATTTTCGGAGGAATTCAATATGCCCTACCCCAACGAATTCCGACACAACAAGCACGGCGGAATTCTGGATATTTTGATAAAATCGATCGAGGATAGGAATTCCAAATTGGAGGGGTAGAGGAATGCATTTGGCGGCGGACTCAGACAGAGTCCACATAGACATCGAAGCCAGGGCCAGCTACCGCATCATGTGGCTGGCCGGCATCCGTGAACTCGACCTGACACAGCACTGCCTGAAGACATTCGGGGAATCCGACCGACCACGCATCAACACCTACCAACGCCGACAGACACTTCACCTACCCGCGGCAAACCCGCCAGTCGCCTGGTACCTGTGCGCCCTACCGATCCCCTGGGACTGGTCCCGCAACGCGCACTTGGCGTTCGAGCACGCACCCGGCGAAACCTGGGAGGGCAACGCCCTCGTACCTGGCCTCGGCGTCCGGCTGGCCAACGCTCGCCCCATCCTAGGATGGGGCGAGCACTCCATTCCGCTCGACGCCGGCAGGAGGAACTCCCGGCTGCACCGGACCTGCAGGAACTGGCAGTTCGCCTGGTGGCTGCGCCTCAACCGCGACATCCCCGACGCACCGCCACCGCCCGGAGGTGATGGAAGCGAGAACGGCGGCCCCGAGCAACTGACGCTCGCCTGATCGGTGGCGTGAGGCCAGCCGCATTCTCGGGTGCTCACCAGCGAACTGGCGAGCACCCGTGAACGATCAAAAACCAGAGACGGTGTCGAACCATTTCAACGATCGACCCGTCTCCATAAAGGAGCTGACCCGCGGCGCGGAAGCCCACGCGGCCCGTTTCGCATATCCAATACCTGACCGGCAGCCAAAGTGCCGGTCATACTCTGCGCCCGCGCAGCGCGAGTAGGCGCAAACACTGCGGTCTGCGGCGGAGGATCACCTGCCAGGTGCATCAGCTGGTCGTGACAGGTGCCATCCTGACGGAGACGACCTACGCATTCGAACGCGACCAGTTCACTCCGGCTAATATCGCCCATTCCTGGACTCTGGCGCTCGTATTCTTCCATTGCATGCGCCATGGATGTCGGCTCCGATGGATCGTCAAGCAGGATGAGGTCACTGATCCCGGGGCACCATACGGAAGGAATACTCACATAACCGAGGTGGCGATCACATCGATAGGAGTACTCGCGATCGCCTGAGCGGTAGGGAAGCGTCAAACGGATGATTGCCGTGGGTGGCCGACTTCGGTAGGAGGCGAACGGCTCCTCCACAGGGCCCTTCATGCCCTCGATCGTGTTGCAGGTGGAGCACAGCAACCCCCGCACGAGCCCCGTCACGTGGTCATGGTCCACTACGCACGCGGTGGGACATCGCCCGCATAAGGCGCACCGGCCGCGCTGCCATGCGATCAGCTTCCCCAGCGACGGCAATTTCGGGTCCAGGCGAGTCGGCAACTTCCATCCACAGCATGCCGGTTCGGGGGATGCAGGTGCAGTATGAGGCATCCGCTACGTCTATCAGCCGTCACTGACAGCGGCATCTACCTCGCCACGGCCGCAGGCCGGCACGATGCGCCCCAGCGGTTCCGTTCGCCGTTCCGGAACGGCACGCGGCCCGCATGCGGCACCCCCGTTCTCCGGCTCGCTCGTTCAGCCCGCCTGCCTGCGGGACACCAGACGATTCACGGGGCCTATGCCCACCCGAGGCTCTGTTGCCCGTCAAGTGGGAAACCTGCAGGTCAGCTCGGTTCGCGGTTGAGTCAGGGATCATGGACATAGGCGCGGGGCCCAGGGAGTTGTGTCATGGGCCGCCCCAACCGCGCCACCCGGGCTGCCATCACCCAGCGCCGCGCCGACGCGATCGACCTCAAGCTCGCCGGCGTCGACTGGCTGACCATCGGCCGCAAACTGGCCGCCGACCCGGCCATCAACTCTGACGGTGTCGCATACCCGCAGGGGTACGGCATCGACAAGTACAAACGTGGGCAGGAGCCTCCCACCGACAAGCGGCTGATCGAGCTCGCCTGCAAGGACGTCTCCAAGGCCCTCGTCGAGCGCACCACCGCCCTGGACACCAACACCGATGCGTTGCGTCAGCTCATGGTGGAGCGACTCGAGCGGCTCTTCTTCGGCGTCTACCGCGCCGCGATCCGCAACGGCGACTACCAGGCCGTGGACCGCGCGGTACGGATCATCGAACGCAGCAGCCGCCTCCTCGGCCTGGACCGACCTGCCCGCACCGAACTGTCTGGCCCGGACGGCGCCGCGGTCCAGGTGGAGACTGCGGGCCTGCACGAGTTGGAGCGGCTGATCGCCCTTGCCGGGGGCGATGCGGGCGAGGATGGCAAGGGCTGACGAGGCCGCGGTCCTCCAGCTCTACCGGTCGCTTCCCGCACAGCGACGCCGTGAGATAGCCGCAGCCTCAACTCCTGAACTGCGGGATCGGCTTGTGCGGATCGAGCGTCAGCTGGCGATGGACCGTTCGCCGGGCGCGATGGCCTCGGTGCTCACCGACGGCCGGGAGATGCAGGCCCCACACCTGGGGCTGATCGACGCTGCCTTTGAGCAGGTCGCGGCCGGGAAGTCGACTCGGCTGCTGCTGACCATGCCGCCCCGGCACGGCAAGAGCCGCAGGGCAGCCCGCTGGGCGCCACTCTGGTATCTGCGGCGGCGCCCGGAGCACAGGGTGATGATCGCCTCGTACTCCTCCGACCTCGCGGACGATCACGGTCGGTGGATTCGCGACGCGATCCTCACGTACGGTCCGCAGCTCGGCGTCAGCCTGCGCCCCGGCTCCAGCGCGGCGAACCGTTTCGACCTGGCCGGCACCGAGGGCGGCGCGGTCATGGCCGGTGTTGGCGGCGGCCTCACAGGCAAGGGCGCCCACCTGGCCGTGGTGGACGACCCGATCAAGGACGCTCAGGAGGCGTCCTCGCCCACGATGCGCAAGCGCCTGTGGGAGTGGTGGCAGGCCGTCCTCCTGACTCGCATCGAGCCGGGCGGCTCGGTGATCTTGATTCAAACGCGCTGGGACGAGGATGATCTCGCCGGCCGTGTCCTGGCAGATGAGGGCGACCGGTGGACGGTCATTGATCTCCCAGCTCTCGCCCTGTCCGAGGACGACGCCCTCAACCGTGCGATCGGTGCACCGCTGTGGCCTGAGCGGTATGACGCCGACGCACTCGCCGAGATCCGCCGCTCAGTCGGCGAGCGGGTGTGGTGGTCGCTGTACATGCAGCAGCCGCGCCCGCAGGACGGCGGCGTGTGGCAGTGGCCGTGGATCACCGAGAACCGGACCAGCGCAGCACAGCTGCGCGGTATCGACCTGGCCCGCATCGTCGTTGCTGTGGACCCGGCTGGCGGCGAGTCTGCTGTCGGTGACGAGACGGGCATCGTCGCAGCAGCGTCTGATCGCGGCGGACACCTCTACGTCCTGGACGACCGCTCGGGAAATCGCGGCGCGGACGCATGGGGCCGCGAAGCATGCCTGCTGGCCATCGAGTTGCGGGCCGACGCCATCGTGGTCGAGTCCAACTTCGGCGGCGACATGAGCACGCAGATCCTCCACCAGGCATGGCAGGGACTGCAGCGTGAACGGCGTACGCAGGGCATGCTGATGCCGGCGGTACTGCCGGTGACTGCCAAGCAGGGCAAGCGACTTCGAGCAGAGCCGATCGCCCAGCTCTACGAGCAGGGCCGCGTGCACCATGTGGGCGAGTGGCCTGCATTGGAGCAGCAGATGGTGACGTGGGTCGCCGGCATGGACTCGCCGGACCGCATGGACGCCGCCGTCCACGCCCTCACGCAACTCGCCGCCCCCATCGAGGCCGGTAGCACTCTGACCCCGTACGGCGACAATCGCCTGTCGGGTCGGCGATGAACACAGAAGGGTCGCATCGGGGAGTTCACGCCAGCACCCCACCGCGGGTAGCAGGTTCTGGGCGAGCGCCACGGCCCACTGCTGGAAGGGCTCCGCAACGTCCTCGGTACCGAGGCGGGTTTGGAGGTAGTACTGCACCACGGGCGATCCAACCGAAGCAGGTCCTCGATCACCTAGGGTGAAGAAGGCGCGGGGCCGACGTTACGGATCTCAACCCCGTGGGCTTGCGCACCTTCTTGACCGACGCCTGGTCGTGGCTCAACTACAAGCCGATCATGTCCGCCACGCACGACGGACGGCCTCACCGATCTCTGGCTCCTGCGCTTCACGCGACGTGGCTGCCCAATGAAGCAGTTCGTCGCCTCGCCGCCTACAAGCTCATGGCGGCCTACGACAACAACCAGGCCGGCGAGCTCACCGCTCTCACCGGCAACGAAGCAGCCGCCGAACGGCGGGAGTTCGGTGACGCGTCGACGTTCGTCGACACCGCACTCGCCCACTTGCTGGGCAAGTCGCAGCAGATCATCGTGCCCGGCGCCGAGCAGGCCACCGATGACACCCCGGCACCCGAGGCTGTGGCAGCCGCGGAGGTACAGCAGCGCCTGCGAGCGTGGGCGGAGGCCGAGCTGCTCCCGCTGCGCATGCAGGCCGCCGAGCGCAAGGCCGTGCTCCTCGGAGACGGCCTCTACCTGCTGGCCTGGGATCCGGACAAGCAGCGAGTACGCCTCAAGACATACGACCCTGGCTTCTACTTCCCCGTGATCGAGGACGATGCCGACCCAGGCGACTACCCGCAGCGCGTGCACCTGGCCTGGGAGATCCCTGAAGACCCCAAGAGGGGAATGAAGCCGCGGCTTCGGCGGATCACGTACGAGCTCGGCCCCATCACGCCATCCACACGCAGTCATGAAGCAGCGGACGGACAGGGCATGCGACAGCCGGTCGGCGATGGCGTGGGAGGGCTCGTCGTGGAGCGCGGCGATCGCTACAACCCCGGCTTCGGCAAGATCGAGCGCACCTACCCCTGGGCACCTGGACGGATGTCGGCCATCACGTGCTATCTGACCGACGCTGAATGGCCCTTGGATGATCTGCGGCACGGCCATACTCTGGACGAGCTGCCGCTGGACAAGGCCCGCTTCCGGACCCGTGGGGACGGGGAGGTTCTACACCGCCTGGATCTGCGGCTGGACTTCATCCCGATCGTCCACATCAGCAACACAGTGTCCGACGGTGAGCATTTCGGACAGCCGACGCTCGCGAAGGTCATGCAGGCTCTCGACGAACTTGCGGAATCCGACACCGACTCCGCACGCGCCTCGGCCACCACGGGCGCCCCCATCATCGGCCTGGCCGGAGCCCGCCCCGAGGTCGACCGCGTAACCGGGAGGCCCAAGCCGCTCGCGGTCGAACCTGGAACAATCTTCGCGCTCGCCGACGGCGGCCGCATGGACGTCCTCGACACCTCACACCAACTCGCCGAACTTCGTGCCCGCGTTGAGCAAGTACGCGACAGGGCCGCCGTCAACGCCCGACTCCCGGCTGTCAGCTTGGGCACCGTCGATCCTTCCGACGTACCCAGCGGATACGCCCTCCAGCTGTCCCTCGGCCCACTCGACTCTCTGGTCGACTCCATGCGGCTCGCACGGGCCCACAAGTACGCGCTGCTGCTGAAGATGGTGCAGCGGATTCACCAAGCCGGCCACGCCGAGGGCTGGGCTGCCGGCCCCCCGCTGTCTGCTCAGATCGTGTTCGGCCCGCACACCCCCACCGACCGGACAGCCATCTTGGAAGAGGTGGTGCGCGGCGTCACCGCAGGCGTGCTCTCGCTCGAGACGGGCATCCGCATGCTGCAAGACGCCGGGTACCCCATCGAGGACGCCCGTCAGGAAGTCGAACGAATCAGAGCCGGGCGCCAGCCCGAGGCGAATGCTGAACCGAAACGCATCGCCTCGGCTCCAGCCGAGGCGGAGGCGGACGATGTCAGCGAGTAGATCCGGATTCCGCGTAGTGCTTCTCTGACTTCACTTCCCCTACCTCCAGAGTGAAGTCCTTGCCCGTAGGACTGTCGACGTACGTCTCCCGCTCCGACGAGAGCCCGTTCACCGCCACCTTCCCGGGGCCCCCGCCGCGTTCGCTTTGGGTGATTTCGTACTGACCCCGGCTCCTGCTGTCAGGCTGCACCCCGGACAGGGTCACGGCATTACTGCTGGTCCGCACAGGAGCACCCGCCCGCGACACATCAAATCTGACCGTGTACGTCTTCGCCTCGTTGGAATCGTTGTAAGCCGTCACCGATACGTGCGGCGTGTAAGTCCGGTCACCGTAGTTGGGGATATTTGATGACGCCTTATCCACCGACTCGTAGGCGATCTCGATTCGACCGCCGTCGACGGGGACCATGGTCCGCTCCGAGTAGGTGAGCGTATGATCCCAGCCGTCTTCGTCTGCTTTCGCGACGAAGAAGACTGCGGCAGCCGTCGCTACGCACGCTCCCGCGAGGGCGGTGATCAGCTTCGTGCGATGCGAATACTTGCGCATGTTCCCCCCAAAGTTCCTGAACATGAGGATACGGGGGCGAACTAGATTGTTGATCTTGTTCGTGGGGTTGCGTCGACCCGTGTGGCCGCAGAAGCTCAGCACGACCGCTTGGCGAGCCGCTCGACGTCCAACAGGATCACCGAGCGCGCCTCCAGGCGTAGCCAGACTCACCAGGAGTATGCGGTATGCGCACAAATGCACTGCGGTAGCCGAGTTCTCAGTGCGTGATGCTGGTCTGCGTAGACTCGAATATGGCGCGGGGCCATCTGGGAGCAGCACTCTTGAGGACTCGCAGTCTGCCCGCACCGACAGCTGTGCTCGGTCACCGCCGCGACGGTCGCCCCGTCCACCCCGTGCTCGGCGCCTCGTCGGACGATCCCTCGAACAGCGACGAAGCGACCATCAGCGTCAGTCAGAAGCACCTGAGTACCCTCATGGCCAGGAAGAAGGATCAGGGCGGCCGGGCGGCAATCCGCAACCTCGTGGACAAGCTGGGATTCCCCAGCGCCTCGGCCTTGGAGGACTTCATCACCGGCGCCCGACAAGCCGAACAAGAGCAGCTCACTGAAGCCGAGCGCCGTGAGCAAGTACTCGCCGAGCGTGAGCAGGCTGCTCTCGCTCGCGAAGAGGCTGCTATCGCGCGAGAGCAGGACGCAACGCGACGTGCTCGTCTCGTGGGGGCAGGAGTCACGGGGCGCGACCTCGATGACGCCGTGGTCCTGCTGCGCGCCGGCAACGAAGCGGACGAAGCTGCCCTCGATGCGGCTGTTCAGGAGTTGAGGAGCCGACGCCCTGAGCTGTTCACCGGGTCGGTGCACGCAGAGCCGGCAGCACCTGGTGGTGCCCCGGCCTCAGTGCCCCCGTCCAGGCCCGGGAACACGGAGCACAAACCCGGCGCGCACGGCCTCGAGATGGCTCGACGTCGAGGCCTGCTGACGAGCTGAACAACCGACGCACGCCCCGAGTTATGACGTGGGGGCCACCTTCTCTCTCCCTGAGGGTGGCCCCAGCGAGCTTAGAAGTCGTCCTCTTCGATGACGACACGTGCGCCGATCTCTTGCCCCTTCGAGACGACACGCCCCTCATCGCCTTCTGCGGTCGTCAGCGTCACCTTCAAGTCAATGAGCTGGTGGTCACGTTCGTTGAAGAACGCCGGGTCCAGGGCCTTGGCCAGTTCCCGCAGCAGCTGCCAAATCTCCTCGCGCTTCTCATGCGAGGTGATACTCCTGTTGGCCAGTTCGAGCTGATAACGCTTGTAGATTTTCGTGCCTTGAGGAGTGTCTGCTTCAGCCGGGTCTGATTTCTGGCTCTCCTCATCGCCCTGGCCCGTCCCCTGCCCCGAGGCATGACCAGAGGGGGTTTGGCTCCCCCCTGTCCCGAAGGAATCATCCTCAATGCCAGGCTCCTCTGGTTTGGTCTTCGCGCGAGGCTGGAGGGTCACGGCGATCGAGTTGATCTGAATTTGGCCTTGCGACTGAACTGACAGGGCAGCCCCGTTGCTGTCGACGAGCTCCCACTCATGCTCGATGAGATCGAAGATCACTCGACGAATCTCATCAATGGAGGTAACGAGCGGGAAGGCCGGGTTCTTGTAGAAGGCCTGTACCACTTCCCGCGGCGTGAGAGCTCGGTCGAAGGTTTGCAGCAGGGCAGCAAGGTACTCGTGGGACAGTCCTCCACGGCGGGTGGCTCGACCGTTGTCGATAAGCTGGTCCCAGACTGCCTGACCGTGGAGGGCGGACTTTCCGTCGTCTTCGAACCGCTTGAACTCGACGACGAGTTCTTGGCCGACACGCAGGAGATACGCGTAGTGCCGGTAAGCCTTGAGGACAGCGTCCTTGAGCTTGGCCTCGGCCGCGCTGAGTTTGCTACGCGCCTGGACAAGATCGTCCTCCGCGTCATCGCTGATCTGCTGGAGAACGTGACGCCAGGCAAGAACTTCCCAGGCACGCTTACGCGCATGATCGCGCTGCTGCGTGTTAACGCAGGCAACGATGCAGCTAGCCGCGTTATCAACAGTAAGAGCCTGATCGCCCAGACCAAAGAGGGCTGAAATCTCAGTTCGGCTGCTGTTGTCCTTGCCGTTCAGCAGTGTCCAGCGCCGGGGGTCAAGTACCACAAGCCGCGTGGCGTTCGAATCAACATCCGCGAAAATCTCGCTCAGTTCAACGTCTTCACCACGAGGGCGGTCCACGGTGATGACCTGTTCGAACGGCCCTCGGGAGTTCTGAGCGATCTGCTGTGCAACGTTCCAAAGCAGGGACTCTTGATCCACGCGCTGCACGAGGGCCTTGGCTGCCGTGAAGTACATGCGAAGGTTCTGCTTGATCGACAGTGAGTAGCGTGCCGGGGCATTCGTAGGCGTATCGGTTGAGAGCGCACCGAGCCCCTCTTCTGCGGTCAGCGCGTTGAAGACCTCCTCGGCAGCGTTGAACTCGGAAGTCCCGAAGAACGACGGTTCGAAGATGCTGGCCAGCAGTTCAGCCTTCGTGGCCCCTCGACGCCCTTGGGCTCGGCCCACAAGCGAGTAGCACATCAATGCCGTCGCCATTCGTACCGCTGGCGCGGGCTGCCGGGACTCCACCCCATGGTTTCGTAGCTCGTTGTCGATCGCTACCGCGCGGCCGTGGCTCTTGTCGGAGCTCGTGATGTCAGTGCCGGCCACAGCTCGCCAGCCTTGAACTGCACGGTCATTGCCCATGAGCAGTCCGGAGGAAAGCAGTTGCTCGAGCGCGACCGTGAGAGGGATATCGCCTACACCGACCAGTGTTGGCGCCCAGCGTCCAGCTTTTTTCTCATCCACCCAGTGCATGGCGGTGCGAGCGAAGATGGCAACAGTGGAACGGACTTCTTGGAAACCCTGGACGAGGGACCACTCCTCCTGCACAAGCCGCATGAGTTCTGGATGGAATGGATAGCTCTTCTCTACCCTCTCCGGGAAGCCTGCTACACCTCGATTGGCTCCGAGCTTGTCGAATACCTTGGTCGTGTACGGACCTGTGGCGGCCTTTATGTAGGATCGCCCCAGGGCGAGTGCTGGCAAATCGCTCTTCACCGCCTGGAAGAGCCGCCTCCTAATGATCGACGAAAAGTCCTGCGGTTCGTTGACGGGAATCGTAAGGCCATTACGAACTACGCGGTCGGCAACGAACTGTCGGAAGTCTTGCGCGGCCATGTTGTATCCACGTTCGTCCCGCTCCGAGCGGATCATGACCAAGACAAACGACACCCGTGGGATGTCGTCGCAGGCATCCATGAGCGCGCTGAGAAATGCCTGCTCATCGGGCATCGTCTCAACGTAGGCCGGGGCCGAGAGCGGGAGCACGTAGTCCATCAACTCGTCCAGGAGTACGAGCACCGGGCGGTCGGCATCCGAGAGTGCCGTGCGAATGGTGTCCTTGTTCGGCCCCATACCGACGTAGTGCTTGTACCGGTCCATGTCGCCATCGACGAGCGCCCAGATGAAGCGTTCGAAGAGGTTGATCGCTGGACCGAACACCTCCGTGGGGCGCCCCGGAGAGAAATTGTCTGCTGTGAGAGTCACCACCTTGGGCGACTTTAGATCGAGGCTTACTCCGCCCTGCTCCGCCTCCTCCCAGACTGCCTGCCCCAGTTCGGTGGCAAAGAATTCCGCAGGGGTGTTGGCCATGTGGTAGAGGCCAACCAAGGCGTGGGACTTACCGCCGCCCATCCCCTGGTCAAGGTGGAAGAGGGCGGTACCCATGCCGTCGGTCCCAAGCCGCCGTGCCACGCGGGCGAAGAAACCGACAAGATTCGGCGTAGGCTCAGTGATTTCGCCGTAGTAGTTGACCTTGCGGTACGGCACGTCCTTCGTCTGGTACACGGCCTTGTGCAACGACATCTGGAGTTCGCCGACGGAGCCGTCAGATGCGCGAACCTCCGGCCGCAGGGCCAGCACATCTGCCCAGTGGGGTACGGTTTGTTGCGCGCTCATCAGGAGCTCTCCTCTAGCAAGTGGGCGAAGGTCAGTTGCGTCGAATCAGGCATTGATGTCTCAGCCACTCGCTGAGCTAGGCTACTGATGGCATTGGCGTTCCTTTGGATTGCGGTGAGTGCTTTGGCCACTCTGTCGCTAGCGGGTAGCTGAGTCACCATTTCCCCGACCACGGCCCAAAGGTGTGGATCGTTGGCAGCAAACTCTGCTGCCGCGATAACACCAGCCACTGTTTCCGTCCCGCCTTCGTTCCAGGCGCCGGCCATAGCCCTTGCGACCTCAAACGTCGACGAGTCTGCGGACACGCTTTCTGGCGGATCGAAGCGGAGTTTGAATCCTCGGTTACTCTCCGTCAAAAGCCTCGTTCGCACCTCTTCGAAATTGAGACTGTCTGCCTGGGCAAGGAACCTCGCCTCGCCCTTCGGGACCGTAGTCAGTCCGTTCAGTCTCTGCCAGAACACCGCGAACCTAGTGCGCTTGTCGAAGGTTTCGAGTGGTAGTTCGTCGAGTTTGAGCGCCATGGCATCACGCACAGCCACCCGGGACAGGGTGAGATAGCGGTCAAGCTCGGCTTCGGTTCCGTCCGGCTTGAGGATCTTGCTGTAGCGGCCGTATACCTCCATGCCGCGACCGATGGAAGCCATCAGTTGGTCAGTGAACGCGAGGCCGTCCCTCTCCCACTCTCGCACCGCTGACTTGACAGCTTCGGTGACCTCACGGTCGACCTGGGCCGCCGTCGCCACCGGCCGGTTCTGTGGAGCGACTCGGCATCCGCTGGTGACTGTGACTTTGATGCTCGCTACGCCAGTGTTAGTGCTCTCCGATCGTGATGGCCACGAGCTAGTGACGACGAACCCAGCTGCGTGCAACGCAGCCAGGAGCCGCTTCCATGCTTCGGGATCCGAATGGCCGAACACAACCACTAGATGCCCGTCGGGACGCAGCACGCGACGAGCTTCGCTGAAGGCTTGAGCCAGAGACCTCTCATAAAAGTCCCTATCGTGTTTGACTCCACCGTTGTACACGCGTCGAACGATGATTTCATCGTCCTTATTCTGAAGCCGCGGGGCGACTACCGTACCGACATCCTCAGAGAAGAGATCAGGCTGAATCGTCAGCAGTGCCCGGCGGAGCCAGACATAGTAGAAATCTGACGCGTCAGCGTACTCAATCATGTCGTAGTAGGGCGGATCGCAAACTACAGCATCAACGGATCCATCACGGTAGGGCAGCGCCATCGCATTGGCGCGGCGAATTCTGGCCGGCTTGCCAGATAGACCACGCAGGTGCGCCGCGAGCGGGGCGATTCCAGTCTCTGTCAACCCTGCCCAGGTGCCGGGGCCATTGCCAATGCCAGCTTCGAAGTAGTCGAACTGGAATGCCAAACTTGCCTCGTTGCGGAAGATGTGATCAATCTGGACGCGATTCTGTTTCGATCCGTCAGACTTACCATGCGCCCTGAGAATGGCCCCTCTCGTCGCATAGCGAAGTGCACGAACCATGGTTCCGGCAGCGAGCGAAGATAGTACGGTTGCATACTCCTTAGAGACGCCCGATTGCGTCATTTCTTCAAAGCATGCTCGAATCTCATGTGCCAGCGTCCCGAACAGCAACGACTGCCTATCGTTCATGAGTCGCCCATAGCTTATGTAGCCATGTCCACTGGCCTGAACGGTGTGAGCGTTCCCTGATGGAATCTCTTCATCGGGGATAGCCGAGAGTCCATTATTTGACGGAAGCTTGCTTGGTTCTGCCTCAAGCGCGGCCTTGAGTTCGTCATCCCGCAGAACTCTGAACACCTTCTTGGTGTCCGTTCTCTTGACTCCGAGGCCCTCGAAGTCCGCAACGACCAATGGTTCGTCTTGGTACTGACCGGCAAAACCCTTTGCCTTCACCGTGTCCAGGCTGTGGATATGGCCACAGAAGAGGCAGCGCGCACTCTTCCCCTTCTTGCCAGCCGATGTATACGTCGGTTGGCCCGTCGCTGGTCCATCAACTACCTCAACACGCCACGCATCTCCCTCGACGATAAGTTCCATCGACTGGCCAACATCAGAGGTCTTGCTGTAAGGGTGTCGGAGAGTCAGGCTTCCAAGCAGGGGGAATCGTCGGCGGCAATGATCGCAGGGCATTGAGACCGCCCAGAGGTAGCCCCACGGAAGCTGCCCACGGTGATCTCGCGGGTAATAATCAGCCAGTTTACTCTGAATGCGACGCCCGATTTCAGCATGAAGCGTACGCGCGTCCGCGACTAGTCTCGGCTCCCCCTCAACCCTGAGGCCGTCCTCGACTAGTTCCTTCTCAAAGGGGATTTGGGCTTCGCTGCGCCAATCACGCAGTGGCCAGTCGGCGAGGAGTCGCCCCGCAAGGGTGGCAACCGGGCTGAGATCGGTGCCGACTGATGTGACCCCGAGACGTGCGGCTTCAAGAGGGAGAATCCCTCGGCCGGAGAAAAGGTCGAGAACGACCGGCTCCCTTCCGCCGTAGTTCTCTTTGACTACCTCAGCCAGCAGGTCGAGCGCCACTCTGTTCCCACTCCGGACCGCGCTCTCAACATGGACACGCATCCGCTCGTCGACAGGAAGCAGGGTGGTCAGCACCGCAGCACGGGCCTGAGCAATCGGTCGCGAAGCGAACCACGGGAAGATCGCCTTCTCGTTTCGCCCCGAGCCTGCAGGTGTCGTGCACGCTTCATCTACCGCCGCGCAGGGGAACCAGGTGTCAATGAGCCGAGTTCGGACGTCATCCGCTGCGTTTCCTGTGGGCGTCGCAGAGGCGCCAGATTCAGCGGTGTTCACGGCTCATCTCCATCATCTTCATAAGGTCTGTGACCCTGATCTGTACACGTTCGATGCGTCGGACGTTGGTTCCCAACTTTCCGGCGGGGTCTTGGGCCCGAATCGTCACCACGGGCTTGGTGGCGCAGCTCGTCACCACATATAGCCAGTAGTCCTGTCCTCGTTGTTGGGCCTGTGCCCACTCGTGCTGCTCCAGCCAAACCGGCCGTAGATCATCGACGAGCCCCTTGACTTCGACCAGCCTCTGTTCGCCGTGTTCACGGTGTCGCGCAAGGAGGTCATAGCCAACTCCTGCAGTCTGCCTGTCGTCTACGACGTAGCCGAGCCGTTCCAACTCGGCGAGAACCGTGGCGACGGCGACTTTCTCACTGTTCGGGTCGTAGCCGAGCTCTGCCTGCTTCGCTCCGCCGGCCACGTTCAGCCAGCCGATCATGCGCTGCGCAGTGGGGTTGACCTTCTCGATCTGGGCAAGCTGCGTCAGGCGATCCTGCTTGTGCTGAGCGAACTGGGCCATGCGTTCCCGCCGCACGGCAGCACTCAATTCCTCGAGCTCTTCCAGGTACCTGTACTCGACCTGGTCGAGCTGTTCACGTGCCTTGGCAACCCACGAGCGGCGTTGGTCTCGGAAGCGAGTGGTCTCTGCTTCCAGGAGTAGTTGGGCTTCGCGTGCTCCCTCTGCCCGCATGGCTGGACTCAGCCCGGTGTGCAGCAGCGAGACGCCGTCGGCTGGTGCCTGAAGGTTCATGAGCGATTCCCAGCCCGCTACGAAGGCGCCCGCGCCGGAGTACCGCACGAGCATCGGGGCTTTCTCCCTGACACGGCGGACTCCGTCGTGGACCTCGACCTCAGCGTCGTACAGCAGGAGGGTGTAGCCCGTCAGCGAGGCAGTGTCGACGACGTGTGCGCCGCGCACGAGATCCGTTTCGCCAGTGTGCAGAGCAAGCTCGACGAGTTCCCCGAAGGATTCCTCAGTGGGGCCGAGTACGACGACGTCATCCAGATCGGTGGCTCCGTCGTTGATCGCTTGACGTACGGAGGCTCCGTCGGCCGCGACGAGCCGCTCAGCCCCACCGCCCAGGGCCTCGGGTAGCGGCTTCGGTGCCGACACGTGCCGTAGTCCTTGGGCTGGGCCTGGCGAGAGGAGCCAGCCTTGTGCTCTGGCAAGTTGGTCCAGGAATGCGTCGACGATGACGGGGTTGATCGCTTCGAGACGGTCCGCGCGGAAGCGGTCCATGGCGGCGTCGACATTGGCGGGGCTGACGAGCCGGTCCTCGTCGCGTACGAGTTCCCTGGCGCTAGCGACCAAGGTCCGAGCCTCGGGGATCCGCAGGTCTTGGTCCGGGTGCTGTTGAGCCGCGGCCAGCGCCTGGGCGAAGTCGAACCCGGATCGTGCCGTCGCAGCGTCGAGGAGATCGAAGATGCGGCCTCCGAGAGCCTCGCTGGCAGCCTCGATGTTGGCGAGCATCACTTCCTGGACGCGGCCTTCCCGGGTTTCGGGCGCCACCAGGTGGTAGATGTGCACGGGATTGGTTTGGCCGATCCGGTGCAGGCGGCCCATGCGCTGTTCCAGCCTGACCAGTGACCAGGGGATGTCCCAGTTGATCATGACGTGCGCGGACTGGAGGTCGATGCCTTCGCCGCCGGCGTCGGTGGAGACAAGGATCTGAAACGCTCCGCTGAGGAACTGCTGCTGGAGCTTGTCTCGCTCGTGGTGCCCGACCGTGCCGTCCAGGATGTTCACTGAGAAGCCGATAGCGGCAAACTGCGAGACCAGCCAGCGAGCCGTATCAGAAAACTCTGTGAAGACAAGAAGCTGGCCGCTTCCCGGCGCAATCGAGTGCTCCTCAAGGACTTCCTGAGCGCGTGCCCACTTGGAAGAAGTCCCCGTGTTCTCCGCCTGGGAGATCGCTGCGAGTACCGTCTCGATACGGGCAAGCTCTTTTGCCTTGTCCTGAGTTTGCGCGGAGACAATCAGGTCCTCGGCCCGACCCCAGGCTTCTTCGTCGTCAACTGCGAGTGTCAGCCCGCCATCGGAATCAGTGGTGAATTCTTCAGGGATTGCGCCTTTGGTACGGCCACTAGCGGGTCCCTTAAGGGCGATCTGACGGCGTTGAACGGTGGCCCGTGCTGCTGTCAGTGATGATGCAGCCCTCTTACCGTAGATCGAGCGAGCGAGCACCGCTGAGTCCGAATAGAAGTCGTCAACGTAATCCATCACCGCCGAGTAAGCGGCGTACTCGCGGGCTTCAAGACCCACCGAGATCGTGTCTGCGTACCGCGGGGGAAAGAGGTCGTTGCCTTCCAGGTCCTTGAGCTCCTCTTTCATGCGGCGTAGGAATGAGAGGGAGCTGGGGCGAAGGGCTCCTTCGTAGTCGTTGGTACGCGGTTCCCAGGGGTACATCGTGGGATCGAGGAGGTTCATCAGACCGCGGAAGAAGTGTTCCTTGCCCCGGTGAGGGGTTGCGGTCAGGAGCAGCAGATGGTGCGTCCGTTCTGCCAGCTCTTGTGCCGCGCCCAGGTATCGGGATGTGGGGGTGAGCCGGTGAGCTTCGTCGAACACCGCCAGGGACCAGGATGCGCGAGATCCGGACACCTTGCGGGAAACGTCCGGGTTGTAGGTGTAGAGGTCAACGCTGACAACCCAGACGGTTACACGTGGGTCCAGATCCTTGGGGTCGCGCGCAATTTCCGGGGTGAGGCGGCCTGCTTCGATGGCAAAGTACCGGCGCAGGTCGCGTTGCCACTTTGTCACCAGGTGGGCCGGGACCACGATCACGGTGCGGCCCGGAATCAGCCCGCGGCGAGTCCCCTCCGCGATGTACATGCCCGTCATGATCGTCTTACCAGTGCCGGGCTCATCGGCCAGCAGGAACCGCAACCGCGGCTGCGCCAGCATGTGCGTGAAGACGGCCTCGTCCTGGTGCGCGTATGGCTTCAGAGGACGTGTGGCAAGGACTGCGGAGCGGATACGCGGGACCGCGTACTGCATCCAGCGTCCCCAGAGGCCTGCGAGGGCCCGGTCGGGGTTTCCGCCTGCGTCGTTAGCAGGGACCGTGGCTTCGCGTAGCTCCTCGTGGGTAAGGGCCGCGTCGGCCAGCGCCCCGTTCCCGTGGCGGATAACAAGATCACAGCCACTCGGCGTGGGGGTAGCCATGACAACTGTGACCAGGTGACCGTCGACAGTGATCTGGCTGCCGGCTTTGGGCAGCACGCTGGGGTCGTCGGTCACCGTGGCCCCCCCTGTAGATCGTTTCCCATGGTCTTGCAGGGAGAAGCCTACTTCTGCCTATGGGCGAGGATCACCCGTTCCGGCCTCTGCGAGTAGCCGCGGGTCGCGTCACGGCGCAGCCGGAGGGGCGGCAGCGGCGCCCTCTCCTTGGCATCCGTAGACTCGATCATGGGGACCACGCCCCGCCCTTCCTCCACGTGGACCGCTCCACCACTCGGTGAGTGCGCGACCGCACTGGTATCACCTGGAGGAGACGGCTTGAGTATCCAGCCGTACACCACCTCCGTGACGGTCACCGCCGATCGGGACTGGCTCGCGTCTCGGCACGGCACGGACTCCACGGAGACCATCACACTCGATCTGGCCAAGCTCGCCAAGGGCAGCCACTACCTCGAGCCAACCGCCGCCCAGCCCCACGGCTTCGTCCGCGCCGGTGTCCCGGTGGGCCGGATCACTGCCTCCGGCCTCTACGGCGCCTACGACCCTGCGGCGAAGGACGGCCGCGAGGTGTTCGCCGGTCTCGTGTACGCCGAGGCGCCGTTCACTCCAGGCGTCACCAAGGTCCCGGCTGCACTGTTCTGGCACGGCACCGTGAACACAGCGAAGATCCCGGGCGGTATTGACCCGGCCAAGATCGCTCCGAGCCCGGCCGGGGCCCAGATCCGCTTCCTCGGGGCGGTGAGCACGTGAGTGTCGCCGACCTCCTGAAGAACGTCTCCGTCGCCGACCTCACGGTCTACGCACGCACCATCCCGAACCCTAGCGACTTCCTGCTCACCCAGACGGTGTTCGCCGAGACCAAGGTGCAGGACGTGAAGTGGCGCATCCGGCAGAGCAAGCGCCGCGTGAACGCCGCCTCGTACCGGGCGTACGACACGAGTGTGCCGTTCGCGAAGCGGCAGGCTGAGTCCACGCAGACCGAAGGCACCCTGCCGGCGCTCGGCCAGAAGCTCCTCGTCGGCGAGATGGAGCAGCTCCTCCTCGATGCCTCCCGCGGCGCTGACGAGGACCGGCTGGTGGAGCTTCTGTACGACGACGTCGAGCGACACGTCGAAGCAATCCGCTCCCGCCTCGAACTCGCCGCCGGCGACGTCCTACTGGATGGCAAGTTCACCCTCACCGGAGAGAACGGCCTCACGGTCGAGGCCGACTATGGTGTCCCGCAGGCCAACATGCCGACGGCACCGAAGCCGTGGTCAGACCCTGCGGCGGACCCGATCGCGGATGAGCTGCGGTGGATCGACTATCTCGACTCAATCGGCGCACCGGCACCGGAGATGGTGCTCACGTCCCGCAAGGCGTGGTCGCACCTGGCGTCGAACGGGGCGTACAGGGCGGCCTACTACGGCACCCCGGCAGGCGGGCAGACCCCGACTGCGACGCTGAACCCGCAGCAGATCAACTCGGTACGCGGCAACTACGGTCTGCCACCCGTCACGTTCTACAAGGCTCAGGTGTGGCAGGACGACGTATCCAAGCGTGTGCTGCCGGAAGACCGGTGGATCATGATTCCGCCGGACCGCGCGAAGTGGGGCCAGACCCAGTACGGCACCACCACCGAGTCCCTGGCCCTGTCCCGCGGGAAGAACCCCCAGATCGAGCGGGAGGACGCCCCGGGCATCGTCATCACCCGTGATGTCGAGGACGACCCCGTACAGATTTGGACCAAGGGGGCCGCCGCGGCAATGCCGGTCTTGTACTCGCCGGACTGCCACATCACCGCCACCGTCCTGTGAGCGCCGCCGTGAAGTCGCTCGGCGTGCTCGCCGCGAGCGTCCATGTTCTCCACCCGGTCGAGCGCACCCCCGTGGTGCTGCTCGCCGGCGAGCCTGTGACGGACCCGGCGGTGGCCGAGCAGATCACCAATCCGCGGTGCTGGGAAGGCGGACAGCCGCCCTCACGTGACGCAGCACCCGATAAGCCGTCTGCTCGGAAGCCGAAGTCCGCCTAGGGCAGACCCACGTGGTGGGGAGAAGCCGGGCACCCGCTTCTCCCCACCACCTCTCTTGGATCAGGACCTGTGTGAACAGCAACGTACTGCGCTGGCTCCAAGCCCAGCTCGGCCCCGACACCGACTCCGATGACCTCTCCGCCCGCTATGAGCGACTGCGATCGGCAAAAGCGGTGGCTCTGGAGGTCATTCATGAGCGCCTCGCCGCGCTCCTCGCCGAGCCCTTGAAGGTCACGGTCAACGGGGTCGCCACCATCGACAACTCGGCCAACGTCTCCGCCCTGGAACGCCGTGCAGCACTGATCGTTGATGAGACCGCGCCCGACGAGCCGGTCACCGTGGACCACGGCCTCCTGACCACTATTTCGCTGTGCCCCAGACGAAGGCGGTGAACGCATTCTCGTGTTCCCGGATCAAGAGTGCCCGGCAGCACCCGAAGCGGCTACTCGGGGGTTGCGCGACTGAGTTGGGATCAAGTCGTTCAATCGGCACAAGAGGCAACAGACAAAAGCTTGCCCACCCAGTGGGGCAGTCCAGTGCAGGGAAGGCCGCAACTATCCACAGCCGTGGACAAGCGTGGCGAGGACTGTGAGAGATGCCGTACGACGGAGTAATAGTCAAGACCTGTCGATCGGTGAAGTTCTCGTCTGATGCTCCGGTGCCATCGGATCTCGCCTTCGTGCCATTCCTCGGTCGGTGTGAGCCCGGCGGCAGCGGCGAAGGCAGCAGATGCCCGATGCTCGGGGTGGATGTGGGCGATGACGGTGTGCACCTACTGCCAGCTGAGCCAGTTGACGAGTCCTTGGGCTGCTTCGGTGGCGACCTCTTCCCTGCCACGGGGTCCCCACCACCCAGACGATCTCGGCGATGGGGCCGTGGCCGGAGGGGCTGACCGTCGCCTGGACTGTGCCCGTCAGGCAGGACTTGTCACGGAGCCGGATCACCCACTTCAGCCAGGACACGGCCGGATCGGGAGAACCTGCCGTCATGCCCTGGTAGCGCGAGCGCAGGGTTTGCGGGGTGTCCGGAGCGCCGCCGATGAAGCTGTGCAGGGCCCGATCGGACAGCACGGCAGCCAACTCCTCGGCGTGCTCGACGTGCAGCGGCAGCAGGTCTAACCGCTCCCACGGCTACGACGTGCTGGACATGACCCCGGAACGCTCGCAGATGACCCACTACATCCTCTCGGATAACAAGAGCCCGACGGCGACGGCGTCGTGGACCCGCTCGTACCGCACCTGCACTGGCACTGGCACACACAAGGTGGAGCGGGTGGACGCGCCGGTGCTCTGACGGGTCAGGGTTGGCGTCGCGGCCGGTGGGGCATGGTGCGTGTGCAGCATGCCCCACCGAACTCGCCAATCGGAGGACGCGGATGAGACCTGCCGACTTCGACGACCTGATCCTGATGCTGATGGAAGGCGAGGTGGAACCTAACGGCACAGACATGATCGTCCTGTTGCGGGCGCGCGAGCTGGCCAAGGGAGAGACGGAGTCCGACTGGTCTGGCTCCCCGATGATCGCCGAGATCGCGGCGCTCGCCGACCATGCCTTCTCCGACGACCCGACAGAGATCGAGCCCGCCCGGGAAGTCCTCTTCGCACTGCGCCAGTCCGAGGCGTCCGACGCGGCGGACGACCGGGAAGAGGGTATCCGGCAAAGCGAGGCGATCCTGCGCCACGTCGACGCCGCCCGTTTCCCCGTCACCGCGGCCGGAGCGCACCTGAAGCTCGGCGGGGCGCTCCCCAAGCTGTCGTGGAGTGACGACGGAGTCGACAGATCCGTGCTGCGGCGTGCCGCCGGCCATCTGGAGAGCGCGCTGGCGCTGCTGCCTGACGAGGAGGCGGACCTGCGGGCGATGGCCCGCTACAACGCAGCCCTGGCCTTTCGCGATTTGTGGCGGTCGGGCGATGATTGGGATGATGACGACGACGACCGGGGCAAGGCCCTCGAGCACGGCCTGGCGGCGCTCGCCGCGATGGATCGGGGCGAGTTCTCCGGCGACCGGAGCACAATGAGCCGGGCCGTGCTGGCGATCCTGATGGCCGACGGTGAGCCGCGGGACCCCGAGGCGCGCGATCAGACCATCGCCGTCCTGCAGTCATGGCTGGCCTCGCGCGAGGGGAAGTCTCTGCCGCGCGCCGAGAGACGCGCGCTGAAAGAGGCGCGCGACCACCTGATCACCGGCCGGGACCGCCGCTGAGCGCCCAGGTGACGTGCTGTGCTCCTGCGAGGAGGGATCGCCCGTGTTCCGGGACTACCTGTACATCGACCGGCCCCGGTTGGTCAGCTACGCCGAGCAGATCGGTGCGACGGCCGCGAAGGCCAAGAACCGCCAGTGGCGGGTCTCCCTCGGCCTCGCCGGCCCCGTGGTCGAACACCAGCAGGGGTCGGCGGAACGCGCCGCGAACGACCACGAACTGACCGAGTCCGTGACCCGCCATCTGCGGAAGAAGGGCGAGCTGCGCACGACCCGCCCGGCATCCCTGGACGACGTAGACGAAGGACGGGCCACGTTCGTGCTGGAGACTATGCGGGCGCGAAAGGTGATCTTCACGTTGGACGGCGGCGGTGCCCCGCGCGGACTGCGCGAGCTCGCGGTATGGGTGTCGAACCCCTTGGAGAACCCGGCGTCACGCGACGCGGCGGGCGTCCGCGACGAGGAGGCGACGGGCATGTTCGTGTATCTGCTCGAAGGCTACTGGGACGACGAACCCACCAAGCGCGCCTACTCGATGATGACCGCGCTCAACGTCCTGCTCGGCACACTGCGCGATGCTGGCGCGACGCCCGAAGCGAGCGGCGGGTCCGATACGTCGCGGGACGACTACGCGACGCCGGTCAGCATCCTGGTGCGCAACGGCGGCGTCAAGGGCGACATGCGCACGGTCACGGCCCTCTATCGGGTGCGATCGGTCTCGGAGAACAAGATCGTCAACGTCGGCGGGCGCACCCTCCGCTGCCACGACCTCTTCGCCTACCCTCTGTACGTGGCCGCAGGGAACGGGTGAGAGCCCGGCGGGCGCGCCTTCCGTCAGGAGTGATCCGCAGGTATCGAGCATTGCTCCGTACGGCGGCCTGCCCGAGTGATCGAAGAATCCATATGCATGACGGGTTCTGCATGCTTGATAGTGGCTGCATGGATCCGGTTGTCGTTGCCCGCGCCGTTGTAGAGGAACGGCATCCTGCCGCCCGAGCAGCGTTTCTGGGAGGCAGCGTGCTGACGGAACACCGCACGCCTTTGTCCGACTTGGACATCGTAGTGCTGTTGCACGGCACGCCCGCTCCCTACAGAGAGAGCCTGCAGGCTGGCGACTGGCCCGTGGAACTCTTCGTGCATACCGACGAGTCCTGGCACACCTTCGTAGATCGGGAGGTCCGCAAGCGCCGGTCCCCGCTGCTTTGGATGTGCGCGAACAGCACGCTCCTCTTCGACATGGATGGGATCGGTGAGCGTCTGGCCACCGAAGCCAGGAAGCTGGCCCTCGCGGGCCCACCGCCGACGACGCCGGAAGAGATCGAGGATTTCCGCTACGCGATCACGGATCTGCTTGACGATCTCGCTGGCAGTACCGATCCGGGCGAACAGCTGTTCATTTCCTCCGAGTTGGCGAGGCGGACAGGCGAGCTGGCATTGGCCCTCGGCGATGCGTGGCGGGGCGGCGGTAAGTGGCTGGCGCGTCGCCTCGAAGACACGGCCCCTGGCCTCAATACGCGCCTGCACCATGCTGTTCGCGGGGCGTTGAATGGGCAGCCCGAAGCACTCGTTTACGTCGTTGACGAGGTCCTGTCTCGGGCTGGCGGGCGGCTGTGGGCCGGGTATCGGCGCAGTGGGGCTTCGTGACTGGCGGGGACGGGCTGCGGTGAAGTCGACCGACACCGTAGGCGGCTTGTCGGCTCTACCGTGGAGCGATGGCT
Source organism: Streptomyces sp. NPDC001137 (assembly GCF_040298885.1). NCBI lineage: Bacteria > Bacillati > Actinomycetota > Actinomycetes > Kitasatosporales > Streptomycetaceae > Streptomyces > Streptomyces sp. NPDC001137. The sequence goes on from NZ_JBEPBA010000043.1 coordinate 22,589, forward strand.
GAAGCTGTGCAGGGTCGCGCTGCGTTCCAGGTGTTGGTACTGCCGTACCGGCAGACTGAGGGAGGGCTGCTCTACGCCTTGTTCCGTCGCCTGGACGGCGCCTACTGGCAGGGGGTGGCTGGTGGTGGCAAGGCGGGAGAAACACCGCTCCAGGCCGCCAGGCGAGAGGCCGCGGAAGAGGCAAGCCTGGGCGGCGACTTCGAGTTCATCGAACTGGATGTGCAGGCGACGATTCCAGTGGTGAGTGTCACTGGAGAGTTCACGTGGGGCCGGAGGTTTTGGTGATTCCTGAGCATGCCTTCGGCGTCCGTGCCGACTGCATCGTAGTTGGTGCTGTCCAGCGAGCACACCGAGTACAGCTGGTTCTCCCTCAACAGGGCAATGTCGGCGGTGCGTTGGGATTCCAACCGGACAGCGTTGTGGGAACTTGACCACCGTCTCCGCCACGGGAGGGTGTCCCGAGAGTCGTGAGGGCCATGGGGACGGCGAAGCTGCTCCGCTGTCCCCATGGCCTCGACGGCTGTGGACCCGGCCGCCCTGTCGTCGGTTCGGTGGCCTCAGTCGGTCAGGAGACCCGCGAGCTTCCCGATCGCGGTGTCGATGCGGGTCAGCGTGCGTTCACGGCCAAGACCGGCGCGATCGAGGGCGCCTGGCGCCAAAAAATCGGCGACCGCCTCGACATCACCGGCGCCCGCTGGGGCCTGGCCAGCGCCGAAGCCGTTCTCAAACTCCGCGCCCTGCACGACAACGACGACTTCGACAAGCACTGGACCTTCCACCTCGCCCGCGAACACGAACGCCTCTACCCCACCCCCGACCGGCACAGCTACCAACTCACGGCCTGCCCCACGGACTTCCCCGAGCCGGAGCTACACCCAAGTACGATTCCAGCTCAAGTATGGGCTGCTTGGGGATGATCTGATCAACCTGCGCTGCATCGAGTGCGATCCGAGTAGCACAGGGCGATACTCGATAAGCCGACCGTGGGCACTCTCCACGAACACCCGCCGCCTATCGCCACAACTTCTGCAAGTCACCGCCGCACTCCACGCCAGACGATCAGGGGACTTCAGTGGAACCGATGACCATAGTGCTCGATTGCGCTCCTGAGACAGTCGACCCGATTGTTGCGCTCTTCACCGAAGCCGGGGCACCTACGCAGTCGACACCGCAGCGGAACCTCGACGGTACGGCGGCAGCGTCTTGGTTGGTGGTTGCGACGATCGTTGCCAAGCAGATTCCTGACACGCTTCGAGCGTTGGCGGAGTTCCTCACACGCGACCGTGTCACGCGCATCGAGGTTGGCGATCTCGTCCTGGAGAATCCCCGTCCGCAGGACGTCGACGACATCCTCCGGCGGCTGGGATCTTCGGCCGGCGAATCCGCCGCGGGCGATTGATCCTCGACGAGGCCCTTCTCGCGCGGCTGGTCCAACGACGGGTCGGTGCCGCGGCGCGGGTGTGGGCCTATGGACGGGAACACTGGTCGCCGATGGTCGAGGCCATCCAGGTGGTCGAGGAACATCTCGGCCAGCCGATCACCGTGTTCTGGATCGACGGCGGGTTGCCCGAGACGTTTTCACTCCCAGGTCTGGATCCGCCTGTCGTGGTGTTCAGCGCCCGGCACCTGGAGATGCTTGCGTCGCTACGCGGGACCCTGTCTGCGGATCATCTAAGTGAAGAATTGGGAGCACGGGTCGCCGAGCGGCTGAATCTCCGCATCGTCGCCGAGCTGACCCTGCGCCACGGGGACGTGGCCACGGCGTGCTACTTATTCCTCGAATCGGCGCTCAACGAGGGGTTTTTCGCACCGCTGGTGACGCTTGCGGATCTGGAGGCCCGACCTGTGGACGAGCTCTACATGGCGTTCTGGTTCTACGGGCTGTTGCACGAGTGTGGGCATGTCGTCCTCGCCCACGACCGGGGATCGTCGACTGATTGGAGGGAGATCAACCTCGCTGACCTGATCGAGCGGGTCATCGACGAGTCGTTTGGCGACGAAGCAGCCACGGCACGCGAGTCGATACGCGCCGCCGGAACCACTCGATCCCTTGATCTTCAAGTGCTGATGGAAGAAGTCCGGGCCGATGTGCTCGGGGTGCGACTGCTGTTCGCCGCGGCGTTTCGGGTCCTCGGGCGGGCGGGCGCGATCACCAATGAGACAGCCGGCCGCCTGGCCGTCGAGGTGGTGACGATGTTCGGGCTGTTCCACTACATGAACGGGTGCGCGCAGATCGCGCGGGACGCTTCCCAGGAGTTCGAAAGCGGGCTGGACAAGGACCTCGGATTCAACGTGGCGAACGGTGTCCGGCTCAACGTGGTCGCCGACGCGCTGGCCGATGACCTGGCGGCGGCTGTGCTCGCCTCTGGCGATGACGAGGAGGAGGCAGAGGAGACATACGAGCGCATCCGCACGTGGATCCTCGATGTCGTCAGCGAAGCCATAGAACGGCAGGCGGCCTTCGACCGCGGCCACCACCAAGCCATGCGCCTAGTGCTCTACGCCAACGAGCGCAGGGCCGACGTATACAGACGGCTCGCCGAGCACGTGTTGGCAAACGACGCGCGTGCCCTGTACTTCCAGAACGAGGCCAGGGCGTTTCTGGCACTGGCATCAGACCTGGGAGTTCAGCACCCGGACCTCGACCTGCTCGCCGCCATTGCCGGTGCACCGCGCGATACGCACAGACTGGTGTCCGAGCATGCAATAACCTTCCGCCTGGCATGGGTGACGGGCGATGGAGTCGACGTCCCTCTGTGCGTGCCGCTGAGCGACGGACGACTGATCGTGTTCGTGTTCCTCACCGACGCAGTCGACCGGTACGTTGAGCGTGCACGGATATCGGCGCGACCTGGGTGGGCCGTCGGCAGGGCGGCGATTGTGGCCCCGACAGAGCACGAGGCCCGCATCAGCATCCATCGTCTGGTTGACCTGGACGCTCGGGACCTCACAGTCGTCTTCGAAGGCTCAGAAGCATTCGAGTTTCTGTTGCGGAGCATCTTCCAGCGCGAGGGCGGCGACGCGGTAGGACAAGCCACGTAGGCCAAGGAATCGCGCCCACTCCGCAAGTTCCAACTCCCGTGATCACCAGAAGCCCGGCGCCTATACGTAGCCCACACTCCACGCCAAGCACCACGCCAACCTCCGCTTGGCCCTCGGCTGTTCGGCCGCCGCCTGCTCTGCGTAGCCCTTCTCCTCGACCGCGTCGCGGACGTCTTCCCCGACGAGGGCGCCATCGCCGCCGGTCGGAATTCGCAGGAGGCCAGCAACCTGCTAAAGCATTGGCATCCCAGAGCGGGAATCCGCCAGGGGCCGAGCGTCGCGGCCACAAGCCCCGCGCTTCGGCCTCGCCGAGGATCTCGATGAACATCTCCCGGGTGATCTCCAGCCGCGACAAACCCACCTGCGCGCGCTCCGGCGGATCGGTCAACTCCGCGATCCGCTGCCGCAGTTCCCCGATCCGAGCACGAGCCGCCGCCTCCCGCGCATCCAGTTCCTCTCAGACCGCAGCCAGAAGTTCAAGTTCCCAGCTCAGCCAGTCCCTGAGGGAGAGCTACTACACCCATCTCCATTCCCGGGGCGTGCGCTGTTGATGCTGTTCCCGTTCTCCGACACCGCCGAGAACGATGCTCCGATTCGGATCCGCGTGGGGCTCGCACCTGAACGTCCCCTCGCGCCTGGAGGCCGCCGGGGAGGCCGGAATGAACACCGATGATCTTGTCGCTACCAGCTTGTTCGACTGACCGCGCGCCCGCAGGTCCTGACTACAGGCTAGGCCGGGGACGTCTACCTGCCACCCGTTTCTGGTGCACGCTGCCCAGCATCACCGTGGGAGATTCCCACGGTGATGCTGGGCAGCCGCCGCTGTGCCCGGCCGAGCAGTATCACCTCGAACGCCCCTATAGCCACTATTCGCCCATGAAACTCGCTATCCGGAGCGGTTTGGGCAGGGCGGCCTGGCGAACCAGGCAGGCGCCGACTGAATGTTGCGACGTTGTGTCGGCAGGTTCCGGGCTCGCGCTGTCTTCGTGGGCGGCGATGAACAGCGAGGTCAGGATCGCGAAGCGGGCGTTTGAGTGGAGCCAACAGGCAGATCGTGCAGGCTTGGCCGCAGCATCGGTCCGGTGAGTTCTGGTGGGGCTTGCAGGCCATCCAGCAGTTGAATGATCTTGTCGATGTTGGTCAGCTTGCGGGCTCCGGACTCGAGCATCGACAGGAAGGGCTGGCTCAAGTCGGTGAGTGCGGCTATGTCGTCCTGGCGGACCCCGCCGTGCTGTCTGATCAGCTGACACATGCGCCCGAATTCGCGGTTGATCAAGGCTTGCCGGATGTCGGGTAACTGCCAGATGTCCATGGAGATGCTGCGTGCGGGCGGCTGGTTGTCGCGGGTACAACCGGAGCACACCTCCTCCTTGTTGTACCGGCTCAGACGGCATTGGCAGAGCGTGCAGAGCCGGGGGCCGCTGGCTTGCGTGGAGGTGCTTCTCGCGGTGTTCGCGACGAGGTGCTCCGTGCCCGACGGCGTCAGGGGAGCCTCTCGCGAGCGCCGAGACGAGTGACTGCCGCCTGTCCCATCCGCGCGTGCGTTCGGGCAGCTCCTGGATGTGCCGCCCCTGGCCTTCGTGCCGGGGAGCGTTGCGCTCAATCTCTGATCGGGCATCCGTACCCTCCGTTAGGCGGTGATTCCTCAGAGTGGCGTCAGCTGTGACGAAGGACCCGGACAGACTGTCCGGGTCCAATTACTCATGCTCTCCGCTTCATTGATGGGCGGTCAGGACAGAGCCTCGCTCGCCTCGTCCAGTACGGCTTCCCACGGGTACCGGCGCCCGGGCATCCCTGCCCGCGGCTCGGCGAGTGGCCATACCTCGGCCCCGTAGATCAACCGCACCCCTGAATCGCGAAGGGCCTTGATGTGTCCCTCCCAGGCGGGGTGGCGGGCATGCGCGGCGTTCACCCGGGGCCAGACGACGACAGGCAGGTTCGGTGTCCCGATGGCTTCGTTGACTTGCGTCAACGCCTGGTTGTCAGAGATCCCCAGGGCGAGCTTGGCGACGGTGTTGGCGCTCGCCGGGGCTACGACGTAGCAGTCCACTGGCGGATGGGGCCGGGAGTCCTTCGGCAGGCGTGGTTCGGACCGTACTGGAAGCCCGGTCAGCCTTTCGAGCTCGGTGGTTTCCCCGCTCGTGCGGAGCCACTGCCCTGCGGTTGGCGTGAGCGTGACCGCGACCGTCCAGCCCCGTTCGAGTGCCGGGGCCACAAGCCCTGCACGCAGCTCCTCGATCCCGCCGGTGCTCGATCCGACGACGCCCAGCACCTTGCCCTGCATCGAACTCACTGCACCGCCCTGCATCGTTGGGCCATGGCCAGCAGCTCGGACGAGTGGCTGCCGCCCGTGACCGGGGACTGCTTCCTCAAGTCGCGAAGGGTCTCGCGCACGCGTGGATTGTTCCGCACGAGCTGTGGCGAGGTTCGTTCGGCCTCCCGCAGCTCGCTGAAGGAATCGTCTACGCGGCCCCTGAGGCAGAGGGCGCGGGCGTAGTCGATGCGATGGGAGACGGCACGCTCCGCCGGCATGTGGGAGACGTCGATGCCGCCGTGCTCGACGACGTACGGGATGTTCTCCAGGTCAAGCTCGATCGACAGGCGGTGCAGCACGACGTTCGTCGGGCCGAAGCACGTCTGCCATTGGTTCTCGTCGGACCCGAGCCGTTCGGCGAGCCGATCTGCTTGCTCCAGCAGGGAGTTGGCGGTGGTGCGATCCTGATGACGTGCGGCGGCCACAGCAGCTCGTAGATGAATCATGCCCAGCAGGCTCAGGGCGGCTGGATCATCGTCGTGGGCCTGACTGACGAGCCAAGCTGCTGCGGTATCACCGAGTTCGAGGGCGTCCGAGTAGCGTCCGTTAGCCAGCAGTGCGTGCGTACCGGAGCGGGCGGCGGAGACGAGCGACAGCGGGTCCTCGGATTCGTCGGCGGCGCGCATAGCGCGCTCTGCCGCAAGCCACGACAGGTCGGACTCGCCGATCTTAGCGAGGGTGGTTGCCGCCAGGTGATGCGTACGAGCCGAGACGGCGAGGCCGCGTCTCCGCTCATCGCCAGGTGGAAGGTCTTCCAACTCCTGCGCAGTTCTCAGCAGGCCGGGCAGGGCGGCGATGACGTTGCCAAGGACGCCAGCTTGATAGTCGCCCCAACTGCGCTCGACGAAGACCTGCGCCTGCTCTGGCCGCGGCAACTGCCGATCCGCCGTGGGACCGAACAACAGCTTGGAGAGCCGCCGAGGGCTCATCAGCGCATCGCGTACGGCCGGCACGTCGTCCATGTGCCTCTCCTCGTCCTCCAGGAGGACGGGCTGTCCCATCAAGTCGCCGAGTGGGACCCGCAGCACATGAGCGAGCTCAGCGAGCTTGTCGATCCTGGGCGGCTTCCGTACGCCTCGCTCGATCTTCGACAGCCAGTCGGTGCTGTGCCCGACGAGACCAGCGAGCACAGGTTGCGTGTAGCCCCGGCGCTCGCGGTAGAACGCGATCCGCTCTCCGATGGTTAGGTGATCACCAAGACCACGCATGCGCGCTGCCTCCCCACTTCGGTCTGTCATTCACGGTAGCGGCCGAGCAAGCCGCGAGATCGGGAAGCGATCCGGGCTGCGATGCCATGGTCAACATCCGCCCTCGGGCCTGGAACAGGCCAGACACTTTGTCCGGGTACATCCACGAGCGAGGCAGCACGTCGAGCTGGTCTCCGACCAGCACGACAACATGCACCCTGGGGAGATCGAGACTTCTCTCCTCCTGGATGCATCGCCGGAGCTGATGCTGCCCGGCTACGAAGGCACCGGTCACAACGGCGGCCCCCGACGCCTTCTTCTGCCTGCTGGGATAGTCATCTACACGGGGTCTAGCGTGATCTGTCACCCGCCCTATGCCACGGCGGGCGAGGGCAAGGCGATCTCGAGCAGCATCGAGAAAGGATTCGCTGCTCGTCTAGAAGCATGGGCGAGGACAGTCATCGCGAGATCCGCTCCGGAGTCGGGATTGACCCTCGACCTTGTACAGGGCCCAGAGTGCTGGGTGTGGAGAACGACATGCGCAGCATTGGCGAGATGGCCCGCGGCAGCGGACTGAGCGTGAGCGCCCTGCGGTTCACGACCGTGCCGGCGTGCTGGCCCCGGCCTGGGTGGATCCAGCGAGCGGTTACCGCTGGTACGAACTCGGGCAGCTCGAAGAAGCCCGGCTGCTGGCCCACTTGCGCCGGGCCGGGATGCCATTGGCGGACATCCGGCTGGTGCTGGCCAGCTGGTCCGGCGCGGACACCGATCTGGTCGGGAAACTGCTCAAGGCGCACCTGCGCCGCCTCGAACAGGGACTGTCCGATGCCCGCAGCGAGTTCTCCGCGCTCCGAGCACTACTCGATCACAGGGAGAACGTCATGACTTCGCTCCGCGTCGCCACCGTCCGGCTGTCCATCGCCGCGCCAGAGCTGGCAGCCGCGCTGGACACCGTCCGTTTCGCGGCGAGCACCGACCTGGAGCTGCCGATGCTCTGCGGGGTCCTGTTCGACATCGAGGGCGAGAGCCTCCACGTCGTGGCCACCGACCGGTACCGAATGGCTGTCGCGCAGGCCGGTATCGCCGGACATGACGGGAGCCGAGTGCAGGTCATCGTGCCCGCCCCGCTCACGGACGCGATGCGGGCGCTATTGGACAGCGCGGGACCTGTGCGGCTCTCTGTCGACGGTGACCGCGTGACACTGGAGGCCGGGGACAGGCAGGCAGCCGGTCAGTGCCTCGACCACGAATTCCCCGACTACCGTCGTCTCCTCCCCCAGGCCGCAGGGCGCCGCACCGTCGTCGAGGTGGCGGCCTTCCGGAAGGCCCTGGAAACCGGTCCTGTCCGCACTGGAGATGCCGGAACGCACGACCTCAGCGTGCTCAGGGTGGAGGACGGCGGCATGGTGACCCTCTGCACTGACGGCGACGAAGACCCGAACCGCGTCGCAGTCAACCGTGAGTTCCTGTTGGACGCGCTGGCCGCCGGGGCCCGGGACCGACTGATTCTGGAGCTCGACGCCCCCACAACACCGATCGCGATCCGCCGGCTCGACGATGAGGGCACCTTCTCGATCCTGATGCCGGTCCGCCTGGAGGAATGACAGTCGTTCACCCTGATCCGGCCCGCCCAGACCAATCGGACGCAGCCGGATCAGGGTGCTGGCGAACCCATTTATGGCGGGCGATGTTGCCCAGCGGGCCGCGCCGTAACAGTGTCGACATGGTCCGACGGACCGTAGGTTCTAAGAACGCGATCCATCACAGACGCACTCAGGGCTACGCTGAGCTGATCAGTCCGGTCGTGCGGGAGGGCGCCGCTGTGGGGGATGATTCGACAAACGACGCACCTGTGGTGCGTGTTGAAACCGTAGAACTCAACGGGCATGGAGCTCGGCAGATCGGAAGCCGCACACGGCAGTCTGCGTCTTTGGCCGACCGCTCTGACGAACTACAAGAAGCGATTGTCCAGGCTTCGACAATCGCGCAGGATTCTCTGGCTCAGGTTCCACAGCGGCACGGCTGGTCAGTCACCAGCTTGGAGGTTGTCTTCGGGATCACGTTGGCGGCCGAAGCCGGAGTGATCCTTTCGAAGGCGTCAGCGGAAGCCTCCTTCGAAGTGACGCTCACCGTGGAACGGGCCGTAGACACGCCATGACCGACTGGCACTACTGGGTGCGGATCCGCGAGAACGGCAGGCATCTGGGCGCCGGCTTCCTCGTGACTCGGGTCTTCGTGCTCACAGCTATGCATTGCCTCCGTCAGGTGTCCTCGGAGGACGCCCGGCTGGAAGTCGAACTAGCCGACGGACAGGTCATGAGCGGTCGGTTGTGCGACTCAGTCAAAGAGGTCGATCTCGCCTTGATAGCCATCGAAGGCGCACATGCATTCGATCTGCCACTTGCACCGCCGACGGACTGGCCGCGACCGCAGGTGAGATGGAGCGGTGCATATTGCCCGCCGGGTGAGAACACGCAGCTGAGCGGTCGCGTGACACATGCACCGATCAACTACGGCAGCGCAGAGGGCGGCGAGTTCAAAGGGATTCAACTGACAGTCGACCAATTACTTGGTGACTACTCCGGGTACTCCGGCAGTCCGGTGGACACCGATCCCGTCAAGTCTGGGCGATCCGATCCCTTCGAGCGCGAAGAGCGTCCGGTAGTGGGGATCCTCATGGAACAACAGTTCACCCGTGAGGATCCCGCTACGGGAAGCAATGTTCTGGTCGCAGCGTCGGTGCGGCACGCAATGGATCTTTTCCCGCACTTCAGCATCGACTGGCTGCGCAACGGGGGCCGCGCCCCGGGTCCGCAGCGTGCTGCAAGCCAGGAGCCCTCGGAAGCCGCAGAGGAAGCGGCAGCGCAGCGCGCGGCACGGGAGGCCGATGTCGTACTCAGATCGCTGCGACGATGGGAGGAGGCGGGGCTCATCACATCGACGGAGGCTCAGGAGCAGCGGCGCCGCACGCTGCGGCAACTAGGCGATGGCGCACTGGGAGGTGACGGTGATGACTGAAACCTCCACCATGCTGTGGCAGCACAGGATCAGTGTCGCGGAAAGAGCGGTAAGAGGCGACCATGAAGCCCTGGCGCCGCTTCGGGAGGAGGTTCTCCGCCTCACCGAAGACCCGAGCCTCCTGAACACTCCGGCCGCCGCAGGCCATATGTCCTACTTTGTCGCCTTGTTGCGTGAGCTGGGCCGGGTAGGGGGGCCGGATTACGCGCGCACGCTGGGCGTGATCGGCCAGTGGGTAAAAGGCGGCTTGGTTCCTCCGGAACATCAGTGCGTCGTGCATAACAGAATCGCCACCGTGCTCGCCGAAGGCGGGGCCGAGCACGAGGCCCGCGAGGCCCTGACGGCTGCGCAAGTTGCAGCGCATACAGAGCTGGAGCGGGCCTACACGCTCGCCCAACTCGGCTCCATCGAGGCCCGCCTCGGAAACTGGGGACGCGCGCGTGGGTACGCCGAGCAGGCTGCACGCCTCATCCCGGCAGCAGGCAGTGAGGAGGCATGGCTGGACGTGTCAATGCGGACGACCTCCGTGTTCTTCCGCATCGAGCACACCTCCAGAGACCGGGATCACCAGCGCGTGGAGCTCCTCGCCCAGAAGCTCGTGGATATCTGCGGGCAGCAGATCGACCGCTGGGGCAGTGATCACCCTCGAACATTAGAAGCCGTCGTCGTCATGGCCTCGGCACAGCATGCGATCGCCGAGATACGAGCAGATCTGGAGGCCATGGACCGGCTAACCGACGTCCTAGCAACGGCGGTGCAACGGTCCGCGACCATGCTCGGCGCACGGCATCCTCAGGCCGGATCCGCCCGCGCCGCGCTCGCGGAAGCCCATCAGACCACCCAACGCGTCCGCGAACAGCAGCGCCATTCCGTTCGAGCTCGTCCGCTGGCTCAGTCCGCGCTGGACGGTTCAGGTGTGCAGCCGCGCCAGCCGGCGCAAGGGAGCGAGCGCGAGTCTCCCGTGGCCAACACCGCCCGGGTCACCACGGTGGAGCCTCCTACGCCAGCCGGTGAAGCTGCTAAGGATCTACGGGATCTCGTTACCCGGGCTCGGTGCGTCCTGTTCGGGTTTGACGGGCCGATCTGCCGTCTGTTCGCGGGGCATTCAGCAGAATGGGCAGCGGACGGCTTGGTGGAATGGCTCGAGGGGCAGGGCCTGCGTGGTCTGTTGACGGAGGCCGAACGGGATTCTCCGGACCTGCAGGTCATCTTGCACGCTGTCGACCGAAGGCACCCGGGCAGCGACTTGGTGTCGGAGTTGGAGGAGCGGGTCACTCGCGAGGAGATGAGTGCGGTGTCCTCAGCGATGCCCACAGCGTACGCGGACCCGCTGATCCGTACCTGGACAGCCGTCGGTGCACGGCTTGCGATCGTCACGAACCACTCCTCGCGGGTGGCCCAGAAATACCTGAATAGCCGCGGCCTCATGGAGTGCTTTGCCCCCCGCATCTACGGACGTACCGCGGCGCTCGATAGCCTCAAACCGAACCCGCACAACCTGAACCGGGCGTTGAGCGCCATGGGAGCGATGCCTTCGGCCACGTTGATGATCGGCGGCGCGCCTTCAGACTTCATCGCTGCGAGCAGCGTCGGCGTCTCGTTCATCGGCTTTGCGCGCAACGAACGGACGGCCAAGCACTTGAGGGAGGCTGGTGCCGAACTGATAGTGGAGTCACTGGAGCCGGTGTTGCGAGTCGTCCGCGGCGGATGAACACTCTGACGCTGACTGGCGTCCCCTAGGTCCCGTCAGCATCCCCGGGAGAGTCGCTTCACACAACTCTCCTACCTGCTCAGGATCACTGGTCCGGTGTGTGGGAATAGCCGCACTAAACGGGCGGCTCGTGACGTCCGAGCCAGCGGAGGGGTGGGCGTGGGCACGGTAGATGTGCTGGTGGGGGTAGGCGGGACCGTGATCGGTGGAGTGCTCGGTCACGTGTTGGCTCTGCGCCAGCAGAGCCTGATCTGGCGGCGAGAGGATCGGCGACTCGTCCAACAACGCGAACACGCCGAACGGATTGATTTCGGCGTTGAGGTGCGCTTCGTGAGCGTGCATGGGGACACCTGGCTCGTGGAGCTGGCTGCCATGCTCGACAACAAGGGCCAGGTACAGTACGCGACTAGCCATCTGACCTTTGAACTCCGTTGCGTGTATCCCGAGGACCCCCTGATCACCGGCGCAGACATCGGTGGCCAAGTGCTAATCCCCCACGTCCTGATCACGGGTTCCTGGCTGCCGCAGGGGTGGGTCGCGACCTTGATTGAGCCGGGGCTGACCACGCGGTACAGCTTCGTGGCCAGCGTGCCGCGAAGTGCGACGGCCGTACTGCTGCACGGCGCCTTCCGTTATCGAGCGGGAAATGACGCCAGCCATCACACCGCCGAATCATTCCACGCTGTCCCCGAATCCCCAGGCAGTGAGTGAGCGAGCAGCCGCGTTTCGGACTCATGGTGAGAGGGAGGTGCAGGAAGCGCTGTTCACTCGTGACTTCGGCAGGTTGTGTCAACTGGTGCGTGTGGCAGGCGACTTACGGCAGAGCGACATGGCTGTACTCACACGGCTGAGCCAGGCCTTCTTGTCCACGCTTGAGTCAGGTGGGCGACGGCTGACGAACATAGACAAGATCGTCGAGCTCCTTCCAGGACTCGGTGCTCCAGCGAAGCTCACCGGCCCCATGCTCCGAATGCCGCCCCAGACCGCTGATGAACCCATCGAGTGGCCGGGCACGCGAATAGTCTTGAGGGATGAACCGCTGCACACGGCGGAACGCGCTGGGGACCGGATCGGTTCAACGCCCGTCATTCGTTGGGACGTCAAACCCGTCCATGCCGGGTGTGGTGATGTTTCCTACACCAGCGGACGCAACCGCGATATGGATCGAGCAGTCCGCTAGAAGGGGCGAATCCGTCACCAGTGGCGACGCATAAACGCTGCACGGTCAAGCTGCCATGTAACGCGGCGTCCGCACTCTGCGGGCGCTTGCGGTGCCCCTCTGCTGATGCCGATCTGCGTGAACCCAAGTCGCTTGGGGATTGCCCGACTTGAGTGATTCGCTTCGTCGTGGAGGATCTCCACACACTGGATGTCCGGGAGGCTGAAGGCCTGGATCGTCAACGCGGCAACGGCCGACGTCGCCAGGCCGCGCCCTGTGTATGAGGGTGCGAGCCAGTACCCGATCTCCATTCCTGCGAGTTGGTCGTAGCGAACGACACCGCAACTCCCGGCCAGGGCGTCTCCCAAGAGGATGGCGTAGGTATAGGCGGTTCCTGCCGTCCACGCTCGTTCGCAGATGGCAGTGAACTTCGCACTCAGCGGCTGGCTGTGCTCGGCTGCCCATGGCATCCATGGGCGTAGGTGATCGAGCGACTCGTTCACGAGTTGGTACACGGCATCGGCGTCAGCGGCTCGCCAGCGTCGCAATGTCGCGGGGCCGTATTCGGTGGTTTCAGCGGGCATCGCGATCTCTCTATTGATCGGCATGACCAGGCTGGAGGCTCTCAGCGCCGCTCGTGTCGCTTTCTCCTGGTTCGGGCACGTTCTACCGTGTCTGGATGAGGCCACGGGCTTGTGCGCAATCCACCCCGGCACCTGGTGCGATGTGGTCGTGTCGTGATCCTCAGCCGATGTCGTGGCTTACAACGTCGGCTGGTGGACCGAATTCCAGGAGGCTGGCGCGAAGCTGCCCGCAGGCGGCAGCTGTTGCTCGTCCAGCGGACGAATGGTGGGCCACCGTCCACCCGGTCAGCTCGCGAGAGATCGCGGCGATGAATTCGGTCTCCCGTGTGCTGGGTCGCAGGGGGCTACCTTGTACGGGATTGAAACTGGAGAGCCGCAACAGCAGGAAGCGGCCGGCGTAGGGAGCGAGCAAGTCAGTAAGCGTGGCCTCGTCCTCGGGCCGGGTGTTGTGCTCGCACAGGACGTAGTTCAGGACCACGGGGCGCAGTTCGGCAGCCGCAGCCCACAGCGGTAGTACGGCAGCTGGGTCGTCAGCGCGTGGAATAACGACCTGCCGCTGAGCGGCATCGGCTCCGTGCAGCGAGAACATGAACCGGTTCGGTAGCCAGGCCTGCGACTTCAGGAGGCTCCGAACCCACGCTTGCGGGGCGATGCTGGTTACCTTCACCTCGCGAGCAAGTTCCCGGTTGGTGATGGTTCTCGCAGCGGCGGTAACGTGGGCCCAGTTGGCAGCCGCATCCCCGACGCCGGCGAAGTCGACCCAGGCGAGAGGGCCCTGCTGGTCACGGACGTTCATCTCCACCTGCTCTATCGCGGCGACTATCTCGTGGCCTTGGAGGTTCCGGACAAAGGGGGTGCGTGCGAAGGTTGTTGCGCAGTGCGTGCAGCCGTACCGGCACCCTGCCTGGGCCGACATGCACACCGAATAGGCTTTGTGGTCTCCCTCCCAAAGTTGCACAGCCTCGAAGGTGGCCCTGTCTGACGTTTTGAAGACGTACTTTATGGTGCGGTCGGGCGCTTTCGATGAAACGGTTGAGACAACCTCAACCAGATTCTCGGGAGCTGGCATCCCTTCCATCGAGTGGATTCCTTTCCCTGAGTCGTCTCGCCTGGCCGGTGGTGACAGTCGGGACGATGGTTCGCGCATGATTTCAGATTCGCTGATCGTTCAGCGGCCATAGAGGTCGCTATCGCATGGCCAGGTCGCCGGCAACTCAAGCGATGACGGCCGTGATTCACGCTAAAGCCCATCGCACGCAAATATCCCCAGACGCCTACGGTGGGCAAATATCCGCGAGGATCTAGCGAATGAACAGTAGAGCTTGATCGCAACTTACTGAAATCACTCTCGTGATATCTCTCGCGTAATTCCTGGAGGCAGGTCTGCAGATCTGCCTGCTCGGCGGGCTGCGGCCGGGTGGTGCGCGGCCTACCGGATGGCGGTGGCGCTGCCCATGCATCCGGGGCAGGGCGGATGCAGCCTGACGCCGAGCAGTTCGTCATAGGTGCCCGGGCTCGCTACGCGACGGCGGTGGGAGGTAGCCGCGTGGTGACGGGCCAACTCGTTGGCGTGATCTTGCTGTCGTATCCATGCCTGCCCAGCTATGCTCTTCAGCAACGCGTCGATGGAGACGAGTAGCCACGGGATCACGCGAGCAGAGAGAGCCGCCGGTAGCTGGGAAGGCGGCCTTGCGCCCCGGGGTGAAGACCCTCCTGAGTGCGGAGAGGAACGGCCTGGTGAAAGGTCCAATGCTCCGCCGGTTGGCCCCCGTCATCGGGCATGAATGAGGCCGTAGTTCTGCTGCGGTAAAGGCGCGGTGGCACCGCGAGTACCCTTCTCGTCCGCGCCCCCAAGGGATCATGACGACGCCCCTGGGAGGGCTGCGATGATCCACACGACTAGCCGTGTACTGGTGTTTGACCTGCGAGAACATGTCGGGCAGACCGTTTCTGTGTCGGGCTGGGTGAACACGCTCCGCCTGCAGAGCAAGATGCAATTCGTCGTCGTGCGCGACCACACCGGAATGGCTCAGGTCACCCACAAACGCGGCGGTGAAAGCGACGAGGTTGAGGCGGCGCTGGAGGGATTGACGCCGGAGTCCGCGATCCGGATCACCGGTCGCGTGGTCGACAACCCGATCGTGAAGCTCGGCGGCCTGGAGATCGTCCCGGAATCAGTCGAGGTTCTGAACCGGGCTGAGACGCCGTTGCCCATCGACGAGCAGACTGGTCTCGAACACCGTCTGGACTGGCGGTTCCTCGACGTACGGCGCCGGCCGCAGGCCCAACTGCTGTTCGCCGTGCAGACCACGTTCGAGCAAGGGATGCGCGAGTACGCCTATCGGCAGGGCTGCACTGAGATGCACACCCCGAAGCTGATGGGCACAGCATCCGAGTCCGGCGCCGAGGTGTTCAAGCTCGGTTACTTCGACCGCTCTGCCTACCTGGCGCAGTCGCCTCAGTTCTTCAAGCAGATGGCGATCTCGGCCGGTGTCGACAGGGTCTTCGAGATCGGGCCCGTCTTCCGCGCTGAGCCATCGTTCACCTCGCGGCACGCTACCGAATTCACTGGTGTGGACGTGGAGTTGGCGTGGATCGACGGGGTTGAGGACGTGATGGCCTTCGAGGAGCAGATGCTCGCGCATGCCATCGCCAAGGTCGCCGACGCACACGGGGAGGCGATCCGGGAGACGTTCGGTGTCGAGGTCACGGTGCCGTCGACGCCGTTCCCGCGGATCACGATGGCTGAGACGCAGGAGATCCTGCGGGCCAAGGGCTGGGACCCGGCGGGTGTGAAAGAGGACCTGGACCCGGAGGGCGAGCGCGGAATCGCAGCGCACATCAAAGAGCAGACCGGACACGAGTGGGTGTTCGTCACCCACTATCCGACGAGCATCCGGCCCTTCTACCACATGCGTCCGGCGGACGACCCGAGTGTGACGCTCAGCTTCGACCTGCTGTGGAAGGGGCTGGAGGTCACCACCGGTGCGCAGCGCGAGCACCGCTACGACGTGCTCTTGAAGCAGGCTGCGGAAAAGGGCATGAGCACCGAGCCGATGCAGGACTACCTGAACGCTTTCCGGTACGGGTGCCCGCCGCACGGTGGTCTGGGCATGGGGCTTGGGCGCGTCTTGATGGTGATGCTCGGCCTCGACTCGATTCGGGAGGCCACGTTCCTGTTCCGTGGTCCTAACCGGCTCACCCCGTAGTCACGCGAATGGCCGGGTCCGCTGCTCCCCTGAAGGATGCAGCGGCCCCGGCCTCGGCTCCGGTCAGTAGCGGACGTTGCGCAGATCGAGCTTCCATGCCTCGTCGGGGTGCTGGTCCCAGTAGGCGCGGAGTGCCAATTCCCGGTCTGCGAAGCGGCCCTGGTGGCACAGGCCGCCGTGCGCGAGGGTGACGCTCATCGCGAGCGGGGACTCCGTGGTCACCCAGTGCGGGGTCAGGGCATGGCTCCACAGCAGGTCGCCCGGTCCCATGCATACGGAATGGCGGTCGACTGGCTCGTGTTCAGGCGGTTCCTCCGCCGTGGTCTCGCCTACGACAGCGGCCTCAGCCGTGAGGTGTCGGTCGGGATTCTTATAGCTGTGGAAGGTCTTGGTTCCCTCGATCTGCCACACGAGTCCGTGTGAGTTGTCGTTGTGGTACGTCGAGGAGGCGCCTCCAGTCGAGATGAACAGCAGCGGCGCGCACCGTTGCCATGTGAACCCCCAGCTCGACAGTTGCGCACGCCAGGGGATCATGACCTGCTCCTGGAATCCGCTGAGGAGCCGGTCGTAGAAGCGGGTCAGGTTGAAGTGGACGAGGCGGAAGGTCCAGCTGGCGACTTCTTCGATCGGGGCTGTGCGGAAGGCCGATGTGCGGTCCATGCGCACGGACCAGTCCTCGTCTCCGAGGATGGTGAAGCGCACTTCTTCGTCTTGCCGGATCACATCGAGGACGTCGAGGGCAGGCGGAAAGGTGAAGCCGGTGGCGGTGAGGATGTTGCTGACGCGCAGGTTGGGAGGGGTTCGCCACCGTTCGATGAACTCGTCTGGTGTGGTGACTCGGGTCGTCATCGTCCGCTCACGGGATGTCGGGGGCGCGGCAGATGGCCGCGCACTCGGGGGTGGTCCGGTCGTCGCATTCAGCGTCGAGGAAGCGGCCGATCTCTGCGCGAGCTGCGCGGACGCTCACCCCTGATGTGCTGTAGGGGCACCGTCGGATCTCGCCGCTTGCGGACACGTACAGGGCCGCGGATGCGCAGGACGGCCGTCCCTCGGGGTACAACTGCATGGCTCGCAGCGTGGTGAGGTACTCCTGGAACCGCTCCGAGAGCTTGAAGAAGCGTCCGAGAAGATCGGCGTCCTCCCGCTGCCGGGCAAGGTAGTCGTAGAACGTGTAGCCGGCGCGCTGTCGAGCCGTGCTGTCGAGCGCCACCGGGCTGATCTGGATCTTGATTCCTAACTTGTCGACCCGCTCGTAGATGTCCTGGCACTCGCGGGCCGTGAGGTTCCAATACGTGACGTGGAGAACTCTCTCTCCCGCGGGGACCTGTTCCAGCGTCGCGATCGCCGACGCCACGGACCGGGTCGTTCGCCCGAGTTCCATGGCGCCCATCGAATCGGCCGACACAGTGACGTTCGCCAGCAGGCGCGCAATGTCGGCCAGGCGATCGACGTCTTCCGGTGCGCGGGCCGAGGTGACCATCGACACGGGAAGCCCGAACTGGTGGGCAAGCCGAACCAGTTGGCGCAGTTCTGGGTGGTGCGCAGGTTCACCGCCAGTCAGGCAGATCGCTTCGACGCCGGTCTCCTTCAGCCTGGACAGTGCCCGGGTGTAGGTGGGGATGTCGAGGAAGCCGTGGGCCCGATCCGCTCGGAAGCAGAATCCGCAGGCGATCTTGCAGTGGCCGGCGGTACTGATGAGCGCGGAGCGGAACCGCTGCCGGGCTGACGCGGACGAGCTCTCGGGGTGAGTGACGGTGTTCACTGCACCCCCGTGCTATCCCAGACTGCGATCTCCACAGTGCTGGCGTAGAAGTCGCACATCTGCGCATCCGGTCGGTCTCCGCCGATGAGAAGTTGTTCATTGCGGGAGGGCCCACCGCAGATCGCAAGGGCGGGGCACTGGGCGCATTCGGGGATGGGGGCGATGTTCTTGGCGATGCCGCCGAGCAAGTTCGGGTCCGCTCGCAGCTCGTCGAGGGTGTGCAGGAAGGAGGGGGCGGTGAAGTTGATGTCGCAGAGGCTGACTCGGCTGCCGGGCAGCAGGGCGACGTTCAGACTCCGGTCGCTCTGCATGTGATCCAAGAGCATGGGGCGGCGCCGGTCGAGGGCCTGGAATGCCCGGTCGAGGACGGAGAACATCATCCCGCCACGCCCGAGGGCGACGAGGCGTGCCTGATAAAGCTCCTGAGCCAGTTCTTTGCCTTTGACCGTCCAGCGTCCGCTGGTGGGGATCGGCGTGTTGGCGTAGATGAACTTCAGTCCGAGGTGGTCGATGATCCAAGTGACGGTTTCGGCCAGGCGGCCTATGTTCGCGGGCGTGGGAGTGAGGTTGCAGCCCACGTGGATGCCGCCCGCATCGAGGAGCCGACGGACGTTGCGCTGGATCCTGTTGTCGGCCGGTTGCCCGCCCAGGAGCCTGCGGTTCTCGGCGTTGATGGCGGGTGGTCCGTCGATGGAGATGCCGACGCCGTACTGGTAGCGGGCGAAGTGCTCGATCATGGCGTCGGTGATGCGGGCGCCGTTGGTGACGACTGTTCGGCGGACCCGTTTGACGTGGTACTGCTCGGCGAGAGAGTCCGCGAGAGTGTCCCCGTACTGCATCAGGTCGAACCGGGTCGTCGGTTCGCCGCCGAACCACTGGATGGCTACCTCGTCGCGGCCGGCGTTCGTCTCGAAAAGGTAGGTGAGGCCATCGGCGATTTCCTGCTCCGTCATATCCGGCTTGCCGGTGTTGGTCTCGACGAAGCAGTAACTGCACTTCATGTTGCAGGCGTCGGTGAGGACGACGCGCAGGCCGCTGATCCGTACGGGGACGGGATCCAGGTCGAGTTGGTGGAGTCGGATGCGGAGTGCTTCACGCTGGTCGACATCGGGATTGTCGGGCGTGAAGCCGAGCTCGGCGAGAGCTTTGTGTGTCGCGGCCGGGGGAACCGCGGAGAGGTCGGTGACCTCCCCGCGGTCGAGGTACACGCTGTCCAGCGTGACCGGGTCGAGGAGGGCACCCTCGCCGTCCCGGATGTACTGGATGTACTTCCCCCACAGGAGCTGTGAGGAGGTCACGTGTTACGCGGCTTCCTCTTCGACGATGCCGCGCTCGGCCATGACCTTGCGGACGAGCTCCTCGCCGGCTGCCTGCAGCTGTGCTGAGGCCTCCGGTGAGCCTCCGTCGGCGAGGACGATCACGCCGGGGAGGGTCGGGTTCGGCGCGATGACCGTGATGCCGGCGGGCTCCGTGCTGACCACCATGATCGCGTTCTCGACCGGGACCCAGTCCGCCTGATCCTTCACCGCTTCCAGGATCTCGGCCTGCTTGGTCTGGAAGGCGTCACGCTCGCCCATCCAGACTCCAGCCTTCTGCTTGGAGTCCACGACATCGGCGTAGAGCAGGTGATCGTTCTTGGCGCGACGAGGAGTCGGCATGCTCTCTCCCTTCGATTGCTCTGTTTCTTTCGACGAGCGATGTTGCTGAGTGCAGTGCCCTGCAAGGCTCCGCGGCGAGTAGCTTTCCGCACCATGGGGATCGAGTACATTCCACGAGTGATATCACCAGAGTGATATGGCTTCAGTGGCCTAATCCGTTGGGACTCGGAAGGACATGTAATTTCCGTGACCGCGGCAGGAGAGTTCAGCGACAGCTCGCGCTGCGACCCCGTAGCGCGCTTTCTTTCCTTTCACATATCACCGCAGTGATATGCGCTGCGTTTCAGCATTGTCGGCTGGCGGAAGCAGGGAGCGGGTGCCAGTAGTTTGCGGTCTCAGGTGGGTGCTGACGGCACTCTTCATGCTGCCCCAGTCCCGCCCTGTGACCCTCGAGACGTTCAACTACGCGGCCCTCGCCGTCGGCATGGTGCTCGCCTTCGCCAAAACCTGGTGGCTCGCCTCGGCCCGTAAATGGATCCTCAACCGACACCACGCGCGGAACGACATGCTGCTCAGCCTAGATCTGACGTCGGTCTGACGTATCCGGAGGTCAGGGTCGCCGGTGGGGCGCCTGATCCAGCTTTCCGTCCAAGGCGGCGTCGATCAGCAGATGCGCCCGGCGCTGTACCGCGGCAGGCTGGCCTTTGAGATTGCTCTCCACCTCGTTCGAGGGCATATCGAGGACACGCCGGATCTCGGCCGTCAGCGCAGGAAAAGGTTCCAAGGCGGTCGCGATGGTGTCCAAGTTCTCCTGCCATCCGGCACGGATCATCCCAATGACCATCGGCACGAGCAGCATCACGAACTCCGGATGGTCGTCCAGGTGCCCCATTCCTTCCATGCCGGCGTAGTTGTCGTTGCCGAACACGGCGCCGATCGTCCTGGCAACGAGCGGCAGGAACCGGAACAGCATCGCTACGAGCTGCCGGGCCGACTCCAACTCGGAGTCCGTTGCGTCCACGAGGGTTTCAGCCATCCTCGGCACGGAGATGACTTGCGCCGCATCGAACAGATCCTGCGCCGGACCGACCAGCCACGGCCCGTCCCCGTCCACGCGTTGCCGACGTCCCGGCGAGACGCCGAGAACCCTTTCGACGGTCGCGGCTTGCTCCTCGGTCGTGTCGAGCGTCTCACCGTACGCGAACAGTCGAAGCATCAACTCGACCGCGTTAGTGCGCTCGGAAGCCGTCACGCGTACTGGCCGCGGTAGAGCGTGCGGTCCGCGCCGTGCGGCCAGTGTCGATGCGATGGAGTTCAGCGCGGCCTCGCGCTCCGATGCCGGATCCAGGCCCCGGCGCGCGGCTTCCGCCTTGAGTTCGCGTTCCAGTGTCTGGGTCATCGTGCTCAGGCTGGCGCTCACGGATTCACGCACGGCGCTGGTCGCGATGGGAAACCCGTCGAGCCACAGCAGCACCCGCAGCACGTTGGGGTCCTTCGTGTGCTCGCGCCAGCGCATGAGGCTCACCAACTGCCGCTCGGCGCCGGGCGGGTACAACCACACGGGCCTGCGACCTCGATTCGCCCCGCGCTCAGGGCGAGGAATCAGGCCTTGCGTACGGGAA
Source organism: Streptomyces sp. NPDC001137 (assembly GCF_040298885.1). NCBI lineage: Bacteria > Bacillati > Actinomycetota > Actinomycetes > Kitasatosporales > Streptomycetaceae > Streptomyces > Streptomyces sp. NPDC001137. The sequence goes on from NZ_JBEPBA010000043.1 coordinate 43,795, forward strand.
CGGAACTCCTCAAGCATCCGCCCGCTCACGGGGTGCCCGGCTGCCGCTGCGGCCTGGAGTAGATCTTCGCTCTCGATACCAGCAGGGTTGACGCTCATGGGGTGAGCGTAGCCCCGTAAGTACTCCCGACAGATCGATCACTAACCCCCCATCAGTTTGAGTACTCCCAGGCAAGACCCCGATAACTTGCATACCGGTCTGGCTCCCTTGTTACCTGCACGTTTGTCCTGCTTCGCTGAGAGCACTGGCCCCCTTCTCAGGGTGAGGTCAACACACACATAGAGAGGCAACATCGTGTCTAAGAAGATGACTGCGGCGATCGCGGGCTCCTGCGCCCACGCCATTGCGAAGCGATGGGCGCTCCAGAACGGACTACAGCAATGGGAGGCCGCCGCCCTCGCATGGATGGCCAGCGCGGTCGTTTCAGCTTTCGTCATGCGCGCGTGATTGGCTGCCCGAGCCGTAGACGGTCTACGTCGTCACCAGCCTGACCTCCGAGCATGCCACGGCCCAACTCGCCGGACTCATCCATGACCATTGGAAGATCGAGGAGCTGCACCACGTTCACGACACCACCTTCGCCGAGGACGCCTCCCAACTGCGGACCGGCAACGCGCCCCGCGCGATCGCCACCTGGCGCAACCTCGCTATTGGAACCCTCCGTACAGCCGGAGTGAGGAACATCGCGGCAGGTCTCCGCCGCAACGCTCGCGCCCCTCGCCGCCCCCTCGCACTCCTTGGCCTCGCATGATCACGAACCGAACGTCATGCGACTACCCGAAGCCCTGGATGGAAGCCCGTGGCCAACAAGGCAAGGCCAGGGTGACGAGGAATTAGCCCCGACGGGCTGCCGTCAGAGCCGCAAGCCGCCACACTGTTGGGTACGTCATCGCGACGACTCGCATTCGGGGGACGCATGCAGGACGAGGTTTCGATGAGGAGGCACCACAGAGGTGCCCAGTCGGGTGATGAGCTGAACGTACGGCTGATGATCGCGCCCGACCCTGAGGTAGAGCCGGAGGCGGTCGAACGGCTGACGCGTCGATTGCGGATCGAAATCGCCGAGTTGGACATCGAATCGCTCAGTCCCGCTCCGACCGGTGCATCTCCCGAAGGGGCGAAGGGCGCAGATCCAGTTACGCTGGGCGCGATCGTCGTAGCGTTGAGCGCGTCCGGTGGGGTGTTCACCGCCCTCATCGAGACCCTGCGCGACTGGCTCAGCCGCCAGCCCGCACGGCATCGCATCTCCGTGACGATCGATGACGACACCATCGAACTGGAACAGGCATCCGCCGCCGAACGGCGAGACCTGATCGACGCCTACATCCGCCGTCATACCAGCGAGTAACCATGGGACGCAGACTGGCACTGCTGATCGCCACGTACGACTACCAGGACACGGGATTGCGGCAGTTGACCGCTCCAGCACATGATGCGGAAGCCTTAGCCGCCGTCCTCCAGGATCCCAAAATTGCGGGGTTCGAGGTCACTACCTTGGTCAACAAGCCGCACTACCAGGTTGGTGAGGCGATCAGTGACCTCTACCGAAACCGGCGGAGTGACGACCTCACCCTCTTGTACTTCACCGGCCATGGCCTGAAGGACGAGGATGGCCGACTCTATCTGGCGATGGTCAACACCCGGCGCGAAAGCCTGCTGTTCACGTCCCTGCCCGCAGAGCAGGTCGACCAGGCCATGTCCGGATGCATGTCCCGGCAGAAGGTCCTGATCCTGGATTGCTGCTACAGCGGAGCCTTCCCGGCTGGGAATAACGCCAAGGCTGACACCGACGTGCACGCCCTGGAGAGATTCCAGGGGCGGGGGCGGAGCGTCCTGACCGCGTCCGACGCCACCCAGTACTCCTTCGAGGGCAACCAGCCCCACGGAGAGGCCGCGCAGTCGGTGTTCACCCGCCACCTGGTGGCGGGCCTGCGCGACGGCAGCGCCGATCTCGATGGTGATGGAAACATCACCATCGACGAATTGTACAGATACGTCCATGATCGGGTCGTCGACGAGACGCCCCAGCAGCGGCCTAAGAGGCTTGACAACGTCGAGGGCCGCATCGTCATCGCCCGGAACAACAACTGGACGCTGCCAGCACACCTGCGCAATGCCCTCGGTAGCCCGATCGCCGCTGATCGTCTCAGCGCCTTAGACGGACTCGCCTACCTGTACCAGATCGGCAACGACATCGTTCGCCAACGCGTCGCTGACGAACTCCAGCGCCTAGCGGACGATGACAGCCGGAACGTGTCGGCCGCGGCGGCTGCGAAACTACAGGCCATCCATCCTGGGGCGCCCGAACCCTCCAGAACCGCGCCTGAACCTGTTCCGAAACTGGCGTTCACGTCGCCGGCCGAGCCGACAAGCGAGGTGCAGGCAACGCCGCCCAGCGTCGCTACGGGCACGGCACCGTCGAAGGGTGAGAAACGCAGCGCACAGCCGGACGAGGAGCTGACCGCAGCACCCCTCGAGCCAGGGGAACATGTCGCGGGTCGGACCGCCACAGTGCTGGCCGCCAGTGTCTCTGGACTATTCCTGATCCTGTCAGCCGCCCTGTTGATCACAGGAATCATTCAGGAAGGCCACTCCGACGGCTATTTCACCCACGGAGATCCGCCATGGAGTAGGGACTGGTATGTCATCACCATGGCGGCAGTGGCACTGGCTGCGGCGATCTGCATGCTCCTACCGCGGACGAGGTTCCTCATCGGACCAGGCGTGGTGCTCGGCACGGCGGCAGCCTCGGTCTGGGGGCTGGTGTACTTCTACCTAGCGAAGGATGAGTACTCACGGCTCCCGATGGGTTTCATTAGGAATTCGGCCTATCAACTGGAATACGCCGGCCATGTGACCTTGATGGTCGGTGCCTGCCTCGCAGGTCTCGTACTGAGAAGGAGTCGGGCTGTTCGCATCGAGCTTTGGCGGCCAACGAGTCCGCTGACGTGGTCCGTGGCCACCCTGGCCGGGGCGAGCGCGGTCGCTGGCGCGTTGCTCTTGCACCACGAGGGCTCCAAACTGAACGGCTACACCATCGGTTTGTGCTACACGGCGGCTGCCGCGCTGGCGGTCGGCTTGCCCGTGTGCGCCGCCGCGCTGGCCCCCAGACGCTTCGGGCTCTCTCTTCTCTTCGGCTGGGTCGGGGGCGCCTTCGCCATCGCTCTGTACGTCTACGAGGAAGCTCCATGGAATGAAAGGCCGTACCTCAACATGATTGCCTTCGCCTGTACGTTGCTGGTGCTCACAGCTGCGGGGGTGGCTATGGACCGGTCGTCCGCCAAATGAGACCCGTATGCCCGTGCTACCTCGTTTTGTCGCCCCGAGGAGCGCCTAGCGGATCATCCTCAGCGCCGCCGTGGCGGTATCCCGTCCACCATCCAGGGCTTCAGGTAGGCGCATGACGTCCGGTTCGTGATCATGCGAGGCCAGGGAGTGCGAGGGGCGCGAGCGTTGTGGCGGAGGCTTGCCGCGATGTTCTTCACTCCGGCCGCGCAGCCCGGTCGTCTCCGGTCGGTGAGCCAGCGTCAGACCCATCTGGTCCAGTGCGTCGCCGTCAAGGCGAGCCGGCAGCCGCCGGACCGTCGTCTCCGCAGGCAGGAACCGCTTTGGGAACAGTCGGTCGGGGTATGCCAAGGCATTCCAGGATGTGAGGCGGGTGCCACCGCGCTGACAGACCGCTATGAACCGGGCCACACACGACAACCCCGAAGCCCTGGCATGGTGCTCACCGCAATTCCAGTGAGTGGATGACCTGCCAGCGGTAGGCCCGGTCTTCACGACGCATTTCGACTAGCTGAACCCTGCGCACTGGTACATCCACCGCATCGAGCTTCCGGAGGGGCCGTATAGCATCGCGCACGATTTCGGCTGCCATGGGGCGGTTGCAGTACGCGATGCCTAGGTGCGGGCGAAGAACCGCTGTGGGCTTGCGCGGCGGAATCCCCGACTCGGCACCGGCTACGGATAGAGCCGCATGCAGTTGAATGACGGGAGTCCATGGAGCGACGCTGTAACGGATCGCGCCGCGGGATGCCGTCAGCGGCACAGCTCGGAGAGTAAAGCTCTCCGGTCTGCGTTCATGCGCTTTTGCGGCCAGGCGGTCCAGATGCCCGGAGCCGATCTCGTCGACGCGGCCGATGCGTCCCAGGGTCAGGTGCAGGCCGTCCGCGTCAATGTCGTCGAAGGCGAGGTGGCGCAGCTTCTTCTGGCATTGGCCTGCGTGGTCGATGAGCGGGGTCGCGTCGGGGAAGGTGAGCATCCAGTAGTAGGCACGGGTGGAGGACGTCCAACCGGGCCGGTCCCAGTGGTCTTTCATCTCCTCGACTGCCTCGAAGGCAGCCCAGTCGTGCTCGGCGATCAGCGTCGCGTTAGTGGTGCTGGGTGGAGGGCTGGCAGGAAATGCGTCCGGGTCGGCTGTGAGCTGCATCCGCTGGCCCTCTCGTCTGCTCCGTCAGGCGTGTCATTTTGGCAGACTTCGCCAGGTCTCTCGTTTGTGGGGCGGACTGCCAGGAGTGCAGGGCGTCGCCGTATTCCCGTACGGCTGGCAGGTCCTGCCAGCTTTCGGCTGTGGCGTGGAGTTCACCGGCGCGTTGGACCACGGAGCGGATGGGTGGGCCGCCCCCGGCTTCGAGGACCTGGCGGCCGAGAACCATGGCGTGCTCGACGTCCGGGCGTGGGCCGGCCAGGAGAGCGGTGGCGACGTCCAGGCGGACCAGGGCCTGGCTCCAGGCGGAGTCGGACTGCTCGACGAGTTCGTCGATCTGATCGGCGTAAGCGAGAACCCGTGGGGCGTTGGCGAGGGAGACATGGACGGTCGCGGCGTTGGCCAGTGTGCGGGCCATGCCGTACGGCTTGAAGGTGATACACGAGGTCAGACCGGCAGGGACCAAGTGGCGACTGCTCAGTTCCTCAGCGGCGGCAATCGCGCGTTCCGCGCCGGAGCGGTCGCCGAGCTTACCCAAAGCCCGCGCGCGTCCATTCGATTGGAGTCGGATGGCTTGCGGGTGGTTGGGGGCGATCTCGATGCCCGCGTCTGCCCAACGGACGGCTTGGTCATAGTGGCCTGCGTAGTAGGCGTTGAGCGATCGCGTGCCTTGGATCCACATGATCAGCTCAAGGTCTGCGATCTCCCTCGCCAGTTCCTCTGCTTCCTTGCAGTAGTGAGCTGTACTGAGATTTGTGGAGTCCCTGATGCCAGGGTTACGGTCCTGGCGAAGGAGATCCACCAGCACCATGGCAGCACCCCGTAAATATCC
>NZ_JBEPBA010000044.1:0-48857 GCF_040298885.1 Streptomyces sp. NPDC001137
CCGGTCGGTGGCCATGGACACGAGAGCGTCGATCAACGCCGCGTCAGTGCAGGCGTAGTGGGCCGCCAGACGGCGCACGCGTTCGGCGCTGACGCCGGCGACAGCGGACTCGATCTGGCTGATCTGCACAGAGTCGATGCCGAGCAACTCCGCTGCTGCGCGGGCCTTCATGCCTGTCGCCTCGCGCAGTCTGCGCAGTTCGGTGCCCAGCCGCACCCGGCGGACCGTGAGCTGCCTTTTCGGCGGCAACTGTTCCTCCTGCCCAACTGCCCTGCGGATGTCGCTCGTTCGGGGCCCAGAATACGGCAACGGCTTGCACCTTCCTAAGTTTAGGAAATACCGTCGGTGACGAACCGCACACGCAGCGGAAGTGCACCGCGGATGCGGCGATGCCACCCTGCGTGAAATCCCCACTCACCTACCGGAGTTGATGACGCATGCCCGAAACCTGGGACTACACCCTCTACATCCCGAACGACCTCAGAGCCGTCACGGTCTGCCGCCGCACGCTGCGCCTGATCCTGACCATCCACGGTCTGATCGGGCTGTCGGACACGGCCGAGCTCCTCGCGGCGGAGCTGGTCTCCAATGCCGTACGCCACACCAAGGGGCCCGCCGCCCTCCGGGTGCGCAGGTCCACGGAGGGCGCCGTGTGGATCGGGGCGTGGGACGCCGACCCCGAACCGCCGGAGCCGCCAAGGCCGTTGGAGCAGGTCGGGGAGGCGGAGGAGGGGCGGGGGCTCGGGCTGGTCATGGCGTGCGCGGACAACTGGGGGTGGCAGCCGTCGGCCAGGTTCGGCGATCGGGGCAAATTCATCTGGTGCGACTTGGCCGTGCCGTAGCGCGTTGGTCGACTCAGGCTGAAGCGGACTGACTGTCAGAACCGCCTGCGATGCTCCGAGGATGGAGATGACAGTGCAGCTGACGATCGACTGCTCCGATCCGCAGAGAATGGTGAGTTTCTGGGCCGAGGCTCTGGGCTACGTGCCTGAGCCTCCGCCGGGCGGGCACGCCTCGTGGCGTGCGTACTGGGCGGCGATGGGGGTGCCGGAGGAGGAGTTGCCGGCCGGTGCGGGGGACATCCCGGAGTCGATCATCGATCCCGAGGGACGTGGACCGAGGGTGTGGTTCCAGCAGGTTCCGGAGCTGAAGGTCGCCAAGAACCGGTGGCACTTCGACCTGAAGGTCGGTGGGGGGCGTGACGTCCCACTGGACGTCCGCACCCAGCGGGTCAACGCAGTGGTGGAACGGCTGGTCAAGAGTGGTGCCACCGTGCTGAGGATCAAGGATGAGCCGGACATGGGGCTCTACGCCGCCGCCATGCAGGACCCCGAGGGCAACGAATTCGACGTGGTCTGAGGGCCGATGGCCCGGGGCGTGACCCTTGGGGCGCCCCGGGTCCGGTGCGGAAGGGTAGGGAAAACCCTCGTTCTCGTCCTGGATCCGTCACGGCGGATCCGGCGGCATTACGCTGCTGCCAGCGTGGGCCCTGTCCGTCATCTGTGAGGGCCCGGCGAGCGGCCCTGTCGTGCGGGCTCGTTGGCTGAAAGTGGTGGGCCGTGCACCCCTGCACAGGTACCGCGATTCCGCAACTGAATTTTCATGCCGTTCGCGTTCGGTATACGGACATTCGAGCCCGATAGATGTGTAACAAGTCCGTTTCGCAGGGATCTTTCAGCAAACACTTTGTCCGGATTTTGGAAGATGTGCGCGTCAGGTGTGATCGAATCGAGACCTTGTGAGTGTGGTTCGGCCATGGCGCATGGCAGATAGTTAGGCGCGTAGAGCTCGGGTAAACGGGTCACACGCTGAAGGCGGCGTCGACTCACGAGCGCGGGGCACTTGACCATTTCAGGCACCGGTGACGGTGATGAGTCCTGTGCCCCCCCATGTGGTGAACCAATGGACTCATGAGGAGGAGCCCCATGCGTGGTGCCAAGAGCGCCAAGTGGGTTGCGATAGCCGCGGTTGTGGCGCTGGGTGCGACGGCCTGTGGCGGTGGGAGCAGCGACTCGGGCAGCGGTGGCTCGAAGAAGGTCGACCCGGCTGGCGTCTTCAGCTACCAGAGCAACGAGCCGCAGCACCCGATCCAGCCGGCCAACGTCATGGAGACGGGTGGTGGCCGCATCACCGACGCCCTCTTCAGTGGCCTGGTCGACTACAACCCCAAGTCGGGCAAGCTGGAGAACCTCGTCGCCGAGTCCGTGAAGCAGGACGACGCCAGCCACTTCACGATCAAGCTGAAGCAGGGCTGGACCTTCCACAACGGTGAGAAGGTCACCTCGCACTCGTTCGTGGACGCCTGGAACTGGGGCGCCGACTCGAAGAACGCCCAGCAGAACGCCTCGTGGTTCGCGGACATCAAGGGCTACACCGACGTCCACCCGGACAAGGGCGACCCGAAGACCGACAAGATGTCGGGCCTGACGACGCCGGACGACTACACCATCAAGGTGGCGCTCGCCAACCCGGTGCCGTACTGGACCTACAAGCTGGGCTACAGCGCGTTCTACCCGCTGCCCAAGGTCTTCTACACGAACCCGAAGAAGTACGGCCAGGAGCCCATCGGCAACGGCGCGTACAAGTTCGCCAAGTGGAACCACAACCAGGACTTCCTGGTGAAGACGTACGCCAACTACGCGGGCCCGAAGCCCAAGAACGGCGGCATCGACTTCAAGTTCTACACGACCTCCGAGGCCGCATATCAGGACGCGGTCTCCAACAACCTGGACGTTCTGGACCAGGTCGCGCCGACCGACATGGCCAAGTACCACCAGGACCTGGGCAAGCGCGCGGTGGACGCTCCGCAGAACGCGATCCAGACCGTCGCCGTCGCCGAGTACGCGCCGACGATCAAGAACCTCAAGGACCGCGCGAAGTTCATCGAGGGCCTGTCCATGGCCATCGACCGGAACACCATCACCAAGACGGTGCTGGCCGGTTCGCGTGAGCCCGCCACCGGCTTCGTCCCGCCGGCCGTCGAGGGCTACAAGGCCAACGCCTGTGGCGAGGCCTGCACGTACAACCCGAAGAAGGCCAAGCAGCTGGTCCAGGAGTCGGGCGGCGCCAACGCCACCATCTCGATCCTGTACAACGCCGACGGCGGCCACAAGGAATGGGTGACGGCCGTGTGCGCCAACATCACCCAGAACACCGGCGTCAAGTGCGAGGGCGACTCGAAGGCCGACTTCAAGACGGCCCTGGACGTCCGCACCAAGAAGAAGGTCCAGAGCCTCTACCGCTCCGGCTGGGTGCAGGACTACCCGCTGAACGCCAACTTCCTCAAGGACCTGTACGGCAGCACCGCCGCGGGCAACGAGGGCGGCTACTCCAACAAGGAGTTCGACAAGCTCGCGGCGAAGGCTGACAAGGCCCCCACGCTCGAGGAGTCGGTGAAGCTGTACCAGGACGCCGAGGCGGCCCTGTACAAGGACATGCCGGCCATCCCGCTGTGGTACTACAAGACGAACGCGGGCTACTCGCAGAACGTCACGAACGTCAGCTACGACACCTTCGGCAAGGTTGTCTTCGGCGACGTCGAGGTCTACAAGAAGTAAGAGGCCGCAACGGTCGATTCAACGAGGCGCCCGCGCAGGCCGCGGGCGCCCCACCGTTCGTAATCGGTGGCCGCCCCGCACCCCTCACAAAGGCAACGCTGCGGGGCGGCCGCCGGAGCGGCTCACAATGGAGGCTCGATGGGGCGCTACGTCGCGCGGCGACTGCTCCAGATGATCCCGGTGTTCCTCGGGACCACTCTGCTCATCTTTCTGATGGTGTATTCCCTGCCCGGTGACCCCGTCCGGGCACTGTGGGGCGACAGACCTGCCGACCCCCAGGCGATGGCACGCCTGAAGCACGAGTACTGGCTCGACCGGCCGGTGTTCGAGCAGTACTGGCACTACATCAGCAACGTGGTCAGGGGGGACTTCGGCACCAGCTTCGTGACCGGGCGCAAGGTCGTGGACGTCATGTCCGAGGTCTTCCCGGTGACGATCCGGCTGGCCCTGGTCGCGTTCACCATCGAGATCGTCGTCGGTCTCGGCCTGGGACTCCTGTCCGGCCTCAACCACGGCAAGCTCTACGACAAGCTGGTGCTGGTCGTCACCCTGCTGCTGGTCTCGATCCCGATCTTCGTGCTCGGTTTCGTCGCCCAGACGGTCTTCGGCAACCAGCTCGGCTGGGTGACCCCGACCGTGCAGGACTCCAACAACATCGGTCAGTTGATCCTGCCCGGTATCGTCCTCGGCTCGCTGTCCTTCGCGTATGTCGCCCGGCTCAGCCGGACATCCATCGCCGAGAACCTCCGTGCCGACTACGTGCGCACGGCTGTGGCCAAGGGTCTGCCGCGTCGCCGCGTCATCGGTGTCCACCTGCTGCGCAACTCACTGATCCCCGTGGTCACGTTCCTCGGTACCGACCTGGGCGCGCTGATGGGTGGAGCCATCGTCACCGAGGGCATCTTCAACGTTCACGGCATCGGCAACACGCTGTACAGGTCGATCAACCAGTCCGACAACACGACGGTCGTCGGCATCGTGACCGTTCTGGTGATCGTCTACCTGATCTCCAGCCTCGTCGTCGACCTGCTCTACGCCGTCCTGGACCCGAGGATCCGTTATGCCTGAGGCACTCACGACCGAAACGGCCCTGGAAGAAGCGATCGCCGCCACGGCGACCCCCAGCTCCTCCCAGGACAAGCCGCGCAGCCTTTGGTCCGACGCCTGGCATGACCTGCGTCGCAATCCCTTCTTCGTCATCTCCGGCGTGCTGATCATTCTCCTGGTGCTGGTCGCCGCAGTGCCCGGGATGTTCACTTCGACCGATCCCCGGCACGCGGACCTGGCCCACCACTACCTGACCGGGCCCAACTGGAGCCACATCGGCCAAGCCGACTGGTTCGGGTACGACGGCCAGGGCCGCAGCGTGTACGCCCGGACGGTCTACGGCGCTCGCGCCTCGATCACCGTCGGTATCTTCACCACCCTCGGTGTCGCGGTCCTCGGAAGCGCCATGGGGATGATCGCCGGCTACTACGGCGGCTGGATCGACTCGCTGCTGTCCCGGCTCACCGACGTGTTCTTCGGCATTCCGCTGCTGCTCGGTGCGATCGTCGCCCTGAACGCCTTCACCCACCGCTCGGTGTGGACGGTGGTGGCCGCGATGGTCTTCCTCGGCTGGACCCAGATCACCCGCGTCATGCGCGGTTCGGTGATCACCGTCAAGCAGCAGGACTTCGTGCAGGCCGCGCGGGCGCTCGGCGCCGGTACCGGGCGGATCCTGCTGCGGCACATCCTGCCGAACGCGGTCGCCCCGGTGATCGTCGTCTCCACCATCGCTCTCGGTGGCTACATCTCGCTCGAGGCGACCCTGTCGTTCCTGGGCATCGGCCTTCCGGACAGCGCAGTCTCCTGGGGCAATGACATCTCGTCCGCGCAGACGGTCATCCGTACCGCGCCGCACGTGCTGTTCTTCCCCAGCGCGATGCTGAGCCTCACCGTGCTCGCGTTCATCATGCTCGGCGACGCGGTACGCGACGCCCTCGACCCGAAGATGCGCTGAGGGAGGCGTACGTGACGATCATCGAAGACGCCCCATTCGCGCCCGCCCCCAGGGAGGCCCATGACGGGCCACTGCTCGAAGTGCAGGACCTGCACGTCGAGTTCCACACCCGAGAGGGTGTCGTCAGGGCGGTCAACGGCGTCAACTACAGCGTCAGCGCGGGCGAGACGCTCGCCGTCCTCGGCGAGTCGGGCTCCGGCAAGTCCGTGACCGCGCAGGCCATCATGGGCATCCTCGACATGCCCCCGGCGAAGATCCCCCAGGGCGAGATCCGCTTCCTGGGCCAGGACATGCTCAAGATGTCCGCCGAGGAACGCCGCAAGATCCGCGGCAGGCGCATCGCCATGATCTTCCAGGACGCGCTCAGCTCCCTGAACCCGGTGCTCAGCGTGGGCTACCAGCTCGGCGAGATGTTCCGTGTCCACCTCGGTCTCTCCAAGAAGGAGGCCAAGGCCAAGGCGATCGAGCTGATGGACCGGGTGAAGATCCCGGCCGCCGCGGCCCGGGTGGACGACTACCCGCACCAGTTCTCGGGCGGTATGCGCCAGCGCATCATGATCGCGATGGCGCTGGCCCTGGAGCCGGAGCTGATCATCGCCGACGAGCCGACCACGGCCCTCGACGTGACGGTCCAGGCCCAGGTGATGGACCTGCTCGCGGAGTTGCAGCGCGAGTACAACATGGGTCTGATCCTGATCACCCACGACCTCGGCGTCGTCGCCGACGTCGCGGACAAGATCGCCGTGATGTACGCGGGCCGGATCGTCGAGACGGCCCCGGTCCACGAGCTGTACAAGCGGCCCGCGCACCCCTACACGCGCGGTCTGCTGGACTCGATCCCGCGCCTGGACCAGAAGGGCCAGGAGCTGTACGCGATCAAGGGCCTGCCGCCCAACCTGCTGCGTATCCCCACCGGTTGCGCGTTCAACCCGCGCTGCCCCAAGGCCCAGGACGTCTGCCGTACGGACGTCCCGGCGCTGCTGCCGGTGACCGAGCAGGACGGCGGCGAGCTGCCGGGCCGCGCCTCGGCCTGCCACTTCTGGAAGGAGACGCTCCATGGCTGAGCTCAGCAAGAACGACGAGCCCCAGGACGCCACGCCGAACGTCTCCGAGGTGGACGTGGTCGACGCGCACTCCGAGGAGGAAGCCGTCGCCGCCATCGAGGCGCCGGTGGAGCGGGGCGAGCCCATTCTCCAGGTGCGCAACCTGGTCAAGCATTTCCCGCTGACCCTGGGCATCCTGTTCAAGAAGCAGGTCGGCGCGGTCAAGGCCGTCGACGGTGTCTCCTTCGACCTGCACCAGGGCGAGACCCTGGGCATCGTGGGCGAGTCCGGCTGCGGCAAGTCCACGGTGGCCAAGCTCCTGATGAACCTGGAGCGGGCGACGGCGGGCGAGATCTTCTACAAGGGCCAGGACATCACCAAGCTGTCCGGCCGGGCGCTGAAGGCCGTCCGCCGCAACATCCAGATGGTGTTCCAGGACCCGTACACCTCGCTCAACCCCCGTATGACGGTGGGCGACATCATCGGCGAGCCCTTCGACATCCACCCCGAGGTGGCTCCGAAGGGCGACCGGCGCCGCAAGGTGCAGGAGCTCCTGGACGTCGTGGGCCTCAACCCGGAGTACATCAACCGGTACCCGCACCAGTTCTCCGGCGGTCAGCGCCAGCGCATCGGCATCGCCCGCGGCCTGGCCCTGAACCCCGAGATCATCATCTGCGACGAGCCGGTCTCGGCCCTGGACGTCTCCGTCCAGGCTCAGGTCATCAACCTGATGGAGCGACTGCAGGACGAGTTCAACCTCTCCTACATCTTCATCGCGCACGACCTGTCCATCGTCCGGCACATCTCGGACCGGGTCGGGGTGATGTACCTCGGCAAGATGGCCGAGATCGGCACCGACGAGCAGATCTACGAGCACCCGACGCACCCCTACACCCAGGCGCTGCTGTCGGCTGTTCCGGTGCCGGACCCGGAGGCCCGTGAGCACCGCGAGCGGATCATCCTGACCGGCGACGTGCCGTCCCCGGCGAACCCGCCGTCCGGCTGCCGCTTCCGCACCCGCTGCTGGAAGGCCGAGGACAAGTGCGCCGAGGAGGTGCCGCTGCTTGCGATCCCCGAGCGCTTCAAGGGCTCGGACTCCCCGGCGGCCCACGAGTCCGCGTGCCACTTCGCGGAGGAGAAGGACGTCGTGGGCGCGGCCTGACGTCCCCGCAGCACCCGTACGGTTCCCGGCACCCCGCAAAGGTGCCGGGAATCGGCGTTTTCCGAGGGACCGACAGCTCGGCCACGTGCCGCCGGTCTGCCTCAGGCCATGGTCCGCGCCCGCGCCCAATGACAAGCCACCTGCTCCCCGCCGCCCCCGCCCAGCACCTCCAGATCCTGGTTCCGGCAAGCGTCCGCGACCCCCGCCCGCTCCGCCTCCCCGCTCGCCAGCACCTGGCACCGGGCATGGAACCGGCACCCGGACGGAATGCGGGACGGATCCGGCGGCTCGCCGGTCAGTACCACGGGGTCGCCCCCTGCCTCCGGCAGGACCGACAACAGCGCCTGGGTGTACGGGTGCCGAGGAGCCGTCAGGACCTGCTCCACCTCGCCCGTCTCCACGATCCGGCCCAGGTACATCACCGCGACCCGGTCGGCGATGTTCCAGGCCAGGCCCAGGTCGTGGGTGACCACCAGGGCGGACAGGCCCAGTTCGGTGCGCAGCCGCAGCAGGAGGGCGAGGATCTCGCCGCGTACGGAGGCGTCGAGGGAGGCCACCGGCTCGTCGGCGACGATGAGTTCGGGTTCCAGGACCAGCGCGCCGGCGATCACGACCCGCTGGCGCTGGCCGCCGGACAGTTCGTGCGGGTAGCGCAGGAAGAACCGCTCCGGGGGGCGCAGGCCCGCGTGGGCGAGGGCCTCGGCCACGGCCGCCCGCTCGTTCCCCGTACGGCCGTGGATCCGCAGGCCCTCGGCGACCGCGTCGTACACCGTGTGCCGGGGGTTGAGTGAGCCGGTCGGATCCTGCAGTACGAGCTGGACGCGTCGGCGGTACGCCTTCAGCGCCCGGGAGGAGTACTCCAGGGGCTTCCCGGCGAACGTGATGCGTCCTGCGGCCGGTGTCACCAGGCCGAGCAGCGAACGCGCCAGCGTCGTCTTGCCACAGCCCGACTCGCCGACCAGCGCCACGATCTCCCCGGCCCGGATGTCCAGTTCGACACCGTCGACGGCCCGCGCCGCGGGGGCACCGTGCCGCCCGGGAAAGGTCACGTGCAGGCCCTGGGCGCTGAGCAGGGGCGGTGGCGGTGAGGTCGTCGTCATGTGGTGCTCCTCGCGTCCTCGGTCGGGCCGGCCGGTGGTGGGACCGCTGCCCCGACGTGCACACAGGCCGCCCTCCGCCCCCGCCCCGCGTCCCGCAGCCGCTGGTCCTCGGTGGTGCACTCGTCCAGGGCGACCGGGCAGCGCGGGTGGAAGGTGCATCCGGAGGGCAGCGCGGCGGGATCGGGCGGGTCGCCGGGCAGGCCGCTCGGGGCGAAACGGGAGGCCCGGTCGCCGATGCGCGGGAAGGCCGCCGAGAGGGCCTTGGCGTACGGGTGCCGGGCGTCCTCGTAGACCTGCCGGGCGGGGCCCTCCTCGACGACCCGGCCGGCGTACATCACCGCGAGCCGGTCGCAGGTGTCGGCCAGCACCGCGAGGTCGTGGCTGATCATGATCAGGCCGACGTCCTGCTCGGCGACGAGCTGTTCGATCAGCCGCAGGATCTGCGCCTGGATCATCACGTCCAGGGCGGTGGTCGGCTCGTCGGCGATGACCAGCCGCGGGTCGCAGGCCAGCGCCATGGCGATCATGACGCGCTGGCGCTGGCCGCCGGACAGCTCGTGCGGATACGCCGACGCGCGTCCCGCGGGCAGGCCCACCTGCTCCAGCAGCTCTCCGGTCCGCTTGCGCGCGGCGGCCGCCGTCGCCCCGTGGTGCAGCAGGATCGGCTCGGCGATCTGGTCGCCGACGCGGTGCACCGGGTTGAGCGAGTGCATCGCCCCCTGGAAGACGATCGAGGCGCCCGCCCAGCGCACCGCCCGCACCTGCCCCCACCGCATGGTCAGGACGTCCTCGCCGTTCAGCAGGATCTCCCCGGCCACCCGGGTCCCGGCGGGCAGCAGCCTCAGCAGCGCGAGCGCCAGCGTGGACTTGCCGCACCCCGACTCACCCGCGATGCCGAGCTTCTGCCCCGCCGCGAGGGACAGGTCCACGCCCCGCACCGCGGCCGCTCCACCGGCATACGTCACTTCGAGGTCCCGTACCTCCAGGAGTGTCAACGGGCCACCCCCAGCCTGGGGTTGAGGACGGACTCCACGGCGCGTCCGCACAGCGTGAAGGTCAGCGCTACCACCGCGATCGCGATGCCCGGTGGTACCAGGTACCACCAGTCGCCGGAGCTGACCGCACCGGCCTCGCGGGCGTCCTGCAGCAGGCCGCCCCAGGAGATGACCGTGGGGTCACCGAGGCCCAGGAAGGCGAGTGTCGCCTCGGCGAGGACGGACGAGGAGATCATCAGGGTGGTCTGGGCGAGGACCAGCGGCATCACGTTGGGCAGGACATGGCGGGTCATGACGTGCCAGTGCCCGCCGCCGAGCGCCTTCGCCCGTTCGATGTACGGCCGTGACTCCACCGCCAGCGTCTGCGCACGCACCAGCCGGGCCGTCGTCGGCCAGGACGTGACGCCGATCGCGAGGATCACCGTGCCCAGGGAGCGGGACATCACGGTGGCCAGCGCGATGGCGAGCACCAGCGCCGGCATCACGAGGAACCAGTCGGTGATGCGCATCAGCACGGTCGCGTACGGCCCCCGGAAGTGCCCGGCCGTGATCCCGACGACCGTGCCGATCACCACCGACAGCACCGCCGCGAGCAGCCCGACCAGCAGCGAGACCCGGGAGCCCCACACCACCAGGCCCAGCAGATCGCGCCCGAACCGGTCGGTGCCCAGCGGGAATTCACCGCTCGGCGGCTGGAGCGGACTGCCCGGCGCGTCGGTCACGCCGGCCACGTCCGAGCCGACCGTCAGCGGCGCCGTGAGTGCGGCCAGCGCGAACAGGGCGAGCGCTCCCAGACCGACCAGGCCGGCGCGGTGCGTGCGGTACTGCTGCCAGAACCGCACGGCGGAGCGGCGGCGGCGCTGCCAGGCCAGCCGGCGAGGGGTCTCCTGCACCGGTGCGGTCGTCATCGGCCCACCCGGGGGTCGAGCAGCGGATAGACCAGGTCGGCCAGAGTGTTCATGACGATCACCGCCGAGGCGAAGAAGAGGAACAGGCCCTGGACGAGCGGCAGGTCGGGGACGCTCAGCGCCTGGTAGAACAGTCCGCCCAGGCCTGGCCAGGAGAAGACCGTCTCGACCAGGATGACGCCCGCGACCGTCCGGCCGAGATTGACGAAGACCAGGGTGACCGTGGGCAGCAGCGCGTTCGGCACGGCGTGCCGGCGCCGTACTAGATCGTCCCTCAGACCCTTGGCGCGGGCGGTCGTCAGATAGTCGCTGCCCATCTCGTCGAGCAGCGCCGAGCGGGTCACCAGCAGCGTCTGGCCGTACTCGACGGCCACGAGCGTGAGCACCGGCAGGACGAGGTGGTGGGCCACGTCCAGGACGTACGCGAAACCCTCCTTGCCGCCCGACTCCATGCCGCCGGTCGGGAACAGCCCGGGGACGGGGCCGAGGCCCACGCCGAACACGATGATGACCAGCAGGCCCAGCCAGAAGGACGGCACGGAGTACAGGGTCAGCGCCAGACCCGTGTTCAGCCGGTCGCCGAGCCCGCCGTTCCGCCAGGCCGAGCGGGTGCCGAGGAACATGCCGAGCGCGGTGTAGAGCACGAAGGCCGTGCCGGTCAGCAGCAGGGTGTTCGGCAGGGCTTCGGTGATCTTGTCGATCACCGGCGTGCGGAACTGGTACGACGTGCCCAGGTCACCGGTGAGCGCCTTGCCGCAGTAGTCCGTGAACTGCCGCCACACGGGCAGGTCGAGCCCGAACTCCCTGCGGTAGGCGGCCAGTTGCTCCGCCGAGACGGGGCGGCCTCCGGTCATCGTCTTGACCGGGTCACCGGGGATCAGCCGGAACAGGAAGAACCCGGTGACCAGCACGGCGAGCAGCGACACGGCGGCGCCGCCCGCCTTGCCCGCCCCGTACCGCAGGTACGCGGAGGCGGTGCGGGCCCGTGGTCCGCGGGCCGCCGGACCGGCCGGGACCGGTACGGCGGCCTTGTCGACCGCGGCGGACGCCGCGTCAGGGGCGGTTGGCTGCATGGGCTACTCGCGGTCGTCCGCGGTGGCGCGGCGGCGCCGCGCGAGGAGCAGTCCGGCGCCGGCGAGGACCACGACACCCGCGGCGACACCGACGATCACCCCGGTCGAGGAGCCCCCGGAGGAGCCGCCCGAGTCGGCCGGGACCGCCGACCACCAGCTCCAGTAGCCGTCCTGGCCGTAGATGTTGCCGGCGGCCTTGGGCATCGTCTCGATCGACTTGATCTGGTCGGTGCGATAGGCCTCGACGGCGTTCGGATACGCCATGACGTTCATGTACCCCAGGTCGTACAGCCGCGACTCCATCTGCTTGACGATGTCGGCCCGTTTGGCGGAGTCGTACTCGGCGAGCTGCTTGGTGTACAGGCCGTCGTAGGTCTTGTCGCAGATGAAGTTGTCGGTCGCGCCGGTGTCCTTCGGGGTCGCCGGCAGGGCGGCGCAGGTGTGGATGGACAGCACGTAGTCCGGGTCGGGGTTGACGGACCAGCCGTCGAAGGCGAGGTCGTACTTGCCCGCGAGCCAGGGGTCGGTGACGTTGTCCAGGCAGTCGAGGGTCATGCCGATGCCCAGCTTGGCCCACCACTCCTTGAGGTACTGGCCGACCGCCTTGTCGTTGGGGTCGGTGGCGTGGCACAGGACCCGGTAGTTCAGCGGTTTGCCGTCCTTGCCGACCCGCTTGCCGTCGGCGTTCTTCTTGTAGCCGGCCTGGTCGAGGAGCTGTGCGGCCCTGGCGGGGTCGTAGGCGAGTGCCTGGCTCGCCGACGGTTTCCAGAAGTACGTCGAGAAGCGCGGCGGGATGTAGCCCTGGCCCTCGACCGCGTGCCCTTGGAAGACCTTGTCGATGATGGTCTTGCGGTCGACGGCCAGGAACAGGGCGTGCCGCACCCGCTGGTCGAGCAGTGACGGGTCGCCGTCGCCGAACTTCTTGCCGTTCTTGGCCTGCGCGCCCGGGTTGGTCGCGAGGGCGTAGAAGCGCCGGCCCGGGGCGTCGTTGACGCGGATGCCCTTCTGGCCCTTGAGGGAGGCCGCCTGGGCCGGTGTCAGGGCGGGCGCCCCCGCGACGAAGGAGACCTCGCCCTTGCGCAGGGCGGCCACGGCCGCGTCCTGGTCCTTGTAGTACTTGAAGACCAGCTCGTCGAACTTGGGCGCCCCGCGCCAGAAGCTCTTGTTGGCCTTCAGCCGGACGTAGCTGTCCGCCTTGTAGTCGGTGAGGACGAACGGCCCGTCACCGACGACGGGGAAGGACTTGTCGTTGTTGAACTTCGAGAAGTCCTTGACGTCCTTCCAGATGTGCTCGGGCACGATCGGCACATCGAGCGCCGTCATGGTGGCCTGGGGCTTCTTCAGCTCGACGACCAGCTTGGTGGGGCTGGGCGCCGTCACCTTGCGGAAGTTGGTGACGAAGCTGCCGTTCGCGGTGGCGGCCGCCTGGTCGGTCATCAGCTTGTTGAACGTCCAGGCGGCGTCCTCGGCGGTCACCTTCTGCCCGTCCGACCACTTCGCGTCGGAGCGGATCGTGTACGTCCAGGTGAGCTTGTCGGCGGACGGCTGCCAGCGCGTGGCCAGGCCCGGGACCGGGTGGGCGTCCCCGGGGTCGTAGTCGGTCAGGTACTCGTACGTCAGCCGCAGAACGCTCGTGCTGACCAGACGCACCGCCAGGAAGGGGCTCAGCGAGTCGACGCTCTGCGCCACGGCGACGGTGAGGGTTTTCTTGCCCTGGGCGGCCTCCGCGCGCTGGGGCGCCGGGTTGAGCGGAGTCGCGAGGCCCGCCGAGAAGGTCAGGGCGGCGGCGCCGGCGGCCGTCATGAGCCGGACCGTGTGCCATCGCGGCCTTCTCGGATGTGAACGCCTGGTGCCGTGCTGGTCTTGTGTGCTCATGGATCGTGACCTCACGTCATCGCTCGCACGGGGACGGCTGGTTCGGACTTCAGGAGCGGGTTTGGCCTGGTGACGGGCCGACTGGGTGATGAGTGTGTCTACCAGCGGCAGTCTGCGCACGTCAACGGCGCGTGAAACCAATGGTGGCCTGCGAAAACGGCGATTTGATGTTCGCTCGGACCGCTATTGGTCAAGACCTGTGAAGGGGGCCTGGTAGAGCGCTGACGCCGTCAACGGAGGGAACCGGCCACCGTGATGATGTCGTGACTTCTGCGAACGGACGACCCGTCAGCGGACCACAAGGCCGCGCAGCACGATGCGGCGTGGATGCCGCAGCACGGCGGGTTCACGGCGCGGGTCGGAGTCGTAGACGGTGATGTCGGCCAGGGCGCCCTCGGTGAGGCCGGGCAGTCCCAGGAACGCGCGGGCGGTCCAGCTCGCGGCCCCGACGGCGGCCTCGGCGGGCAGCCCCGCCGCGATGAGATGCTCGACCTCCGTGGCCACGTTCCCGAAGGGCGCGGAGTCGGTGCCGGCAAGAACGGTGACTCCGGCGTCATGGGCCTCGCGCACACGCCGGATCATGGTCGCGTGGCCCTTGTGCCACAGGCGCCCGCGCGGGGTGTCCCTGGTGCGGCGCGGGGCGCTCCGGGCGAAGGTGGTGAGCGTGGGGACGTACACCGTGCCGTGCGCCGCCATGAGGTCCACGCACTCCTCGGGCATCCCCATCCCGTGCTCGACCGAATCGACGCCCGCGCGCGCCGCGTTGACGGCACCCTGCCCGGACTGACAGTGCGCGGCGACCCGGCCGCCGGCCGCGTGCACGGCGTCGGTCACGGCGCGCAGCACTTCGTACGGCACCGGGTCCGCCTCGAAGTCCCAGTCGCCCACCAGCTTGCACCAACCGTCGTGAGCCCTTGCCTCCGCGACCGCGGCGGTGACCAGGTCGTCCGTCACGGTGTGGAAGGGGGCGCTCCTCGACAGTCCGGCCCAGGCCAGCCATCGCCCCGCGCTCACCATGCGCGGGCTGTCGGGGGCCTCCCGCATCCCGGCGGGTATCTCCCCCAGGAGCCCCGGGAAGCGCAGTGCCGTCGTCCCTGCGTCCCGGTGCAGGCCGACCTGCTTCGTGAACGCCTCGGCGTCGAAGGCCGGTTCGTCCTCGGAGGGGGCGCCCGGATGGGTGTGCACGTCGACGAGACCGGGCAGCAGGAACCCCCCGTCGGCGAGGGTGTCGGCCGGCTGCGACGGACGCTCGAAGGTGATGCGGTCCCCGAGCGTCCACAGGTCCCGGACCGAGCCACCGGGGAGCACGGTTCCGCGCAGATGCAAGGCCATGGGGCCGCAGTCTCGCCGTTGGACCTGCGGACGGCAAAACGGCGGCTCGTGCCCGGTACACCGTGTGCTCGTCGTAGACCGTGCGGCCGGTCCCCGGGTTCGGGGACGGCCCGTCCCACAGACGGGTGCGCCGAATGTGCGCCTCGTGTCATTTGCTCGGATATTGACCGGTAACGGACCGGCATTCCCGAGGAGGCATCCCATGCCCGGAGCCACGCACGCCACATGGGCCGCCGGCGTCGCGGCGCTCGCACTCGCCGCGACGGCCTGCGGCAGTAGCAGCAGCAGCAGCGGCGGCGGTGGTGACAGCAGTGCGGTGCTCAGCTCCTCCTGGGGAGACCCGCAGAACCCGCTGGAGCCGGCCAACACCAACGAGGTGCAGGGCGGCAAGGTCCTCGACATGATCTTCCGGGGGCTGAAGCGGTACGACCCGAAGACCGGCGCCGCCAAGGACATGCTCGCCGAGAAGATCGACACCACGGACTCGCAGAACTTCACCGTCACCGTCAAGAGCGGCTGGAAGTTCAGCAACGGCGAGGCCGTCACCGCCAAGTCCTTCGTGGACGCCTGGAACTACGGCGCGAGCCTCAAGAACAACCAGAAGAACGCGTACTTCTTCGGGTACATCGAGGGCTACGACAAGGTCCACCCCGAGACCGGCAAGCAGACCGCCGACACGCTCTCCGGCCTCAAGGTCACCGGCCCCCAGACCTTCACCGTCAAGCTCACCCAGAAGTTCTCGACCTTCCCGGACACCCTCGGCTACTCGGCCTACGACCCGCTGCCCCAGGCCTTCTTCTCCGACCACGCCGCCTGGATCAAGAAGCCGGTCGGCAACGGGCCGTACACGGTGGAGTCGTACACCAAGGGCTCGAAGATGTCCCTGAGGAAGTGGGACGCGTACCCCGGCACGGACAAGGCGCAGAACGGCGGGGTGGATCTCAAGGTCTACACCGACAACAACACCGCCTACACCGACCTGATGGCCGGCAACCTCGACCTGGTGGACGACGTCCCGGCCGCCCAGCTCAAGAACGTCAAGGCCGACCTCGGCGACCGGTATCTCAACACCCCCGCCGGCATCATCCAGACGCTCGCCTTCCCCTTCTACGACCCGGACTGGAACAAGAGCGGCTCGGAGAAGGTCCGCAAGGGCCTGTCCATGGCGATCAACCGCAAGCAGATCACCGACACGATCTTCCAGAAGACCCGCACCCCGGCCACCGACTGGACCTCACCGGTCCTCGGCACGAAGGGCGGCTTCCAGGACGGGCTGTGCGGGAGCAGTTGCGAGTACAACCCCAGCGAGGCCAAGAAGCTGGTCCAGGAGGGCGGCGGGCTCCCCGGCGGCCAGGTCAAGATCTCGTACAACGCGGACACGGGCTCCCACAAGGAGTGGGTGGACGCCGTCTGCAACTCCATCAACAACGCGCTCGGCAACGACAAGGCCTGCGTCGGCAACCCGGTCGGCACCTTCGCGGACTTCCGCAACCAGATCGGACAGCACAAGATGACCGGGCCGTTCCGGGCCGGCTGGCAGATGGACTACCCGCTCATCCAGAACTTCCTCCAGCCCCTCTACTACACCAACGCCTCCTCCAACGACGGCAAGTGGTCCAACAAGGACTTCGACAATTTCGTCAACCAGGCCAACAGCGAGACCGACACCGCCAAGGCGATCGGGCTCTTCCAGGACGCCGAGAAGGTCGTCCGCGACAACATGGCGGCCATCCCGCTCTGGTACCAGAACGGCAGCGCGGGCTGGTCCGACCGCCTCTCGAACGTCGCGCTGAACCCGTTCAGCGTCCCCGTCTACAACGAGATCAAGGTCGGCTGACCGCGCATGGGACGGTACGTGGTCCGGCGTCTGCTCCAGATGATCCCGGTGTTCATCGGGGCCACGCTGCTGATCTTCCTGATGGTGAACGTGATGGGTGACCCCATCGCGGGACTGTGCGGCGAGCGGCAGTGCGACCCGGCCACGGCCGCGCAGCTGAAGAAGGAGTTCGGTCTCGACAAGCCGGTGTGGCAGCAATACCTGACCTACATGGGGAACGTCTTCACCGGCGACTTCGGTACGGCGTTCAACGGCCAGGAGGTCACCGAGCTGATGTCGACGGCGTTCCCCGTCACCATCCGGCTGACGATCGTCGCGATCCTCATCGAGATCGTCATCGGCATCACGCTGGGGGTGATCACCGGTCTGCGGCGCGGCCGGCCGGTCGACACCTCGGTCCTGCTGGCCACCCTCGTGGTCATCTCCGTCCCCACCTTCGTGACCGGCCTGCTGCTCCAGCTGCTCCTCGGCGTCGAGTGGGGCTGGATCAAACCGTCGGTCTCCACCGACGCCACCTTCAGCGAGCTGATCGTGCCGGGTCTGGTCCTCGCGTCCGTCTCCCTGGCCTACGTCACCCGGCTGACCCGTACCTCCATCGCGGAGAACCGGCGCTCCGACTACGTCCGCACGGCCGTCGCCAAGGGCCTGCCGAGGCAGCGGGTGATCATCCGCCATCTGCTGCGCAACTCGCTGATCCCCGTGGTCACCTTCATCGGCACGGACATCGGCGCGCTGATGGGCGGCGCGATCGTCACCGAGCGGATCTTCAACATCCATGGCGTCGGCTACCAGCTCTACCAGGGCATCCTGCGCCAGAACACGCAGACCGTCGTCGGCTTCGTGACCGTACTCGTCCTCGTCTTCCTGGTGGCCAACCTGCTGGTCGACCTCCTGTACGCCGTACTCGACCCGAGGATTCGCTATGCCTGAGCAGCACGAGTCCGAGGGCGCCATCTCCTCCGCCGGCATGGGCGGCGCGATGGACCTCGCCGTGAGCGAGGGGGAGACGCTGGAGGGGACCCCCCGCGGCCCGGGCGGCACCGGCCCGGCGGGCAGGCCGCGCTCCCTGTGGTCGGACGCCTGGCGCGACCTGCGCCGCAACCCCGTCTTCATCGTCTCGGCGCTGGTGATCCTGTTCCTGGTCGTGATCTCCCTGTGGCCGTCGCTGATCGCCTCCGGCAACCCCCTCAAGTGCGACCTCGCCAAGGCACAGGAGGGCTCGCAGCCCGGGCATCCCTTCGGCTACGACGGCCAGGGCTGCGACGTCTACACGCGCACCGTGTACGGCACCCGCATCTCCATCAGCGTCGGCGTCCTGGCCACGCTCGGCGTCGCGCTCCTCGGCTCGGTCCTCGGCGGACTCGCGGGGTACTTCGGCGGGGGCTGGGACTCCCTGATGTCCCGGATCACCGACATCTTCTTCGCGATCCCGGTCGTGCTCGGCGGTCTCGTCCTGCTCTCCGTGGTCACCAGCAACACCATCTGGCCGGTCATCGGGTTCATCGTGCTGCTCGGCTGGACGCAGGTCTACCGCATCGCCCGCGGCTCAGTCATCACCGCCAAGCAGAACGACTACGTGCAGGCCGCCCGCGCACTCGGCGCCTCCGACTCCCGCATCCTGCTGCGGCACATCACGCCGAACGCCGTCGCCCCGGTGATCGTCGTGTCGACCATCGCGCTCGGCACGTACATCGCGCTGGAGGCGACCCTGTCGTACCTCGGCGTCGGTCTGAAGCCGCCCACGGTCAGCTGGGGCATCGACATCTCGGCGGCCTCCCCGTACATCCGCAACGCCCCCCACATGCTCCTGTGGCCGGCCGGCGCGCTGGCGGTCACCGTGCTGGCGTTCATCATGCTCGGCGACGCGGTCCGCGACGCCCTCGACCCGAAGCTGAGGTGAGCCGACGTCATGCTGCTCGAAGTGCGGGACCTGCACGTGGAGTTCCGGACCCGGGACGGGGTCGCCAGGGCCGTCAACGGGGTCGACTACGCCGTGGACGCGGGGGAGACCCTCGCGGTGCTCGGCGAGTCCGGGTCCGGGAAGTCCGTCACCGCGCAGGCGGTCATGGGCATCCTCGACATGCCGCCCGGGAGGATCACCGGCGGCGAGATCCTCTTCCAGGGCACGGACCTGCTGAAGCTGAAGGAGGACGAGCGCAGGAAGGTCCGCGGCGCCGAGATGGCCATGATCTTCCAGGACGCGCTGTCCTCCCTCAACCCGGTGCTCTCGGTGGGCGACCAGCTCGGCGAGATGTTCGTCGTGCACCGCGGGATGTCGAAGAAGGACGCGCGGGCGAAGGCCGTCGAGCTGATGGAGCGGGTGCGGATCCCGGCCGCAAGGGAGCGGGTCAAGGACTACCCGCACCAGTTCTCGGGCGGGATGCGCCAGCGCATCATGATCGCGATGGCGCTGGCACTGGAACCCGCGCTGATCATCGCCGACGAACCGACGACGGCGCTGGACGTCACCGTCCAGGCCCAGGTGATGGACCTGCTCGCCGAGTTGCAGCGCGAGTACCACATGGGGCTCATCCTGATCACCCACGACCTGGGCGTGGTCGCCGACGTCGCCGACCGGATCGCCGTGATGTACGCCGGCCGGATCGTCGAGACGGCCCCGGTGCACGACATCTACAAGGTGCCCGCGCACCCGTACACCAAGGGCCTGCTGGAGTCGATCCCGCGGCTCGACCAGAAGGGCCGGGAGCTCTACGCCATCAAGGGCCTGCCGCCCAACCTCATGCACATCCCGCCGGGCTGCGCCTTCCACCCCCGTTGCCCGATGGCCCAGGACGTGTGCCGGACCGACGAGCCGCCCCTGTACGAGGTGAACGGTGAGGAGCCGGCCCGGCGCAGCGCCTGCCACTTCTGGAGGGAGTGCATGAATGGCTGAGCCGATTCTTCAGGTCAGGGGCCTTTTCAAGCACTATCCGCTCACTCAGGGGATTCTCTTCAAGAAGCAGGTCGGCGCGGTGAAGGCCGTCGACGGCGTGGACTTCGAACTCGCCCGCGGTGAAACCCTCGGCATCGTCGGGGAGTCCGGCTGCGGCAAGTCGACGGTCGCCAAGATGCTGGTCAACCTGGAGAAGCCGACGGCGGGGGAGATCCGCTACAAGGGCGAGGACATCGCCAAGCTGTCCGGCAAGGCCCTGCGCGCCGTGCGGCGCAACATCCAGATGGTCTTCCAGGACCCGTACACCTCCCTCAACCCCCGGATGACCGTGGGCGACATCATCGGGGAGCCGTACGAGATCCACCCCGAGGTGGCACCCAAGGGCGACCGGCGGGCGAAGGTCCAGGAGCTGCTGGACGTGGTCGGGCTCAACCCCGAGTACATCAACCGCTATCCGCACCAGTTCTCCGGCGGCCAGCGCCAACGCATCGGCATCGCGCGGGGTTTGGCGCTGCGCCCCGAGGTCATCGTCGCCGACGAGCCGGTCTCCGCGCTGGACGTCTCCGTGCAGGCCCAGGTCATCAACCTGATGGACCGGCTGCAGAGCGAGTTCGAGCTGAGCTACGTCTTCATCGCGCACGACCTGTCGATCGTCCGGCACATCTCGGACCGGGTCGGGGTGATGTACCTCGGGCGGATCGTGGAGACCGGCAAGGACGCCGAGATCTACGACCATCCGACGCACCCCTACACCCAGGCGCTGCTGTCCGCCGTGCCCGTGCCCGACCCGGTGGCGCGGGAGCGCCGGGAGCGGATCATCCTCTCGGGAGACGTGCCGTCACCGACGAACATCCCCTCGGGGTGCCGCTTCCGCACACGGTGCTGGAAGGCGCAGGAGCGGTGCGCGCTGGAGGTGCCCCTGCTGGCGGTGCCGGCCGAGTTCCGGCATGTGAGCGGTCCGGCCGCCCATGACTCGGCCTGCCACTTCGCAGAAGAAAAGGCCGTCGTGCCGACCGAGGAGTAACACGCAGGCAACTTGGCCGACCCGGTTCCGATATACGGACGCGTCAGTCTCTAGAGCGTACGGCCGTGCGGGTGCCGTAAACGGGCCGGGGCTCGCCATGTAGCCCCGGCCCGTTGCCGTGCCTAAACCTGCCCCAGCGACCGCTTCAGGAAGTCGAGTTGGAGCAGCAGCAGGTTCTCGGCGACCGACTCCTGCGGGGTCATGTGCGTGACGCCGGACAGCGGCAGCACCTCGTGCGGTCGGCCGGCGGCCAGCAGCGCGGACGACAGCCGCAGGGAGTGGGCGACCACCACGTTGTCGTCGGCGAAACCATGGATGATCATCATCGGGCGGTGCGGCTCGGCCGCGTCCACCAGGCCCGCGTCGTCGATGAGCGAGTTGCGGCGGTAGACCTCCGGCTGCTCGTCGGGGTGGCCGAGGTAGCGCTCCTGGTAGTGGGTGTCGTACAGCCGCAGATCGGTGACCGGGGCGCCCACCACGGCCGCGTGGAAGACGTCCGGGCGGCGCAGCACCGCGAGCGCCGCCAGATAGCCGCCGAAGGACCAGCCGCGGATGCCGACCCGCGTCAGGTCCAGCGGGAAGCGGTCGGCAAGCGCCCGGAGCGCGTCCACCTGGTCCTCGACGGTGACCCCCGCGAGGTCGTCGCGGACCGCTTTCTCCCAGGCCGGGGAGCGGCCGGGGGTGCCGCGGCCGTCCGCGACCACGACCGCGAACCCCTGGTCGGCGAACCACTGCGAGGTCAGATGCGGATTGTGCGCGGCCACCACCCGCTGGCCGTGCGGACCGCCGTAGGGATCCATGAGGACCGGGAGCGGACTCTCGCCGTCGTGATCGCGGGGAAGCAGCACGGCGCACGGGATGCGCCGTGCGCCCCCCTCGGTGAGGGTCACCCGCGGGGTCATCCCGGGGTCCTCCGCGTACGAGGCGACGGTCGCCGTCTTCCCCCAGCCTCCGGCCGGGGGGACCCCCATCTCCCTTCGGTCGCCGTCGCGAAGCACCCGCACGCGGGCGCCCGGCCGGTCCGGCGCGGCGGACACCAGCACGGTCACGCCGCCGGCGCGCACCGCCGAGTGCACGCCGGGCTCCTGCGAGACCCGCTCCAGGCCGAGTTCGTTGACACGGTAGACATGCACCTCGCCGGTCTCGGGCGCCTCGGCCTCCTCGCCGGCGGACGCGGCGATCAGCACGTTGTCGTCCGAGACGTCCAGCACCGCGCGGACATGCAACTGCGGTCCGGTCAGCGGGCGTTCGCCCACCGCCAGGACCCGCGCACCGCCCTCGTCCACGATGCGCACGAGCTGCCCGGAGGGGCTCCAGCAGGGCACCCCGGGGAAAAGATCAAGCCAAACCTGATCTTCGTCCGCGTGCACCAGCCGGGTCGCGCCCGTCTGAGGGGTCACGGCCAGGAACAACTGGCTGCGCTGGTCGCGCGCTTGCACGAGCAGCAGAGGTGTGCCCGCCTCTGACCAGTGCACATGCGCCAGATACGGATAGCGCGCCCGGTCCCAGACGACCTCCGTGCGCACCCCGTCCAGACCGATCACGAACAGCCGTACGTCCGCATTGTCGGTGCCCGCCGCCGGGTAGGCGACGTGCTGTGGCTCACGTTCCGGGTGGGCCGGGTCGGAGATCCACCAGCGCCGTACCGGCGTGTCGTCCACGCGCGCGACCAGCAGCCGGTCCGAGTCCGGGGACCACCAGAAGCCGCGCAGGCGTTGCATCTCCTCGGCCGCGATGAACTCCGCCAGCCCGTAGGTGACGTTCGCCGACTCCGGCTCCGCGAGGGCCCGTTCGTCCTTGCCCTCGGCACCCACCACCCGCAGTGCACCCTGTGCGACGTACGCGACATGCCTGCCGTCGGGGGAGGGGCGCGGGTCGATCGCCGGTCCGGGGGTGGGGAGTTCACGTGCCGTACCGGCCCGCAGCTCCGCCGTGAAAAGCCGCCCTGACAAGGCAAAAGACGCCAACTCCACGGCCGCGTCGGTGGCGTAGCCGACGATGCCGGCGCCACCCTCGCGGCTGCGCTCGCGGCGCGCCCGCTCCTCGGGCGGCAGGTCCTCGGAGGCGCCGCCGAGCAGGGCGCGCGGGTCGGCCGCCACGCGCTCCCCGCCGTCCTGTACGTCGAGCACCCACAGGGAATTCGCCCTGTCCGTACCGGAGGTGGAGCGCAGGAACACGACACGGGTGCCGTCGGGCGCCACGGTGAAGGCGCGCGGCGCGCCCAGGGTGAACCGCTGGGTGCGGGCGTGCCTGCGGGGGAAGGAGTCGGACGTCGTCGTCATGCCCTGACCATATTGGCCATGCGCCCCCTTGTGCGGCTGTGCGCCGATCGATGCGCGCGGTCGGATAGTTATGATCACTAGCGCATAGTGGGTATCAACCTGCTGTTTGTTGTGTGGTTTTGTCCGGCCCCTAAGTCCGACCCCCGCGCTCTTGGGACCTTTGGAGGTGAGCCGCCGTGGCACTCTCGATTTCGGCGGTGGTGCTGCTGGCGATCATCGTCTTCCTTCTGATCAAGAAGTCAGGACTGAAGGCGGGGCATGCGATCGTCTGCATGTTGCTCGGGTTCTACATGGCGTCCTCGACGATCGCTCCCACCATCAGTGAGCTGACGACGAACATCGCGGGGATGATCGGCAGCATCAAGTTCTGACGCCCGGGCTGCACTGCGCTGTCGGTGCCGCCTCGTAGGCTGGCTCCATGACGGAACAGCCCTCCCGGCGTCTGCTGCTGGTGCATGCGCACCCGGACGACGAGTCGATCAACAACGGCGCGACCATGGCCGCCTACGCGGCCGGGGGTGCCCGCGTGACCCTGGTCACCTGCACCCTCGGTGAGCTCGGCGAGGTCATTCCGCCGGAGCTCGGGCACCTCACCGGCACCGCCCTGGGCGAGTACCGGCTGCGGGAGCTCACGGCCGCCATGCGCGAGCTCGGCGTCGAGGACTTCCGTCAGCTCGGCGGCCCGGGCCGCTACCGCGACTCCGGGATGATGGGTCTGCCCGACAACGACGACCCGGCCTGCTTCTGGCAGGCGGACGTGGACGAGGCGGCCGCCCACCTCGTCGAGGTGATCCTGGAGGTACGTCCCCAGGTCCTCGTCACCTATGACGACAACGGCGGATACGGCCACCCGGACCACATCCAGGCCCACCGCGTGGCCATGCGCGCCACCGAACTGGCCGCGCGGGCAGGGTGGGAGATCCCCAAGGTGTACTGGAACCGCGTGCCGCGGTCCGTCGCCGAGGCCGCCTTCGCCCGCCTTGCGGAGGATCTGCCCGGTCTGCCCTTCTCCAAGGCGGCCGTCATCGACGACGTACCGGGTGTCGTGCCCGACGACCGGATCACCGCCGAGATCGACGGCACCGCGCACGCCGCCGCCAAGGCCGCCGCGATGCGGGCCCACGCCACCCAGATCGAGGTCGCGCAGCCGTACTTCGCGCTCTCCAACGAACAGGCGCAGCCCCTCTTCACCACCGAGTACTACGAACTGGTGCGCGGGGCGGCCGGAGAGCCGAGAGAGACCGATCTCTTCGCCGGGACCGAGTCCGGCGGTGCCGAGGAGGCGTCATGACGGAGCGCGGTTCCCTGCTCGCCCAGCCGCTGCAGCGGCCCTCCGCCGGACGGACGCTCCTGTACGTGGGCCTCTTCGTGCTCGGTGCGGTCGTCGGCGCGGCCGGTGCGCTGGTGCAGGCCGGCTGGTTCCCCGGCGGGCTGCTGCTCGCCCTCGCCGGCGAGGCCGGGCTCTGTGTGGGCGGCGGACGGGCCACCGGCAGCCGCGGCGGGGCGATCGCACCTGCCGCCGGATGGATGATCTCCGTCATCCTGCTCACCGCCAGCAGACCCGAAGGGGACTTCCTCTTCGGCGCGGGAGGCGGCTCCTATCTCTTCCTCCTCGGGGGGATGGCCGTCGCTGTGATCTGCGCCACCCTCGGACAGGGGCGGCACCCAGGTGCCCGTGACGTCCGACTTGGCAAGTGACGTACCACTTCGCCATTAACCGAGCGTGGGAGTCCCGTGTGGGTTTCCCCGGCGGTCATGGGATACGCGCCAGAAGTGGCCAGTATGGTGGTGCGCGCCGCCGAGCCGCCCGTGAGGTTGTGTCGGGCGGCGGAGCCAACCGGGAGAACCTGCCTTGAGTCGTGAAACTGACACTCCGTCCTCCGGGCCCAACGGGCGCGGCCAAGCCGCATACCCGTCGGGCACGCCGCCGTACGGGACCCCCACGGCTTCCGACGCCGGTACGGATGCGGGCCGTTCGGCCACGCAGCCGGAGGACCGCAAGACCGAGACCACGCTGACGACCCGGATCCGGATCAACATCCCCGGGTCGCGGCCCATTCCGCCGGTCGTCGTGCGTACGCCCGTCGCGGGCGCCGAAGGCTCCGACGACACCGGGGAGACCGAGGCTCCGGCGCCCGGTGCCACCCAGGCCATGGGCACCGTCGAGCCCCCGGCCGAGCCCGCCCAGCCCGCCGAGGACAGGACGAGCGGGTGGTTCGCGCCCCGCAAGTCGACGCCCGCCAAGGGCGGTCAGGGCGGCGGCTCCACCAACGGCGCCGGTCTGCCGGGCGGTTCGGGCGCGGGCGCGCCTGCCGCCCCGGGTGCCGGTCCCTTCGGCGCGGGTGCCCCTTCCGGCGGCTCACGTCCGGGCACCGGTCGCCCCGGCGGTGTGGTCGGCTCCATGAGCGTGCCGGGCGGCTCCCGGCCCGGCGGTGCGGGCGGCGGCCGCCCGGGCGGGACGAACGGCGCCGGGCTCCCCGGCGCGACCGGCGGCCCCGTGGCCCCCGGGCACGGCGGCGGCACCGGTTCCTTCGACGTCACGGAGGCGCTGGCCGCGGGCCCGCTCGGCAACGGCGCGCGCCCGGGCAGCCGGGGCGGCGAGCCGAGCCGTGACGAGCTCCCGTACTTCTCGGACGGCGAGCGCGACACCCAGAACGGGCAGAACCGGCAGAACGGCCAGGGCGGTTACGGCGGCCCGGGCGCCGCGAGCGACTTCAACGCGCCGAACGGCCGCGGCGCCCAGGGCCCCGCGGGCCCGACCGTCGGTCCGGTCACCGGTGACGGCCCCGTGACCTCGCCCTTCGGTACCGGACCCGGCCCCCAGGGCCCCGGCGGCTCCGGCGCGCCCGCCGGCCTCGGCGGCCCCGCGGGCATCGGCGGCCCCGGCGGTCCCGGAACCATCGGCGGCCCGCACGGCGCGGGCCTCGGCCCCGGTGGCGGCCTCAGCGACGACACCGCGATCCTCACCCCGCAGAAGCCGGCCCCCGAGCCGGGCCAGCAGGGCTTCCCGGCGCCCGACAACATCTCCGGACACACCGTCACCAGTGGCGTCCCGGTCGGGTCGCCCGGCGCGAGCTCGCCGTTCGGCCCCGGCTCCCACACCGACGGACCGCTGCCGCACACGCCCCCGAAGCTGCCCGAGCCGGCCGGACAGAACAAGCCGGCCGCTTCAGCGCCCAAGAAGCAGAAGAAGGGGCGCAACAAGCTGGTGCTGCTCGGCACCGGCGTGGTCATCGTCGGCGGTCTCGCGTACGGCGCCGGCCTGCTGATGAACCACTCCGACGTGCCCAAGGGCACCACCGTGCTCGGCGTCGACATCGGCGGCGGCACCCGCGACGAGGCCGTCAAGAAGCTCGACGCGGCCTTCGGCGACCGGGTGAACAAGCCGCTGAAGCTGTCCGTGGCCGGCAAGACGGTCGAGCTCAAGCCGGACCAGGCGGGCCTCCAGTTCGACGAGCAGGCCACGGTCGCGGCGGCCGCGCAGGCCGACTACAACCCGATCTCCGTCATCGGCTCCCTCTTCGGCAACCACCGGGTCGTCGACCCGGTCATGCCCGTCGACGAGGAGAAGCTGACCGCCGCCCTGAAGGCCACGGCGGGCGGCTCCGGCTCGATGACCGAGGGCACGATCGAGTTCAGGTCCGGCAAGGCCGTCGCCGTCTACGGCAAGGCGGGCAAGGGCATCGACGCCGCCAGGTCCGCCCAGGCGGTCGAGGAGGCGTACCGCAGCCAGGTGGAGACCAACGCCACCGACCCGGTCACGGTCGTGACCACGACCCGACAGCCGACGGTCACGAACGCCGAGGTCGACCGGGAGATGAAGGCCTTCGCCGAGCCGGCGATGTCGGGGCTCGTCACGGTCAAGGCCGACTCGGGCGGCTCCCCGGTGGCCTTCAGCCCGCAGAACTCCCTGTGGAAGTTCCTCGGCGTCCAAGCCGTGGGCGGCAAGCTGGTCGACAAGCCGGACCTCACCGCGCTGAAGAACCTCTACGGGGGCGCCTTCGACGGCGTCCTGATCACCCGGGGCACCGGCAAGAAGACAGCCGTCACCCCCCAGGACGTCTACGTCGCCCTGCGCCAGGCCCTGCTGAGCAAGACCAACCGGGTCGGGATCATCCAGACCGACCCGAGCTGACGTCAGGCCCGGAAAGGGGGCACCCGGCAGGCGCCGGGCGCCCCCTTCGCCGTATGTCACGGTCCGCCGTATGACATCTGTCATCCGGCGGTCAGGACCGCCGACACTGCCGTGACCTGGGCCTGCGCGGCCACCATGGATCCCATGACGACGACAGCGAAAGCGACCACCGCCCCGGTGGTCGGCTTCGACCAGGTGAGCAAGACGTACGGGACCGTACGGGCCGTCGACGGGCTGACCCTGGCCCTGCACCCGGGGGAGACCGTGGCCCTGCTGGGGCCCAACGGAGCCGGCAAGTCGACCACCCTCGATCTGCTGCTCGGCCTCAAGAACGCCGACAGCGGCACGGTCCGCGTCTTCGGCACCAGCCCGCGTGAGGCCATCGTCGCCGGGCGCGTGGGCGCCATGCTCCAGAGCGGCGGACTGATGGACGAGGTCACGGTCGCCGAGCTGGTGAAGCTGGCCTGCGACCTGCACCCGAAGCCCTACCAGGCGAAGGACGTGCTCGCCCGCGCCGGCATCTCGCAGATCGCCGACCGCAAGGTCAACAAGCTCTCCGGCGGCCAGGCCCAGCGCGTCCGCTTCGCCCTCGCCACGGCCGGCGACAGCGACCTGATCGTCCTCGACGAGCCGACCACCGGCATGGACGTCTCCGCCCGCCAGGCCTTCTGGGCCACCATGCGCGAGCAGGCCGACCAGGGCCGTACGGTCCTGTTCGCCACGCACTACCTGGAGGAGGCCGACGCCATCGCCGACCGGGTGCTGGTCCTGCACCGGGGCCGGCTGCTGGCGGACGGCACGGCGTCCGAGATCAAGGCGAAGGCCGGGGCGCGCAGGGTGTCGTTCGACCTGGAGGGCGCCATCGACGAGGCGCCGATCCGCGCGCTGCCCTTCCTGACCTCGATCACTGTGTCCAAAGGCGGCTCCGCCGCGGGCACCGGTCAGACCGTCCGCATCCAGTCCTCCGACGCCGACGCGACCGTCCACGCCCTGTACGGCCTCGGCGTCTACCCCCGCAACCTCGAAGTCGCCGGGCTCGGTCTGGAGCAGGCCTTCGTCGCCATCACCGCCGCCGAGGAGGCGAAGCAGTCGTGAACAGTCTGATCAAGCTGGAGCTCACGCGCGCCCTGCGCAATCGCAAGTTCCTGTTCTTCTCGGTGATCTACCCGTCGGTCATCTTCCTGCTCGTCTCCAACCAGACGGGGAAGGTCGACGGCAGCGGTCTGAGCGTCGCCTCGTACGTCATGGTCTCGATGGCCTCCTTCGGCGCCCTGACCGCGGTCCTCATGGGCAACAGCGAGCGCATCGCCAAGGAGCGGGAGGGCGGCTGGGTGCGGCAGCTGCGGCTGACCACGCTGCCCGGGCGCGGCTATGTCCTCGCCAAGACCGCCGGCGCCGCCGTCGTCAGCCTGCCGTCCATCGTGGTCGTCTTCCTGGTCGCCGCGGCCGTACGGGGCGTACGGCTGGACGCCTGGCAGTGGTGCGCGCTCACCGGGGCGATCTGGGCCGGCAGCCTGGTCTTCGCCGCGCTCGGCGTCGCCATCGGCTACCTGGCCACCGGGGACGCGGTCCGTCCGATCACGATGATCACGTACTTCGGCCTGTCGATCCTCGGCGGCCTGTGGATGCCGTCCACGACCTTCCCGCAGTGGTTGCAGGACATCGCCAAGTGGCTGCCCACGCACGCGTACGCTGCACTCGGACGGGCCATCGAACAGAGCCGGTCCCCCGAGACCAAGGACCTCGCCCTCCTCGTCGTCTACTTCGTCCTGTTCGCGGGCGGCGCGGCGTGGCTGTACCGGAAGGACACGCTGAAGGCGTGAGCACGATGACGGACGACGGGCTGCCCGCGGAACTGCGGGCCGAGAACGCGATCCGGGTCGGCCAGCCGCCCCGCAACCGGAGCGAGGCCACGCGCAAGCTGCTCTGGATCCTGCCCTGGCTGATCTTTCTCGGATCGCCGGTGCAGGACCTGACCTCCGGCCACCACACGCCCGCCGCGACCGCGGCGGGCTGGGTGGCCCTGGCCTCCTTCACCGGCGTCTATCTGGCGCTGGTCTTCCGGAACATGGGCCGCCCGTACTCCGGACGGGCCGTCGGCGCCCTCGTCGCCGTGCTCGGCACGCTCGCCCTGGTCCTGTGCCTCACCCTCGGCAGCGCGTGGATCGGCCTCTTCGTGTACGTCTCCGTCACCTGCGGCGCCACGCTGCCGCAGCGGATCGCGTACTGGGCGATCGGGCTGAACACCCTTGCCATGCTCCTGGTCCTGTTGCACTTCCGTGCGGACGACTGGAGCCTCGTCCTGGTGGTGCTGCTCCTGGGTTTCGCGATGATGGGCGTGAAGCAACTGGTGCGGACGAC
The DNA here is from genome assembly GCF_040298885.1 of Streptomyces sp. NPDC001137. NCBI lineage: Bacteria > Bacillati > Actinomycetota > Actinomycetes > Kitasatosporales > Streptomycetaceae > Streptomyces > Streptomyces sp. NPDC001137. The sequence goes on from NZ_JBEPBA010000044.1 coordinate 29,580, forward strand.
CATAGAGCTGCGCAAGGCCCGCGCCACGGTCGCCCAACTGGCCGCCAACGAGGAGCGTCTGCGCCTGGCCCGCGACCTGCACGACCTCCTCGGCCACTCGCTCTCCCTGATCACGCTGAAGAGCGAACTGGCGGGCCGTATGCTCCCCGACCACCCCGACAAGGCGGCCCAGCAGGTCGCCGACATCGAACAGGTCAGCCGCCAGGCCCTGGTGGACGTCCGCGAGGCGGTCAGCGGCTATCGCCGCCCGCGCCTGTCCGAGGAACTCGCCGGCACCCAGGTCGCCTTGACGGCGGCGGGCGTCACGGCCGAGGTCCCCGGCCGGCCGGACCTCACCGGAGTCTCCTCGGAGAGCGAGTCCGCCCTCGCCTGGGCGCTGCGCGAGGCGGTCACCAACGTCGTACGGCACAGCGGCGCCACCCGCTGCACGGTCGAGGTGCTGCACCGCCAGACCCTGGACGGCCCGGTCCTCGAACTCGCCGTCGAGGACAATGGCTCCGGCGGCCCCGGCAAGGGCCCGGGCAACGGTCTGACGGGCCTGACGGAACGCCTGGAGAAGGCCGGCGGCACTCTGGAAGCCGGCCGCGTCAAGCACGGCTTCCGCCTCGTCGCCCGCGTCCCCGCCGACACCCCGTCGGCCGTAGGATCCGGGGCATGAGCTCTACGATCAAGGTGCTCCTCGCCGAGGACCAGTCCATGGTCCGCGAGGCGCTGGCCGCCCTCCTCGGCCTGGAGGACGACATCGAGGTCGTGGCCCAAGTGGCCCGCGGTGACGAGGTGTTGGCGGCCGCCCGCGAGCACGCCGTGGACGTGGCCCTCCTCGACATAGAGATGCCGGGCTGCACCGGCATCGAGGCGGCGGCCCAGGTCCACAAGGCCCTGCCCGCCGTGAAACTGGTCGTTCTCACCACCTTCGGCCGTCCCGGCTACCTCCGCAGCGCCATGGAAGCAGGCGCCGACGCCTTCCTGGTCAAGGACGCCCCGGCAGCCCAACTGGCAGAGGCGGTACGCAAGGTGCTGGCGGGGGAGCGGGTCATCGACCCCACCCTGGCGGCAGCGGCCCTGGCAGAGGGCGCCAACCCGCTGACGGACCGCGAGCGGGAGGTCCTGCGAGCGGCGGCGGACGGTTCGACGAACGCAGAACTGGCGGCAGCACTGCATTTGTCGCAGGGAACGGTCCGGAATTACCTCTCGACGGCAATCCAGAAACTGGCGGTAAGAAACAGAGCCGAAGCCGTCCGGATCGCACGGGAAAAAGGCTGGCTGTAGCTCCCTCAGGGGTGCGGGGCTGCGTTGATATGCGGCTCCGCCGCGTGGGCGCGACAAGCCACCACGCACTGGCACTCGCACAATTACACAGGCCCCACGGCGAATGGGCGAACTTCAGTTGAGCATCGCCCGAGCTGCTCGGGCCTGCCCCCGCACACGCTCCGCGGCAGCCTCATCCACCGCACCGATCAACTCCGCGTACTCCTCCAACTCCACCGCCCCCTCGACGAAGTCCCCCCGCTGGACAAGCAACTGAGCCCGCTCATACCGCAACCGCGCCGGATGCGAGGGCAACAGCAGCGACAGCTCGACCGCCCACAGCGACACATCCGACCGCTCGGGCCGAGCGGCCGCCCACGCCCGGATGTTGTTGAGGATCCGCAGAACCACATCCAGCGGATCCGCCGCCGTCAACATCGACGGATCCAGTGCGGCCCCCGTGGCCCCGGCCACCAACAGCTCGGCGTCGCCGGCACTCAGCACCCGCCCCCCGTCGAACGGGTCCACCAGCACCTGCTGCTCCCGAGGCCCGAACCCGACCACGAAGTGCCCCGGCAGTGCGACCCCGTACACCGGCGCCCCCGCCCGCCGGGCGACCTCCATCCACACCACCGACAGCAGGATCGGCAGCCCGCGCCGCCGCCGCAGCACCTCGTGCAGCAGCGAGGACTCCAGGCGCTGGTAGTCGGCGGGGGAGCCGCGGAAGCCGTCCTGCACCCCGAGCAGGTGGTGCAGCGCCGTTGCCCACGCCATCGGACCGCCCGGCCGGAACGGCACCCGTCCCGCCAGCCGGTCCAGCTCCATCTGCGCGGCGTCCAGGCCCGCCTCGTCCAGTGCCCCGTCCGCCTCCGCGCCCACCAGCAGGCACAACGTCGACAGATCGGGCCGCTCGGAGCGCGCCTCCTCGGCGAACCGCCGCCGCAGTTCGGCGGACCGCTCGGGCGGTGGGGGGTATGGGGGACGCATAGCAGCCTCGTGCCCTCTCCCGGCGATCGGTACTACTGGCCGCTGCCGGGAGCCGCCGGCTCCCGGTAGTGGTGGTACGCGTGGTGCGCGGCGAAACCCATCCCGGCGTACAGCGCCCGCGCTCCCGCGTTGTCCTCCTCGACCTGCAGCCAGGCGGCCGAGGCGCCCTCGTCCAGCGCCCGCCGGGCCAGCGCGGCCATGACGGTGGTGGCCAGCCCGCGCCGCCGCTGCTCCGGATCCACCTCGACGGCCGCGAAGGACGCCCATCGCCCGTCCACGACGCACCGCCCGATCGCCGCGGGCGCCGCACCCTCCGACGGGCCGGGAACCGTCGCGAACCACACCGAGGGGCCGCTCCCCAGCACCTTCAGCGCCACCTCGCTCACCCCCTTGCGCCGGTACCGCGCAAGCCACGCCTCGTCCGCCTTCCGGGACAGCAGGACCCCGGAGGCCTCCGCCCGGTCGGCGATGGGCGCCAGCGCCCCGATCCACAGCTCGGCGGTCACCTCACGCACCCACCCGCGCCGCTCCAGCTCCGCGCACAGCAGCTCCTGCGTGCCTTCGGCACCGGTCGCGGTCTGGATGTACGCGGGCAGCCCACGCTCGCCGTACCACCGTCGTACGACGTCGAGGGCCTCGTCGAGCGGCACGCCCGGGTCGCCGAGCGGCAGCACCGAATTCGCCCGCCGGGTGAACCCGGCCGCGGCCCGCAACTCCCACTCGCCGAGCCGCTCGCTCTCCACCGGCCGCCAGGCGCGCGAGGCGACGTGCGCGAGCTCCTCGTAGGAGGCGGCGGGACCCCGTCGACGGGCCGGTGCGGTGGGCACGACCTTTCCCGCGACCAGGGCGGATTCCGGAATCCGGACGCTCTCGCCGCCCCTGCGTGTGATCAGCAGCACACCGTCGTCCCATGATGTGAGAACACCCACCGTGTCGGTGAACTTCTCCTCCGGGCGAGCAGGTTCGATCAAGCGTCGTACCGAGACCCGTTTCCCCACGTCAGCAGCGGTGATACGAACCTCGAGACGTCCGCCGGCCGAGATTTCCACAGGTCAGTTCACCCCTCCTGTTCGGATCATGCCCAAGAACGGAGATACTAGGGGCGGGCATCGACGACGCCGCGCTCCCGCGCGCCAGGCGGCGGAGCCTACGGAGGCCCGCCAGCGCCCTATCGAGGAGGAACGACAGCGTGACCTACGTCATCGCGCAGCCTTGTGTCGACGTCAAGGACAAGGCGTGCATCGAGGAGTGCCCGGTCGACTGCATCTACGAGGGCCAGCGGTCCTTGTACATCCACCCGGACGAATGCGTCGACTGTGGTGCCTGTGAGCCGGTCTGCCCGGTCGAGGCGATCTTCTACGAGGACGACACTCCGGAGGAGTGGAAGGACTACTACAAGGCGAACGTCGAGTTCTTCGACGAGCTCGGCTCCCCCGGCGGCGCCAGCAAGCTGGGCCTGATCGAGCGGGACCACCCCTTCATCGCCGCGCTGCCGCCGCAGGCCGAGTAGCCATCTGAGCGGCCCGCACAGATCGTGCCGCCTCGGTCCCGTACGGCCGTATCGCCCTGGTGATCGCCGTACGGGACCGAGGCGTTTGCCGTACCAGGGCCTTTGGGCCGTCTGCCGTACCAGAAAGTGAGCCAGATCCCGTGTCCGCAGTCTCCGACCGCCTGCCCACCTTCCCCTGGGACAAGCTGGAGCCGTACAAGAAAACGGCCGCCTCGCATCCGGACGGCATCGTCGACCTCTCCGTCGGCACCCCGGTCGACCCGGTCCCGGAGCTGGTTCAGAAGGCCCTCATCGACGCGGCGGACTCCCCGGGCTATCCCACGGTCTGGGGCACCCCGGCCCTGCGCGACGCGATCACCGGCTGGGTCGAGCGCCGCCTCGGCGCCCGTGAGGTCACGCACCGGCACGTCCTGCCGATCGTCGGCTCCAAGGAACTCGTCGCCTGGCTCCCGACGCAACTGGGCCTCGGCCCGGGCGACAAGGTGGCGTACCCCCGCCTGGCCTACCCGACGTACGAGGTGGGCGCCCGGCTCGCCCGTGCGGAGTACGAGGTCTACGACGACCCGACCGACCTCGACCCGACGAACCTGAAGCTGCTCTGGCTCAACTCGCCGTCGAACCCGACCGGCAGGGTGCTGGGCAAGGAGGAGCTGACCCGGATCGTCGCCTGGGCGCGCGAGCACGGGATCCTGCTCTTCTCCGACGAGTGCTACCTGGAGCTGGGCTGGGAGGCGGACCCGGTCTCGGTCCTGCACCCCGAGGTGAACGGCGGCTCGTACGAGGGCATCGTGTCCGTCCACTCCCTCTCCAAGCGCTCCAACCTGGCGGGCTACCGCGCGGCCTTCCTGGCCGGCGACCCGGCCGTGCTCGGCCCGCTCCTCGAGATCCGCAAGCACGGCGGCATGATGACATCGGCGCCCACCCAGGCGGCCGTGGTGGCGGCCCTCGGCGACGACGCCCATGTCCGGGAGCAGCGCGAGCGGTACGCGGCCCGGCGCACGGCCCTGCGCGCGGCGCTCCTCGACCACGGCTTCCGCATCGAGCACAGCGAGGCCAGCCTCTACCTGTGGGCGACGCGGGACGAGTCCTGCTGGGACACGGTGGCCCACCTGGCCGAGCTCGGCATCCTGGTCGCGCCGGGCGACTTCTACGGCACGGCGGGCGAGAAGTTCGTACGTGTGGCGCTGACGGCGACGGACGAGCGGGTGCGGGCGGCCGTGGAGCGGCTGTAGCCCCCGTGGACGTGACGAGGGGGCCCGGGACGCTGTCCCGGGCCCCCTCCGCGTTTCAGATGGCTCAGCCGCCGATCGGCAGGCCCTTGACCGGCAGGTTGCCGGTGTTCGGCAGGCCGCCCTTGGCCAGCGAGCCGGCCGGCAGGGCGCCGCCGTTCTGGCTCGCGGTCTGCGTGGTGACGCCGACGATCTCCCCGACGGAGCCCGCCGCGGCACCCGCCGCACGCTGCGCGGCCGGGGCCGCCTTCTTCGCCACGCTGCCGCCGGTCTTGCCCGCGGTCGGCACGGCCTTCTTGACCGCGTTGCTGCCGGCGGCGCCCGCGAGCCCGGTCACGTTCTGCGCCGCACCGTCGACGGTGTTGCCGACGCTCGCCCCGTCCAGAGCGGTCAGGCCGCCGACGTTCGGGGCGGCGGGCAGTTCGGGGGCCGCGCTGGCGGAGCCGGCCGCACCGACCCCGGCAGCCGCTCCCGCTGCGACGAGCAGCGCGGCACGGGCGATCCGACGGGTCAGGGGGAGGGACATGATGCTCCTTCGATGGATGTTGATCGTCCGGGCTCGGACGATGTGACTACCGCTCGAAGGCCCCGAAGGTTGCGGCGTCCCAACGTAAAGAGTTGGCAATGCGTCGCATTATCGGCTGCGGATAAAAACGGGCAAAAAGCGTCCGCCCGGAAAGCCTGCCGAATCCTTACATCCCTTTGTTCTCAAGGTCTTTGACGGATACAGGGGTGACGGTGCGAAAACCTGCCCACACCGTGGATCAAACATGCCCGGCATAACCCGTGCGGGTGACGGACCGTACTACTGCGCAGTGACGATTCGGACCGCGTCGGCGGCCTTTTCCGTCCCGCCGGCGCCTTCCGCGGCGGCCGTGTGCCACGGGTTGTCGGCATTTCCGGCGGTCCACTCCCGCCCGCCGTAGGAGACCCGCTCGATGTGCAGGGCGGAGGAGTTGGCCACGGCCCAGTGGGCGAGCTGCCAGCCGCGCCGGCGGACGCTGCGGCCCTTGGCGGGGCTCTTGCCGTCCGCGACGGGGATCGTGACGGTGCGGGCGCTCGTCCCCGTGCTCCCGGTCGGCGAAGGTGCCGGTGTCGACATCGCGTTCACTTCCACGGCGGCCGGCTGCAGTGCGTCGCGCCCGAAGTCCCGTACGAGAGCGGCCCGCACGGCGTCCGGACCCGCCGCCTGCGTGGTGGCGGGGAGGCCGGCGCAGGTCAGAGTGGCCGCCGAGTTTCCGGTGAGGGCGGCGGAGAGGAGGGTGGCGTCCGGCTCGTGCTTGGCGTACGCCTCGGGAAATCCGCTGCGCTGCACACGCTGCGCGGCGACCGTGAGGGGGAGCTTCGCGTAGTCGTGCACCTTGGCCAGGTGCCGGTAGAACATGCCCGCCGCGTACGTCGGGTCCAGGATCTGCTTCCTGGTGCCCCAGCCCTGCGAGGGCCGCTGTTGGAACAGGCCGAGCGAGTCCCGGTCGCCGTGCTCGATGTTGCGCAGCTGCGACTCCTGGAGCGCGGTCGCGATCGCGATGGTCACCGCCCGCTCGGGCATGCCGCGCCCGGTGCCCACCGCGGCGATCGTGGCCGCGTTCACCGCCTGTTCCGGCGTGAACTCGTACGCCGCTCCGTCCGCCGCGCCCGAGACCACTTTGCAGCCCGATCCGCCTCCGCCACCGGTGACGTACTGCACCGCGAGATAGCCCGCGACGGCGAGCAGGATCACGAAGGCCACCGCGACACGCAGGAGGCGGCCACGGCGTTTGAGGGTGGATGACGGCTCTGGCACGTCGTACAAGGTAGCGGAGGGCTCTGTGGCCCACGTGCCGGATGTGACCGGTGGGCCGGGGCGGTGGCGGGTTAGGGTCGACGGCATGGCCGACACCCCACTTGACCTCACCCTGGACGCCGCCGAGCTCACCGCGCAGCTCGTCGACTTCCCGTCCGAGAGCGGCACCGAGAAGCCCCTCGCGGACGCGATCGAGTCCGCCCTGCGTGCCCTGCCGCACCTGACGGTCGAGCGGTACGGCAACAACGTCGTCGCGCGGACGAACCTGGGCCGGGCGGAGCGGGTGATCCTGGCCGGGCACATCGACACCGTGCCGATCGCCGGCAACGTCCCCTCCCGGCTGGACCCCGACGGCGTCCTGTGGGGCTGCGGCACCTGCGACATGAAGTCGGGTGTGGCCGTGCAGCTGCGCATCGCGGCCACGGTCCCGGCCCCCAACCGCGACCTGACCTTCGTCTTCTACGACAACGAGGAGGTGGCGGCGGATCTCAACGGACTCAAGCACGTGGCCGAGGCGCACCCCGAGTGGCTGGAGGGCGACTTCGCGGTGCTGCTCGAGCCGTCCGACGGCGAGGTCGAGGGCGGCTGCCAGGGCACCCTCAGGGTCCTGCTGAAGACGACCGGCGAGCGGGCGCACTCGGCGCGCAGCTGGATGGGCTCCAACGCCATCCACGCGGCCGCGCCGATCCTGGCCCGCCTGGCCTCCTACGAACCCCGCCACCCGGTGATCGACGGCCTGGAGTACCGGGAGGGACTGAACGCGGTGGGCATCTCGGGCGGGGTGGCCGGCAATGTCATCCCCGACGAATGCGTGGTCACCGTCAACTTCCGCTATGCGCCCGACCGCACCGAGGAGGAGGCGATCGCCCACGTCAGGGAGGTCTTCGCGGACTGCGGAGTGCAGGAGTTCGTGGTGGACGACCACAGCGGCGCGGCCCTTCCCGGACTCTCGCACCCCGCCGCGGCGGCCTTCATCGAGGCGGTCGGCGGGACCCCGCAGCCGAAGTACGGCTGGACGGACGTCTCGCGTTTCTCCTCCCTCGGCATCCCCGCGGTCAACTACGGCCCCGGCAACCCGCACTTGGCGCACAAGCGGGACGAGCGGGTGGAAACCGCGAAGATCCTGGCGGGGGAGCAGCGGCTGCGGGCCTGGCTGACGGCATAGCCCGTACACCGCTCCACGGCGGACATGCCGGCGTCCCCCGTCCGTAACCCGCGTAGATCTACCCTGAGGTGGAAACACCTGCAAGCGGAGGGAGCGCACATGGCTACCGGGAACCCCGAGGGCAAGAAGGTGCCGCCGGATGAGCAGCGTCTCGGACCGGTCCTCCGAAGGCGCGGCCAGGTGACGGAGAGCACGACGGACCAGCGGCTGCTGGACGAGCGCGCTCCCACCGACTGGGTCCACACGGACCCCTGGCGGGTGCTGCGCATCCAGTCGGAGTTCATCGAGGGCTTCGGCACTCTCGCCGAACTCCCGCCCGCGATCAGTGTGTTCGGCTCGGCGCGCACACCCGTCGACTCCCCGGAGTACGAGGCGGGCGTCCGGCTCGGCCGCGGCCTGGTGGAGGCGGGCTGGGCGGTGATCACCGGCGGTGGCCCGGGCGCCATGGAGGCGGCCAACAAGGGCGCCTGCGAGGCGAAGGGCATCTCGGTCGGCCTCGGTATCGAGCTGCCCTTCGAACAGGGCCTCAACCCCTACGTCGACATCGGCCTGAACTTCCGCTACTTCTTCGTCCGCAAGATGATGTTCGTGAAGTACGCGCAGGGCTTCGTGGTCCTGCCCGGCGGCCTGGGCACCCTGGACGAGCTCTTCGAGGCCCTGACCCTGGTGCAGACCCAGAAGGTCACCCGCTTCCCGATCGTGCTGTTCGGGAGCGAGTACTGGGGCGGCCTGGTCGACTGGCTCAGGAACACCCTGATCGCCCAGGGCAAGGCGTCGGAGAAGGACCTCCTCCTCTTCCACGTCACGGACGACGTGGACGAGGCGGTCGCACTGGTCTCCAAGGAGGCGGCACGCTAGTCAGCCCGTCCGGCGTCTGAGGACGAGGCCCTTCAGGCCGATTCGGGGCTCCAGGGGGGGCGGAGCCCCCTGGCGGTCGGCTCCGCGGCGGGGCGCTACGCCAGCCCCCGCCGCGCCACGGCCGGCGGCCGGTGCCCGGCGATCGACGCCACCATGTCCAGCACCTGCCGGGTCTCGGCGACCTCGTGCACCCGGTACACCTGCGCGCCCAGCCACGCCGACACGGCCGTGGTGGCGAGCGTCCCCACCACCCGCTCCTTCAGCGGCTTGTCCAGGGTCTCGCCCACGAAGTCCTTGTTGGACAGGGAGACCAGGACGGGCCAGCCCGTGTCGACCATCTCGCCGAGCCGCCGCGTCGCCTCCAGGCTGTGCCGGGTGTTCTTCCCGAAGTCGTGCCCGGGATCGATCAGCACGGACTCCCGGGGCACCCCGAGCGCCACCGCCCGCTCGGCAAGACCCAGCGTCACCCGCAGGATGTCGGCCACGACATCGTCGTACGTCACCCGATGCGGACGAGTGCGCGGCTCGGCGCCCCCCGCGTGCGTGCACACCAGCCCGGCCCCGTACCGCGCCGCGACCTCCGCGAGGCCGGGGTCGACGCCACCCCACGCGTCGTTCAGCAGATCCGCGCCGGCCTCGCACACGGCCTCGCCGACCTCGGCCCGCCAGGTGTCCACACTGATGACCACGTCCGGGAAGCGCCGCCGCACCTCGGCGACGAACCCCACCGTCCGCCGCGCCTCCTCCTCGGCCGACACCTCGTCGCCCGGACCGGCCTTCACCCCGCCGATGTCGATGATGGCGGCGCCCTCCGACACCGCCTGCTCCACGCGCGCGAGGGCGGGCTCGTCCCGGAAGGTCGCTCCCTGGTCGTAGAAGGAGTCCGGGGTCCGGTTCACGATCGCCATGATCACCGGCTCGTGCGCCTCGAACGCGCGCCTGCCCAGCCTGAGCATCCCCTGTGACCTCTCGTAGTACGACCTGGGTGAGACCGGTTCCTCGGCCGCCTGCGACCCTAACTGTCAGACTCGCATGGCACGATCGGACCCTGACACATTCAGCTTCATCTTCAGCTTCATCCAGCTTCCGAACATCGAGCGTGGGGACCACAGCGATGGTTATGTTCTTGTTCCTGGTCGTCGCTCTCGCCGTCGTGGTCGCCGCCGTGACACTGGCCGTGGTGGGCGGCGGGGAGAGCGAGGGCCCGTTGCCCGAGGTCGCCCCGGAGCGGCTCCAGGACCCGCTGCCGCTGGACCGGCCCGTCGGCCGCACGGACGTCGACAGCCTCCGCTTCCCGCTCGCCGCCCGCGGCTACCGCATGGCGGACGTCGACGACGCCCTCAACCGCCTCGGTGCCGAACTCGCGGAGCGCGACGCCCGTATCGCCGACCTGGAGTCCGCGCTGGCGGGCGCCCAGGCCGCCGCACACCACGTCTCCATGGACAAGCCGGTGCGCGGCCGGGAGGACCAGCAGTGAGCGACGGCACCGCAATCGCCGGGCCGGACGGCGCCCTGCGCTGCCCCTGGGCGCTGTCCACCGAGGACTACGTGGCGTACCACGACGAGGAGTGGGGCCGCCCGGTCCACGGCGACGACGCCCTCTACGAGCGCCTCAGCCTCGAGGCCTTCCAGTCGGGCCTTTCCTGGATCACGATCCTGCGCCGCCGCCCCGGCTTCCGCGCGGCCTTCGCCGACTTCAGGATCGCCAAGGTCGCCGCCTTCACGGAGACGGACCGGGCCCGCCTCCTCACCGACCCCGGCATCATCCGGAACCGAGCCAAGATCGACGCGACACTGGCCAACGCGCGGGTGCTGGCGGAGTGGGAGCCGGGTGAGCTGGACGAGTTCATCTGGTCCTACGCCCCGACCCCGGGACCGGCCCCGAAGACTCTGGGGGACGTGCCGGCGGTCACCCCCGAGTCGACGGCCCTTTCAAAGGCACTGAAGAAGCGAGGCCTCCGCTTCGTGGGGCCGACGACGGCGTACGCATTGATGCAGGCGTGCGGGCTGGTGGACGACCATCTGGAAAGGTGCGTCGCGAGGAGCGCCCCGTAAGGGGCGCGCACCCCGCAACGGAGCTCACCGCCCCAAGTACTTCGGCTTCTCCTTGTTCACAAACGCCTGCACCGCGATCACATGGTCCTCGGAGGACCCGGCCCGGGTCTGCAACTCGTCCTCCTTGTCCAGCGTCTCGGACAAGGTGTGCGAGAACCCGTAGGCCACCGCCTCCTTGATCGCCGCATACGCCACCGTCGGCCCCTCGGCCAACGCCCGAGCCACCTTCTCCGCCTCGGCATGCAGCTCGCCGGCCGGCACCAGCCGGCCCGCGATCCCCAGCTCGTACGCCTCCTGCGCCTTGATGCTCCGCGGGAAGAGCAGCAGGTCGGCGGCGCGCCCCGGGCCGACGACCCGCGGCAGGGTCCAGGACATGCCGGAGTCGGCGGTCAGCGCGACCCCCGCGAAGGACGTGTTGAAGGCTGCGGTGTCCGCGACGACGCGGTAGTCCGCGGCGAGGGCGAGACCGAAGCCGGCCCCGGCGGCCACCCCGTTCACCCCGGCCACCACCGGCTTCGCCATCCCGGCGATCGCCCGCACGACGGGGTTGTAGTGCTCCTTCACCGTGCTCATCGTCTGCCCGGACCCCGTCTCCCGGTCCTGCGCCAGCAGCCCGATGTGCTCCTTGAGGTCCTGCCCCACACAGAACGCCCGCTCCCCGGCGGCGGTCAGCAGCACCGCCCGTACCGCGTCGTCCTCGGCCGCGGAGCGAACCGCCTCCCGCAGGGCGACCTTCGTCGCGATGTTCAGCGCGTTCATCGCCTCGGGGCGGTTCAGCGTGATCGTCGCGAGTCCGTCGCTCACCTCGTAGAGCACGGTGTCGGCCATGGTGTGTCCCCTCGGCTGTCGCGGTTCAGGCGTACCGGCCGGTACGCCCCTGTCCGTAGGACAGCATGGCGGAGATCACCGCCGGGGGACCGGAGTGGACGTGTGACCTGCGTCAAAGAATCCGGGACGGTTCCCGGTCGGCGGAACTCCGTGCGGCCGCGCAGTATCGCAGTCACATCGCCGAATTGAGTGGTTTTGCTCGCGCGCGTTGCCCAAGCGATGCCGACTGATGTTGGTCATCGGGTCCTGAGATGCGGGATAATGGCTGGGAAGCAATGTGTTCGATGCCGGTGTCGCGTGTCCCACGCTGGACAGGCGTGCCCTCCCAGGGCCGTCGGCTTTTGACGATGAGCTGGTTTCAGGAAGGGGAACGAGCATGGCGGCCATGAAGCCGCGGACGGGCGATGGCCCGCTCGAGGTGACCAAGGAGGGGCGGGGCATCGTCATGCGCGTTCCGCTCGAAGGCGGCGGTCGGCTCGTCGTCGAGCTGACCCCTGACGAGGCCGACGCGCTCGGCGACGCCCTCAAGAAGGTCGTCGGCTGACGCGGAAGCGACCATACCCTTTCAGTTGCCCCGGCATCCAAGTGGTGCCGGGGTTGCTGTTTCCCGGACTTTTCCACTCGTGTTCCGGCCCCTCACCGCTTGACCGCGCACAGCAGTCCGTCACCCACCGGCAGCAGCGAAGGCACCAGCTCCTGGCTCTCGCGCACCGCGCGCAACAGCTCCCGCAGCCGCAGGACCTCCGTGGGCTGCGGGCCCGAGTCCACCGTGCGGCCGTTGGCGAAGACGCCCTCGAAGATCACGAGGCCGCCGGTGCGCAGCAGACGCAACGATTCAGCGAGATAGTCGAGGAACTCCAGACGGTCGCCGTCGCAGAAGACGAGGTCGTAGCCGGCGTCCGCGAGCCGGGGCAGGACATCCAGGGCGCGGCCCGGGATGAACCGGGCGCGGTTGCTTGCGAAACCGGAGGCGCGGAAGGCCTGGCGGGCGAACTGCTGGTGTTCCGGCTCAGGGTCCACCGTGGTCAGCACCCCGTCCGGGCGCATGCCGTGCAGCAGATGAATGCCGGAGACGCCGGTGCCGGTGCCGATCTCCGCCACCGCCTTCGCGTCCACCGAAGCCGCCAGCAACCGCAGCGCGGAGCCCGTGCCGGGCGACACCGAGCGCAGGCCCGCCTCACGGGCCCGGTCGCGGGCCCAGCGCAGCACTTCGTCCTCGGCGACGTAGGCGTCGGCGAACGCCCAGCTCGTCTGCCGGTTGCCGGTAATGACCCTCTCCTGTCCCCGTGGTTGCCTGGGCGTGACTGTATCCGTTGGGGCCGGGAACCCGCAGATGGGACCGGGCGTTTAGAGGGGTAGGAGACGGCACGGGGGGACACAGTTGGATCACGATGAGGGGCAGCGGCCCGAGCAACTGCGGAAGCAGGGGCCCGAGCGGTATCAGCCCAGATCAAATTCTCGTAAAACCGCTTATCCGGAGCTAACGGGCGAGGTGGCTATGGTAGGGGCTCCACTGGACACCACCAGAGCCGACAGGGGAGGTGCGGCTGCGCCTGTGGATCGGGGAGGAGTGCTGCGGCGCTTTCTCGGGTCGGCAGGCAGGCCGAAATCCGTGAACGACACCGCTGCTGACCCCAGCCACGCCGCTGACCACGCCCAGACCGCGACTTTCTCCACCGACGCGGACGGGCAGGCGTGGACTCCGCCCACCTGGGAGGAGATCGTCAGCACACACAGTGGCCGCGTCTACCGACTCGCCTACCGCCTCACCGGTAACCAGCATGACGCCGAGGACCTCACCCAGGAGGTCTTCGTCCGCGTCTTCCGGTCCCTGTCGACCTACACGCCGGGCACCTTCGAGGGCTGGCTGCACCGGATCACCACCAACCTCTTCCTGGACATGGTCCGCCGCAAGCAGCGCATCCGCTTCGACGCCCTGGGCGACGACGCGGCCGAGCGGCTGCCGAGCCGTGAGCCGTCCCCCCAGCAGGTCTTCAACGACGCCCACTTCGACGCGGACGTCCAGCAGGCCCTCGACACCCTCGCGCCCGAGTTCCGCGCCGCGGTCGTCCTGTGCGACATCGAAGGACTGTCGTACGAGGAGATCGCCGCAACCCTCGGCGTCAAGTTGGGCACGGTCCGCTCCCGGATCCACCGCGGCCGCTCGCAGCTGCGCAAGGCTCTCGCACACCGTTCGCCGGAGGCCCGGGCCTCCGAGCGGCGTTCCTTCGTGCCTCGTGTACCCGCACTGGGGGGAGGGGGCGCGACCGCGTGAGTGGCACACGACCCAGCCCCGCCGAAAGGCGTCTGGCCGAGCAGCATCTGGGAGACCGACTCTCCGCCCTGGTGGACGGAGAGCTCGGTCATGAGTCGCGCGAGCGTGTCCTCGCCCACCTGGCCACCTGCGCCAAGTGCAAGGCGGAGGCCGATGCGCAGCGACAGCTGAAGAACGTGTTCGCGGAGGCGGCTCCGCCGCCGCCCTCCGAGAGTTTCCTGGCCAGGCTTCAGGGCCTTCCGGGGGGAGGTGATCCGGACGGTGGTGGCTCGCCGTTCGGCGGGGGAGGACTCCTCGGGAGCACCCCCGGAAGACCGGGCGCCGCCGGGGTCTTCGGCCTGAAGCGGGGTGAGCGCTTCGAGTTCGACTACGTCCCCTCCCCTTCCTCGCACGCCCCGATGCTCCCGCCGTCCGCGGACCGCGGCTTCCGCATACACGACGTCAGCCGGCACGAGGCCGAACGCTCGGCCTCGCGCGGGATGCGGTTCGCGTTCGTCGCCGCGGGCGCGGTGTCGCTCGCCGCGGTCGCGCTGGGCGGCGTCACGACGGGCACCCCGGTCGACACCACGGACGCGCGCGGCGGCACGGGGGCGGGCAGCAATGTGACCCCGATGCGTACGCAGGGGACGGGCGCCGCGACGGCTCCCGAGACCCAGCGGCGCCGTGGCGGCGGCCCGCTGCTCGCGCAGGGCCGGCAGTCGCTCGGTGACGCCCCGGTGGCCCCCACCCAGGTGTCCGCACCGCTGCTGCCGGGGGTACCGAGCCCCGCCACCGCGGCGCAGACCGTGCACACGCTGACCACCCCCGTGATGGCGGGCGCCGCAGTGATGTCCCCGCTGATACGTCCGCTCACCACGACCCCGCTGCTCACCCTGACCTCGTGGTCCACGGCCCCCGAGGCCTCGTCCCCCGGCCTGCTGGCCGCACCCGTCCCCGACTCGGCCTCCGCTCCCTCCTCCCCCCACGCCTCCCGCTGACCGGCCCCTGCGCGACGGCCCGCGAACCTGGTTGAATCCAGGGTGGACCGCGCCCACGGCAGTCAGCCGCGCGCGGAGTCGACGACTGAGGCCACCGCCGACGTGCCGTGCTGCGCCGTGGCCAGCTGTGGGGAGAGCATGAACGAGGGGAAGCCCACGAAGCCGAAGTGGTGGAACCGGCCACGCCCGCAGACCCCTGCGGCGCCTGCACCGGGGGCCGCGGAGACGGCACTGGGTTCGGCGGCGGGGCGGGTGGAGGCTGCGGCTACCGGTGCCGGTTCACCGGCGTCCGTGGGCGCAGCTCCGGATTCAGCGGCGGTCGTGAACACGGCGGCAGGACCGGCCGAGGGGTCGACGGCCGTCGTGGATGCGGCGGGTGCCGCTGCCGGTTCGCCGATGTCTGTGGATGCGAGTCCGGATTCGCCGACGGTCGCGGCTGCGGTTGCTGGCTCGACGGTGGTCGCCGACTCCGCGGCCGGTCGCAGTGGGGCTGCGGATGCCGGGCCGCGACCCGTGGCCGGGACGGCGCCGGTGGACGGTGGGGCAGCTCCGGCACACGGTGCCGGCGGCGACTTCGAGTTGGACCCGCCGGCCGTGGACCGCAGTGGGGCAGCCGCCTCCGAGGCTGCCGCGGAGCCCGGTCGGCCGGAGGGCGCTGACGACGTCCCTGCGGCTGTGCCCGAGGGAGACGTCGAGCTCGGCCAGCCGGAAGGTTTTTCCGCTGAGGCCGCGGCTGTTGCCGGGAGCGAGGGCTCGGTTTCCACGGGCGGAGGCGCTCTCCCCGACGGTGACTTCGAGCTGATGGCTCCGCAGGATACGGCCGGGGACCGCCTCGCCGTCGGCTCGCTGAGCACCCCCGAGGGACAGGACCCTGAGGAGCCGCGCACCGGGGGAGACTTCGAGCTGCACCCGCCCGCTGAGGCGGCCTCCTTCGCGGACCGGGGCCTGGATGCCCCCGCCCCGCCCGCCGCCGAGCGTCCCCGACCGCTGCACGACCCTGATCCCTACAGCACCCCGCCCTACGGCGAGCCCGGCCCCTGGGCCCCCGCTCCGCCGGTACAGCACCCGGCGGCCAGAACCGCGCAGGGCACAGCGATACCGACGCCGCCCCACGGCGCCCCGGCCCCGATGCCGCCGTCGCCTCCCGGAACGCCGGTCACCCCCGGAACGCCGGTCACCCCCGTGGCGGCCTCCACGCCCCCGGCCGCCCCGGCGCCGCCCCACGGTGCCCCGGCTCCGATGCCGCCGTCGCCTCCCGGAACGCCGGTCGCTCCCGTGGCGGCCTCCACGCACCAGACCGCCCCGACCCCGGTGCCGCCACCGGCTCCCGGTGCACCCGTCGCCGGCGTACCGGCCCCCCTGGCAGCCCCCGAGCCCCACGGTGCCTCCGCCCCCACGCAGCCTTCCGGCACGGCGGCCCAGCCGGCGCCTCCTGCCGTGTCCGATCTTGCCGGTACGCCCGGCGCCCCGCTCCTGTCCACCCCCTGGCAGAACTACGACCCCTGGGCTGCCGCCCCCCTCCAGCAGACCGGGGCTGCCGTCGAGCGGCGGCGGGTGCGGAGCGGGCTGGTGGGGGGTGCTTTGGCGCTGGCGCTGGTGTCCGGCGTGGTCGGTGGGGGTATCGGGGCGTACCTCGAGCGCAACGGGGGCGTAGGGGCCGTAGAGCTGCCGCAGGCCGGGAAGGAGCCCGCCGGGCGGGCTCCGGACAGTGTGGCCGGGATCGCCGCCCGGGCTCTGCCCAGCGTGGTGACCCTGCATGTGACGGGCGCCGACGAGTCCGGTACCGGAACAGGGTTCGTGCTCGACGACCAGGGTCACATCCTCACCAACAACCACGTCGTCGAACCGGCCGCCGGGTCCACGGGCGGTACGGGCGAGATATCCGTGACCTTCAACAGCGGGGACACCGCCAAGGCCACCATCGTGGGGCGGGACAGCGGCTACGACCTGGCCGTCGTCAAGGTCAGCAATGTGCGCGGGCTGAAGCCCATGGCCCTCGGCAATTCCGACAATGTCCAGGTCGGCGACCCCGTCGTCGCCATCGGCGCCCCCTTCGACCTGGAGGGCACCGTCACCGCCGGCATCATCAGCGCCAAGGAACGCCCCATCACCGCCGGCGGCGACAGCTCCGACGGGAGCGACGTCTCGTACGTCGACGCGCTGCAGACCGACGCGCCGATCAACCCCGGCAACTCCGGCGGGCCCCTCCTCGACTCGAAGGCCCGTGTCATCGGCATCAACTCCGCCATCCGGTCCGCCGACAGCAGCACCGACGAGAGCGGCCAGGCCGGTTCCATCGGGCTCGGCTTCGCCATCCCCGTCAACCAGGCCAAGCGGGTCGCCGAGGAACTCATCAACAACGGCAGGGCCACCCACCCCGTCATCGGCGTCACCCTCGACATGGACTACTCCGGGGACGGCGCCCGCGTCGGCACCAAGGCCTCCGGTGGCGGCCCCGCCGTCAGCAAGGGCGGCCCGGGTGACAAGGCCGGCATCAAGGCGGGAGACATCATCACCGAGGTGGACGGCGAGCGCGTGCACTCCGGCGAGGAGCTGATCGTCAAGACCCGCGCCCACCGCCCCGGCGACCGCCTGGAACTGACCGTGCGGCGCGGCGGCGAGGAGAAGAAGATCTCGCTGGTGCTCGGTTCCGCCGGCGGCGACTGATGGACACGAACCTCACAGGTACGCCCCCCACCACCGCCCCACAGGCAAACAACCCCCCAAAACCGCGCACGAAGACGCACTCGGAAAGCTCGGGACGGTACCGGTCGTACGGGATCGCCGGGTACCGTGGATCCGGCCCGGACCACGGAAGACCCGCACAGACCACCGAGGGCCGAGGACCGAGGACATCGCAAGGAGCTTCAGGTGTTCAATGACATAGGACCGCTCGAGCTGGTGACGCTCGTTGTCCTTGCCGTGCTCGTCTTCGGTCCGGACAAGCTCCCGAAGGTCATTCAGGACGTCACACGGACGATCCGCAAGATCCGTGAGTTCTCGGAGAGCGCGAAGCAGGACATCCGCAGTGAACTGGGCCCGGAGTTCAAGGACTTCGAGTTCGAGGACCTGAACCCCAAGACGTTCATCCGCAAGCAGCTGGACAACGACGAACTGGGGCTCAAGGAGATCCGCAACGGTTTCGACCTGAAGAAGGAGATGGCCGAGGTCACGGACGCCGTCCACGGCACCGAAGCGCCGTCCTCCTCGTCCCCCTCCTCCTCGACCTCCGGTTCCACCGGCGGCCGTGTCGACATGACGAAGAAGCCCGAGGAGATCGACCGCCCGCCCTTCGACGCGGACGCCACCTGAGAACTCGGGCCTCTGAGCCGTACGCCCCGGCTGATCCCCTGCGCCGTACCCGCGCCCTACGTGACGCGTTTCATAGTCCACGGCGCCTCCGCACGGCCTGAACCAGCCTTCGGCGCGACCCACGCGCCGGGCGGTTTCCGTGCTGTCCTGAGCGGGGTGGCTATGCTGCCGAGTTGTTGTGCGGACCGTACTTCGAGGAGTAACGCCGCCCGAAGGGGGGCGGGCCGCTCCGGTCCGACGAGAACGAGGAGGCGTCCGGGCACATGGAGACGACGAGTCAGGCAGTCGCGCAGGCGCCGGCCGCGGAGGGCCAGGAACAGCTGCCCTCCGCCCGGCGCACGGTCGACGGCTACCTGCTGGCGCCCTTCCCGTGGTACGGCCTCGACGAGGCCTTCACGGGTCCGCGCTGGCTGATGCAGGTCGGGATGGCGGCCGACGACGCTGTCGAGCACGGTTCGATCGGGCACGGCGACGAGCCCTCCGTGAAGAACGAGTACGCGGTCGGGACGGCCGGAGAGCCCAAGGAGAAGTTCGCGGTCGTGGTGACGGTCGCGGCCAACCCCGTGCGGCGCAGCGCGGACGGCACGGGGCTCCTGGAGGCCACCTCGGTGTCCTCGGCGGCCTGGCTCGCGGGTGTGGGGCTGCTGTCCTTCACCTGGCCGGGCCAGATGGACCACTCCCTGCGGGACGACTGGCTGGAGCAGCAGACCGAGACGGCCTGGGCCCTCGCGGACGACCTGGCCGGTCCGGACTGGTCGACGCTGTCGCTGCCGGTGGACGGCGTCCCCACGCCGTTCCACTACCGCGAGTCCGAGTTCGGCTGGGTCCTCGCGGGTTCCACGCAGCAGGGGGTGCACGTGGGGGCGTACGGGAGAGGCATGAGCGCATACGGCCTGGGCTTCGCCATGATCAAGGACATCAGCACGTACGCCTAGTGGCTCATACGGCAGAGGGGGCGCTGTCCACGGGAAACTCCTCGGCGATGCAAGGAAGGTGGTTCGAGTCCGTCACGGTCCTGGCCGCGCGCTCTCTGCTCAGTAGGGCGTCCAGC
>NZ_JBEPBA010000045.1:0-45741 GCF_040298885.1 Streptomyces sp. NPDC001137
GGTGACGTCCTCGAAGCCAACGCCGTGCTGATGGACGCCTACAACACCGACGTCCGGCCGCTGCTCGCCGAGGTCCGCCAGGAGATGGGGCTCGATGCCGACCCGATCGGCGCCTACCGCCGCTCCGGATGGGCCGAGAAAATCGTCGAAGAACGGGTCGGCGGACAACAAGCTGGATGGGGAGCCTGAACGCTGCCACTCGTCCGCCTGAACTTGTTGTTCGCAGGCTGCGGGCCCGGATGCGGCTGGTCGCGCCCGCCCGGCGGAGCCGCACATCGATACAGCCCCGCGCCCCTAACGGGGCACGTAACTTTCGAAGGACTGAATGGACATGGCATCCCACCCCGAAGCCGCCGCTCTGCTGGCCCGGTCCCATCGGCTCGGTGCTGATCCCCGTAATACCAACTACGCCGGCGGCAACACTTCCGCGAAGGGCACCGACACCGACCCTGTCACCGGTGGTGACGTCGAGTTGATGTGGGTCAAGGGATCCGGTGGTGATCTCGGCACGCTCACCGAGGCCGGGCTCGCCGCGTTGCGGCTGGATCGGTTGCGGGCCTTGCGGGGGGTCTATCCGGGTGTCGAGCGTGAGGACGAAATGGTCGCCGCGTTCGACTACTGCCTGCACGGGAAGGGGGGTGCCGCGCCCTCCATCGACACCGCGATGCACGGTCTGGTGGACGCCGCGCACGTCGATCATCTGCACCCCGATTCCGGGATCGCGCTGGCCTGCGCGGCCGACGGAGAGAAGCTGACCGCCGAGTGTTTCGGCGACACGGTGGTGTGGGTGCCGTGGCGGCGGCCCGGGTTTCAGCTGGGGCTGGACATCGCGGCGGTCAAGGAGGCCAACCCGCAGGCCATCGGGTGCATCCTCGGCGGGCACGGGATCACCGCCTGGGGCGAGACCTCTGAGGAGTGCGAGCGGAACTCGCTGCACATCATCCGCACCGCCGAGGCGTTCCTCGCCGAGCGGGGAAAGGACGAGCCGTTCGGGCCGGTGATCGCGGGTTACGAAGCGCTGCCCGAGGCCGAGCGGCGGGAGCGGGCGGCGGCGTTGGCGCCGTATGTGCGGGCCGTTGCCTCTCAGGACAAGCCGCAGGTCGGGCACTTCAACGACTCCGATGTCGTGCTGGAGTTCCTGGAGCGGGCCGAGCATCCGCGGCTCGCCGCGCTCGGGACCTCCTGCCCGGACCACTTCCTGCGGACGAAGGTACGGCCGCTGGTGCTCGACCTGCCGCCGTCCGCTCCCGTGGAGGAGGCGATCGCGCGGCTGAAGGAGCTGCACGCCGAGTACCGCGAGGAATACGCCGCCTACTACCAGCGGCACGCGCTGCCCGGCTCCCCCGCGATGCGCGGCGCCGACCCGGCGATCGTGCTGGTTCCGGGTGTGGGCATGTTCAGCTTCGGCAAGGACAAGCAGACCGCGCGGGTGGCCGGCGAGTTCTATGTCAACGCCATCAACGTGATGCGCGGGGCCGAGGCCGTGTCGTCGTATGCGCCGATCGAGGAGTCGGAGAAGTTCCGCATCGAGTACTGGGCGTTGGAGGAGGCCAAGCTCCAGCGGATGCCGAAGCCCAAGCCGCTGGCGACGCGGGTCGCGCTCGTGACAGGAGCGGGCAGCGGTATCGGCAGGGCCATCGCGGAGCGGCTGGTCGCTGAGGGCGCGTGTGTCGTCGTCGCCGATCTCAACGCGGAGAACGCGGCCGCTGTGGCCGAGGAGTTGGGTGGTTCGGACAAGGCCGTCGCCGTGACGGTGGACGTGACGGACGAGGAGCAGATCGTGGCGGCCTTCAAGGCGGCCGTGCTCGCCTTCGGCGGGGTCGATCTGGTGGTCAACAACGCCGGGATCTCCATCTCGAAGCCGTTGTTGGAGACTTCGGCGCGCGACTGGGACCTGCAGCACGACATCATGGCCCGTGGGTCCTTCCTCGTGTCGCGGGAGGCGGCCCGGGTGATAATCGCGCAGGAGCTGGGCGGCGACATCGTGTACATCGCCTCCAAGAACGCCGTCTTCGCCGGGCCCAACAACATCGCCTACTCGGCCACCAAGGCCGACCAGGCTCATCAAGTACGGCTGTTGGCCGCCGAGTTGGGCGAGCACGGCATCCGCGTCAACGGGGTCAACCCGGACGGTGTGGTGCGCGGTTCCGGGATCTTCGCGGGCGGCTGGGGCGCACAGCGGGCGGCCGTGTACGGGGTGCCGGAGGAGAAGCTGGGCGAGTTCTACGCGCAGCGGACCATCCTCAAGCGTGAGGTCCTGCCGGAGCATGTCGCGAACGCCGTGTTCGCGCTGACCGGCGGGGAGCTGACCCACACCACGGGGCTGCACGTCCCGGTCGACGCCGGCGTCGCGGCCGCCTTCCTGCGGTGAGCGCGCTCGTGAAGTCGTACGCCGCGGTCGACCTCGGCGCGTCCAGCGGGCGTGTCATGGTCGGCCGCGTCGGCCCCGACAGCCTGGAGCTGACCGAGACGCACCGCTTCCCCAACCGGCCCGTACGGGTGCCCGAGGGGTTGCGGTGGGACATCCTCTCCCTGTACGGGGGTGTTCTGGACGGGCTGCGGGCCGCCGGGCAGGTCGATTCCGTCGGCATCGACAGCTGGGCCGTGGACTACGGGCTGCTGGACGCGGACGGGGCGCTGCTCGGCAATCCCGTGCACTACCGGGACTCCCGCACCGAAGGAGTCGCGGAGAAGGTGTGGGCGAGCGTGCCCGCCGAGCAGCTGTATGCGGCGACGGGGTTGCAGTACGCGCCCTTCAACACCCTGTATCAGTTGGTCGCGGCCAAGGAGTCGGCGCAACTCGCCCATGCCGAGCGGCTGTTGCTCATCCCGGACCTGATGTCGTACTGGCTCACCGGCGAGCAGGGCACCGAGCTCACCAACGCCTCGACGACCCAGCTGATCGATCCCCGGACGCGCGAGTGGTCGTCCGAGGTCGCCTCACGCGTGGGGGTCGACCTGGGGTTGTTCGCGCCGCTGCGGCAGCCTGGCGATCCGGCGGGTGTGCTGCGGCCGGAGGTGCTGGAGGAGACCGGGCTGAGGGGTCCGGTGCCGGTGACGGCGGTCGGCTCGCACGACACCGCGTCCGCGGTGGCCGCCGTACCGGCCGACGGCGAACGGTTCGCCTACATCTGCACCGGGACCTGGTCGCTGGCCGGTCTCGAGCTGGGCGCGCCCGTGCTGAGCGAGGAGAGCCGGGCCGCCAACTTCACCAATGAGCTGGGGCTGGACGGCACGGTCCGCTATCTGCGCAACATCATGGGGTTGTGGCTGCTCCAGGAGTGCGTACGGGCCTGGGGCGAACCGGAGCTGGGCGAGCTGCTGCTGGAGGCGGCCAAGGTGCCGGCGCTGCGGTCGGTGGTGGATGCGGGCGATGCGGCGTTCCTGGCGCCGGGGCGGATGCCGGAGCGGATCGCCGAGGCGTGCCGTGTCTCGCGGCAGCCGGTGCCCGGATCCCCCGCGGAGATCACGCGCTGCATCCTCGACTCACTGGCCCTGGCCCACCGCCGGGCGATCGAGGACGCCCAGAGGCTGGCCTCGCATCCGGTCGACGTCGTGCACGTCGTCGGCGGCGGTACCCGCAACGCCCTGCTGTGCCAGCTGACCGCCGACGCGTGCGGGCTGCCCGTGGTGGCGGGTCCGACGGAGGCGGCGGCACTGGGGAACGTGCTGGTCCAGGCCCGGGCGCACGGGCTGGTCGGCGACCTCGCGAGCGGCCGGCGCCTGCTCACCCGCACCCAGCCGCTGACCCGCTACGAGCCGCGCGGCGACACCGCCCGGTGGCGTGAGGCGCAGGCCCGGCTCACCGGAAGGTGACGGGGTCTCCCCCACGTAGCGTCCCCCGGCTACCCTTCACTCATCCGATGATCGATCACAAGGAGCCGCGATGCGTGTCGCCCTGTTCCTGACCTGCGTCAACGACACGCTCTATCCGGAGACCGGGCGCGCCGTGGTGAAAGTGCTGACCAGGCTGGGCGTTGAGGTCGACTTCCCGATGGCCCAGACCTGCTGCGGGCAGGCGCACTACAACACCGGGTACCGGCATGAGGCGGAGCCGCTGGCCCGGCATTTCTCCGATGTCTTCGGGGAGTACGAGGCGATCGTGACGCCGTCCGGGTCGTGCGGGGCCATGGTGCGGGAGCTGTATCCGCGGATGGGTGAGCGGGCGCGGGCCGAGGGGCGCGGTGACACCCTCGCGGCGACATTGGCTCCCGTCGTCCCGAAGACGTACGAGCTCACCGAGTTCCTGGTGGACGTGCTCGGGGTGACCGACGTCGGCGCGCACTACCCGCACCGGGTGACCTACCACCCGACCTGTCACGGACTGCGCGGCCTGGGGCTCGGCGACCGCCCGCGCCGGCTGCTCCAGGCCGTGAAGGGACTGGAGCTGGTCGAGCTGCCGGGTGCCGAGGAGTGCTGCGGCTTCGGCGGCACCTTCGCCCTGAAGAACTCCGACGTCTCGGCGGCGATGGGCACGGACAAGGTGCGCAACGCCGAGTCGACCGGCGCGGAGGTGCTGTGCGCGGCCGACAACTCCTGCCTGATGCACATCGGCGGGACGATGACGCGGCTCAGCAGCGGCATGCGGCCGATGCACATCGCGGAGATCCTGGCGAGCACGGAGGAGGAGCCGGCCGTATGAGCGGGACGTTCGTAGGGATGCCGGCCTTCCCGAAGGCCGCGCACGAGGCGGTGAACAATCCGACGCTGCGCGGCAATCTGCGGCACGCCACCCACACCATCCGCGCCAAGCGGGCCAAGGCCGTCGCGGAGGTGTCGGACTGGGCGGCGCTGCGGGAGGCGGGCAAGCGGATCAAGGACCATACGCTGCGTCATCTCGACCGGTATCTGGAGCAGTTGGAGGAGTCGGTCACGGCCGCGGGCGGCATCGTGCACTGGGCCGCCGACGCCGACGAGGCCAACCGGATCGTGGCCGACCTGGTGAAGGCGACCGGAGAGAGGGAGGTCGTCAAGGTCAAGTCGATGGCCACGCAGGAGATCGGCCTCAACGAAGCGCTCGAGGCCGAGGGCATCCGCGCCTACGAGACCGACCTCGCCGAACTCATCGTGCAGTTGGGCAAGGACAGGCCCTCGCACATCCTGGTCCCGGCGATCCACCGCAACCGTGGCGAGATCCGGGACATCTTCGAGCGTGAGATGAGCGAGTGGGGCCGTCCGGCCCCCGAGGGCCTGACCGACACGCCCGCCGAACTCGCCGAGGCCGCCCGCCTCCATCTGCGGGAGAAGTTCCTGCGCGCCAAGGTCGGCATCTCCGGCGCCAACTTCATGGTCGCCGAGACCGGCACGCTGGTGGTCGTCGAGTCCGAGGGCAACGGACGGATGTGCCTGACCCTGCCCGAGACGCTGATCTCGGTCGTCGGCATCGAGAAGATCGTGCCGACCTGGCAGGACCTGGAGGTGTTCCTGCAGACCCTCCCCCGCTCCTCTACCGCCGAGCGCATGAACCCCTACACCTCGACATGGACCGGCACCACGGATGACGACGGACCGCGCACCTTCCACTTGGTGCTGCTCGACAACGGCCGCACCGACACCCTCGCCGACGAGGTCGGCCGCCAGGCGCTGCGCTGCATCCGCTGCTCGGCGTGTCTGAACGTCTGCCCGGTCTACGAGCGGGCGGGCGGCCACGCCTACGGCTCCGTCTATCCCGGCCCGATCGGCGCCATCCTCAGCCCCCAACTCCGGGGTACCGCAAGCGAGATCGACGCCTCCCTGCCGTACGCCTCGTCGCTGTGCGGTGCCTGCTACGAGGTGTGCCCGGTCGCCATCGACATCCCGGAGGTCCTGGTCCATCTGCGGGAACGGGTCGTGGAGGGCGGGCAGGTGACCCGCGAGGGCAACAAGGTGGTGCTGCAGCCCGCGAAGGGGCACGCAGCCGAGCGGGCGGCGATGCGCGCGGCCCGCTGGGCGTTCACGCACCCGGGCGCCCTGCGCACCGGCCAGCGGCTCGCCTCCCGCACCCGCCGCATCCACCCCCGGACGCTGCCCGGTCCGGGCAAGGCGTGGAGCGGCAGCCGGGATCTGCCGGCGGTGCCCGCGGAACCGTTCCGCGACTGGTGGCAGCGTACGAACGGCGGAAAGGACGGCGCGAAGTGAGCAGCAGGGAACGGATCCTGGGCCGGGTACGGCGCGCACTCGCGGACGTACCGCAGGACGACCGGCCGTACGAGCAGGCCGTTTCGCGCGACTATCTGCGGGAGCACGGGGCGCGGAGTGCCGAGCAGACGGTGGATCTGCTGGCCGAGAATCTGGCGGACTACCGGGCGATCGTGCACCGCTGCACAGGGGCCGAGCTGGCGGCGGTGATCGGCCGGTTGCTCGCCGAGCGGGGTTCGAAGACGGTACTGGTGCCGTCCGGGCTGGACGAGGAGTGGCTCGCGGGGACGGACGCCGAGCGGGTGCCGGATCGCGGCGAGAGCACACCCCACGAGCTGGACCAGGTCGAGAGCGTGGTCACCGGCTGCGCGGTCGCCATCGCCGAGACCGGCACCATCATCCTGGACGGCAGCCCCGACCAGGGCCGCCGCCGCGTCACCCTCGTCCCCGACCACCACATCTGTGTCGTGCGCGTCCCGGAGCAGGTCGTCTCGTCCGTGCCCCAGGCCCTCGAACGCCTCGACCCGACCCGCCCGTTGACCTGGATCTCCGGCCCCTCGGCCACCAGCGACATCGAGCTGGACCGGGTCGAGGGGGTGCACGGTCCGCGCACTCTGGAGGTGGTGCTGGTGAGCGGTGGGGCGGGCGCCGACGTCCATTCGTAGTCTCCGTACCGTCGGCGAGCGCGCAGGGGCGGCGACAGGACGACTGCCATGCGGCGCCGGGCGGCGGCTGCCGTTCCGGCACCTCCGTCTTCGGGCGCCGGACAACAGGGGGCGCCCGAAGTCTGTCAATCCGTTTCGGGGAGGGTCCGGGGCAGTCCGAAGCGTGTCATGACGTCGGTGCTGAAGCTGGTGATGGCTGTGATGTGGTCGACGGCGGTGGTGAGGACCAGGAGGCAGTAGGCGCGGTAGACACCGGTGTGCGGGTCCGCCAGGTACATACCGAAGGCCGGCTGGCCGTTGGCGCGGGTGGGGACCGCGCGGTAGGCGCGGCCGGGGCGGAAGGTGACGGCGGCCAGGATGCGCTGGGCTGTTTCGATGCCGCGGTACTCCAGCATGGCCGGGGGCATGGAGAGTCTCACGTCGGTGACGAGCAGTTCGATCAGGGCGTCCAGGTCGGCGCGTTCCATGGCGTCGGTGAACCGGGCGACGAGCCGCTGTTCGGCGGCGGTGTCGGATCGGGACGCAGAGCCGAGACCGACGTTGTCGCGGCCGCTGGGGTCGGCGAGGTGGTTGTCGACGGTGGCGCGGGCGCGTTTCAGGGCGCTGCTCACGGCTTCCTGGGTGGTGCCGAGCATCTGGGCGACTTCGGCTGCGTGGTAACCCAGGACGTCGCGGAGGACGAGGGCGGCGCGTTGGCGTGGTGGCAGCAGTTGCAGGGCGGTGACGAAGGCCAACGAGATGGCCTCGGTGGTCTCGTAGCGGGCCTCCGGTCCGGGGTGGCGGTCGACGAGGTGGTCGAGCAGGACGTCGGGGTAGGGCTCCAGCCAGGCCGGGGCGTCGCCGGTGCCGGTGGGTTCGGGCAGGTCGGTCTCGGGCAGCGGGGCAGCGATGCGGGGGCGCCTGCCATTGGCGCGCAGCATGCTCAGGCACCGATTGGTCGCGATCTTGTAGAGCCAGGTCCGGAGCGAGGACCGCTCGCCGAACTCGCCGAGGTTACGCCAGGCGGACACGAGGGTCTCCTGGAGCGCGTCCTCGGCGTCCTGCAACGATCCCAGGATGCGGTAGCAGTGCACCTGCAGCTCGTGGGAGTGGCCCTGTACCAGGTCGCGGAACGCCTGGTGGTCGCCTGCCCGGGCCCGAGCGATCAGGTCCGTCGTGTCCCTCTCCATCGGCATGCATCCTCGCTCTTCTTCCGTCGGCTGCGTTCGGCTCGCTCAACGATGAAGACGCCATCGGTCCGGCGAATTGGGCGGTGGCGCGCCGACCAATTTCGGGCGGGCGCCGACGTCTACCCGGTTGGAGGCGGTCCCGGTCGGGGACGCGCCCCGGACCCAGAACAGGACCACAGATCATGGCCAAGTACGTTTTCTCCTTCCGTGTGCCCTCCGGCTACAAGCCCCACGCCGGGACGCCGGCCGAGTGGCAGGCCTGGTTCGGCGGGCTGGGATCGGCCCTGGTGGACATCGGCAACGCGGTGACCGATTACGCCTCGCTCGGCGAGGTCGGCGGCAGCGATTCCCGGATGGTCGCCTACTCGGTGGTGTCCGCCGAGGACATGGACCGCGCACTGGCGCTGGCCAAGGACTGCCCGGTGCTGCGGGCCGGCGGCGGGGTCGAGGTCGGCCCCGTGATGGAAGCCGCCGGGTCGTGAGCGACGCCATGACCGCATCGACGGCACCGCCGCGGGGGTCGTTCCTGGCGACCGGGCGCGGCAAGGTCACACTGGCGCTGCTGTGCGCGGTGACGTTCCTGGACGTCATGGACGGCGCGATCGTGAACGTCGCGCTGCCCACCATCCGTACGCATCTGGGGTTCTCGGTGCAGAACCTGCAGTGGGTGGTCAGCGGCTATCTGATCACCTACGGCGGGTTCCTGCTGCTGGGCGGTCGGGCCGGGGACCTGCTGGGGCGGCGGCGGATGCTGATCGCCGGGACCGCGCTGTTCGCGGCCTCCTCGCTGGCCTGCGGGTTGGCCGAGAACCAGGGTGTGCTGGTCGGCGCCCGGATCGCCCAGGGCTTCGGGGCGGCGATGATGTCCCCGGCCGCGCTGTCCCTCGTGACCACCTCCTTCCAGGGCTCCGACCGGCACAAGGCGCTGGGCGTGTGGGCCGGGATCAGCGGGATGGCCTCGGCGGCCGGCCTGCTCTTCGGCGGGCTGCTCACCGAGGACTTCGGCTGGCGGTGGGTGTTCTTCGTGAACCTCCCGCTGTGCGCGCTGGTGCTGTTCGGGGCGTTCCGGATCCTGAAGGCCGACCACGGCCGGTCCGTGCCGGGCGGTTTCGACGTGGTCGGCGCGGTGCTGGTCACCGCCGGCATGCTGCTGCTGATCTTCACGCTGGTGAAGGCGCCGGACGAGGGCTGGGGTGCGGGCCGCACCGTCGGCGGGCTGGCCGCCTCGGCGTTGCTGATGGCCGCCTTCGTGGTCAACGAGCAGCGGCGCGCCCATCCGCTGGTCCCGCTGTCGATCTTCCGGATCAGGGGCCTGGCCGCGGCAGATGCCACCCAGGTGATCGCGTGGGCCGGGTTCTACTCGATGTTCTTCTTCGTCACTCTGTACATGCAGAACGTCCTGGGCTACTCCCAGCTGCGGTCCGGGCTCTCGTATGTACCGGTGAGCGTCGGCATCGGGTTCGGGTCGACGGTGGCCACGAAGATGTTCGTCCGGACCGGTACCCGTCCGATCATCGTCTCCGGTGCGCTGCTCGCCGCCGGTGGCATCCTGTGGCTGTCCCGCATCCCGGTGGAGGGCACCTATCTCGGCAACCTGCTCGCCCCGCTGGTCCTCATGGGAGTCGGGCTGGGGCTGTTGTACGCCGGTGTCCAGACGGCCGCGAACGCGGGCGTTCCGGAGGATCGGGCCGGATTGGCCGCGGCCCTGATCACCACTTCCTTCCAGCTCGGGTCAGCGCTCGGCCTGGCGGTGTTCAGCGGGATCGCGACCAGCCGCACCAGCCACCTGCTGGCCGCCCACACCCCGCCCCCGGACGCACTCACCGCGGGATTCCAGCGGGCCCTGCTCGTCAGCGCCCTCTGTCTCCTGGCGGCCGGAGCGATCGGGCTGCGTGCCTCCAACACCCGCGGCGAACCCGCCGCCACGCCAGAAACGCAACAAGACCCAAAGCCCTCCTACGACCCTGCATGACCCGACACAACGAAATCCCGGGATGGTGTTCAACGCCGTCCCGGGATTGTCTTCACCCTCATCGCCGGGTCCGTGTCAGCAGTAGACGATCGGGCAGCCGCGGCGCAGCGAGTGCTGGGCGGCCCGCACATACAGCGCCACGTAGAACGCGGTGTCCAGGTCCTCGCTCCAGGGGCCGGGTCGTGCGGCGGCCAGGTCCTTCGCCGGTCCGTCCAGGAACCACGTGGTCAGGTCCAGGTTGTCGTTGGTCGCCGGTATCTCGTCCACCGGGAGTTCGACGGCCCTCGCCAGCCGCTCGGCGAGGCGGAGCACCTGAGGGGCGCCGGCGACCATCGTCTCGTCCGTGTAGGCGGAGTTGACGGGGAGCCAGATCTCCTCGTCGAGGGAGAGTGGCACCAGCAGGGTCCAGCCGCAGAGCAGCTCCTCCTCGGCCCGTGACAGATGCGAGCGGCACAGCGCGCTGAAGCGGTCCATGGGAGGCACCAGCTTCTCCTCGAACGACATCCCCGAGCCGCGCACGAAGTCCGCCTCCTCGGGAACCGAGGTGTACGGCGGCAGACCGCGCCGTCTCAGCTCCTCGTCGAGCGCGGAGGCGACGGCTCCTCGGCCGCCTTCCTCCGCGTCGTCGTTGAACCACTCCTGCGCACCGACACTGACCAGGTAGATCCCCATGCCCGAAACGTACAAGGCACCACTGACAACGGGCTTCCACCTCGCTGACCTGTGCTTTTCCGGCTCGGCGGCCGCCCCCCGCATTTTGCGTGACAGAGGGGGTGAACAAGCGCTTAGATAGTAGTTCCGACCCCATGCCGAGCTGGAGGCCCCGTTGCTGTTCTCATCCGTCGACGACGTCTCCGCGCGTTTGGCCGCCACCGGCTATCTCGCCTCACCCGCGGTCGCCACGACCGTCTTCCTCGCCGACCGTCTGGGCAAGCCGCTGCTGGTGGAGGGCCCCGCCGGGGTCGGCAAGACGGAGCTCGCCAAGGCCGTGGCCGAGGTGGCGGGCGCCCGGCTGGTCCGGCTGCAGTGCTACGAGGGCGTCGACGAGTCCCGGGCGCTGTACGAGTGGAACCACGCCAAGCAGCTGCTGCGGATCAGCGCGGGCCGCGACGAGACCTGGGACGAGACCCGCACGGACATCTTCAGCGAGGAGTTCCTGCTCACCCGCCCCCTGCTCACCGCCATCCGCGGCGACGACCCCAAGGTGCTGCTGATCGACGAGACCGACAAGGCGGACGTCGAGGTGGAGGGCCTGCTCCTGGAGGTGCTGAGCGACTTCCAGGTCACGGTTCCCGAGCTGGGCACCATCACCGCGACCCGCCGCCCCTTCGTCGTCCTGACCTCGAACGCGAGCCGCGAGCTGTCCGAGGCCCTGCGCCGTCGCTGTCTGTTCCTGCACATCGGCTTCCCCGAGCAGGAGCTGGAGCGACGGATCGTCCGGCTGAAGGTGCCCGGCCTGGACGAGGCACTGGCCGGCTCGGTGGTGCGGGTGGTCGGTGCGCTGCGCGCGATGGACCTGCGCAAGGTGCCCTCGGTCGCCGAGACGATCGACTGGGCGCGCACTCTCCTCGCACTCGGCGCCGACACCCTCGACGAGAACGTCGTACGCGACAGCCTCGGCGTCCTGCTCAAGCACCAGGACGATGTCCTCAAGGCGGCCGCCAAGCTGGACCTGGACGCCATATGACCGCCCCCGGAGTGGCGGAGCGCCTCACCTCGCTGGTCGGGGCGCTGCGCGCGCACGGCATGCGGATCGGCACGGGTGAGACCGTGGACGCGGCGCAGGCGGTGGCGGCACTGGGCCTGGCGGACCGTGAGCTGCTGCGGGAGGGGCTGGCCGCGACGCTGCTGCACGGCACGGTGCAGCGGCAGGTGTTCGACCCGGTCTTCGACCTGTACTTCCCGCGGGGCGTCGGCGCGCCGGAGACTCAGGCCGCGGACCGGGACGATCTGCGGGAACGGCTCGCCGCCGCACTCGCCGCGGGCGACGTCGTCCTGATGGGGCAGCTGGCGGCGGAGGCGGTCGACGGCTTCGGCGGTTACGGTGCGTCACCGGGGTCGCAGGGCTGGTCGTCGTATCAGGCGCTCGACCGACTCCGCCCGCAGACCCTGCTCGCCCGCGTCCGCGAGAACGTCCAGGCGCGCAACGGCAGTTCCGGGTTCGCCGACAGGCTGCTCGACGACGAGATCCGGCGGCGCATCGAGACCTTCCGCAGACAGGTGGCCGTGGAGGCGCGGCGCCGGATCGCCGAGCAGCGCGACCGGGACGAGCTCGCCCGGCGCGCGGTGGCCACCACGCCCGACCGGGTCGACTTCCTGTACGCCGGGAAGCTCCAGCTCGCCGAGTTGCGCAGGACGGTTCAGCCGCTGGCCCGCAAGCTGGCCACCCGGCTCGCGGCCCGCCGGCGCCGCGCCTCCCGCGGCAGCATCGATCTGCGGCGCACCCTGCGCGGTTCCCTGTCCACGGGCGGGGTGCCGATGAAGCCGGTGCTGCGCAGGCGCCGTCCGGTACGGCCCGAACTGGTGCTGCTGTGCGATGTGTCGGGGTCGGTGTCCGGGTTCTCGGACTTCACGATGCTGCTGGTGCAGGCGCTGCACGACCAGTTCAGCAAGGTGCGGGTGTTCGCCTTCGTCAACCGGCTGGACGAGGTGACCCGGCTGCTCGAGCACGGTGCGGCCGACCCGGAGGGGCTGGGCGCCCGTATCCGGGCGGAGGCGACGCTCACGGGCTGGCACGGCAGCAGCGACTACGGCGTCGCACTGGGCGAGTTCGCGGAGCGCTACGGCGAGGCGGTGGGCCCGCGCACGACGGTGTTCGTGCTGGGCGACGCCCGTACGAACATGAGCGACCCGAACCTGTCCGCGGTGCGGCAGGTGGCCGAGCGGGCCCGCCGCGTCTACTGGTTGAATCCGGAGCCGCACGCCCAGTGGGGCACGGGCGACTCCGCCGCACCGGAGTACGCCGAGTTGGTGGAGATGCACGAGTGCCGCAACGCCCGGCAGCTGGGCGCGCTCATCGCGCGCCTGCTGCCGGTGTGACTGCTAGCCCTTCTTCGCGTACTCCGTCGCCATCTGGCCGGCGAAGTCGTACACGACGCACGGTTCGTCGCTGACCACCCAGGCGTCGTGGCCCGGCGACACCACGAACACGTCGCCCGGTCCGACCTCCTGCTCGGCGCCGTCGTCCATGCGCAGCCGCATGCGTCCGGAAACGCAGTACCCGTTGTGATGGACCTGGCAGCTCTTGGTCCCGGCGATGGGTGCCACGGACTCCGACCACTTCCAGCCCGGTTCGAAGGTCCCCACCGCGAAGTCGAGTCCGGTCATATGGACGGCTTCGAGGTGTCCGCGCGGGAAATCGCGCCGCTCGTCGGGCTTCTCGACGGCCTTGATCTCAAGCATGACGGCTCCCTTCCTTGCGAGCCCCGCCCACCCCACCATCGTCCGCCGGTCCAGCCATGACCGCCATCCAGGATGCGGAGAAACCATCGATGAGCGGACAACGCGGTCGAACGAGCGGAGAATGGTGCGAGGCCGCTTTCGCCGTACCACCCAGAAAGGTGGCGATCACCGTGGCTGAACACCCCCACGCACAACTCGTCCGCACCGGCTACGAGGCCTTCTCGCGCGGCGACATGGACACCCTGCGCTCGATGATGACGGGCGACGCCACGCACCATGTTCCCGGAAGTCACATGCTGTCCGGCGACTGCAAGGGAATCGACGCGGTCCTGGACTACTACCGCCGGCTCTACGAGGAGACGGGCGGCACGTTCAAGGTCGAGCTGCGCAACGTCCTGGTGGACGGCCGCGGCCACGCGGTGTCCATGCACCACTTCACCGCCCAGCGCGGCGACAAGCGGATCGACGAGGACGGAGCCATCGTCTTCCGGATCGTCGGGGACAAGATCACCGATCTCGACGAGTGTCTCGCGGACATCGACAAGGCCAACGAGTTCTGGTCATGACGCCGGCGCCCGGCCGCACAGCCGGGCGAAGCGGTCCGCGTCCACGTTTCCGCCGGAGACGATGACGCCGACACGGCGCGGAAGGGAGCCCGCACGCCCGGCGAGCAGGGCGGCGATCGGTGTGGCCCCACTGGGCTCGACGACGATCTTCAGCCGCTCGAAGGCGAACCGCATGGCCTCGCGGATCTCGTCGTCGGAGACGAGGGCGATGCCGTCGACGAGCCGCCGGTTGACGGAGAAGGTCAGCTCGCCAGGCGTGTCCAGGGCCTGCCCGTCGGCGATGGTGCGCGGCACGGGGATGGTGACGCGCCGGCCCGCCTCCAGGGACCGCTTGGTGTCGTCCCCGGCCTCCGGTTCGACGCCGAGCACCCGGACCCCGGGGTGCAGCCCCTTGGCCGCGGTGGCGGACCCGGCGATCAGCCCGCCGCCGCCGACGGGCACCATCAGGGCGTCCAACTCCCCTGTTTCCTCGAGGAGTTCGAGGGCGGCCGTGCCCTGCCCTGCCATCACGTGCGGGTGCTCGTAGGGCGGGATGAGGGTGAGGCCCCGCTCGGCGGCCAGGGCCTGGCCGACGGCGACGCGGTCCTCGGTGTAGCGGTCGTACGTCACGATCTCGGCGCCGTAGCCGAGGGTCGCCTCCACCTTGGAGCGCGGGGCGTCCTCGGGCATGACGATGACGGCGGTGCTGCCCAGTTCGCGGGCGGCGAGGGCGACGGCCTGGGCGTGGTTGCCGGAGGAGTAGGCGGCGATGCCGCGGGCCAGCTGCTCGGGGGTGAGCCGGGAGGCCGCGTTGTAGGCGCCGCGGAACTTGAAGGCGCCGACGCGCTGGAAGTTCTCGCACTTGAGGAAGACCTCGGCGCCGACGAGCTCGTCGAGGGTGCGCGAGCGCAGTACGGGGGTGCGGTGGGCGACGCCCTTGAGCCGGTCGGCGGCGTCGCGGACGGTGTCGAGGGTGACCGGCGGGGTGGTGGTCGTCACGCGTGTCCTCCAGCGGGGGTCGGGTCGGTGGTGGCTCGGGCCTGGGCGAGGTAGCTGTAGGCGGAGGCGCGGGAGATACCGAGCCGGGCGGCGACCTGCTCGATCGCGCGGCGTACGGCGAACACGCCGTGTTCGTCGAGTCTGCGGAACAGGTCGAGGCGCTCGGCGCGCCCCAGTGCGGCCCAGCTCGACTTCTGTCCGAGCCGGTGGGCGTCGAGGATGGCGTCCACCACGGATTCGATGTCGTTGCCGAAGGCCGTGACCGGCGGCTCGGCGGCCCCCGCGCCGAGGCCGGCGAGTGCGCCGAGCAGGGCGTGGGCCTCGTGCACCGCGCTGATGTCCACGTTGACGCACAGCGCGCCGAACACTGCTCCTGTGGAGTCGCGCAGCACCATCGTGGACGACTTGACCAGCTTTCCGGTCGCGGTGCGGGTGACGTAGTTCAGGTCGTCGGTCGCCTCGTCGCCGCGCGCGCGCACCTTCATGCCGATCTCGCTCATCGCCCCGCCGACGGCCCGGCCGGTCACCTCGCCGGCGACGGCGACGACCGACTTCTCCGGCTGCCGGTAGTCGTGCAGGACCACCTCGCACATCGGGCCGAACGTCGCCGCGATTCCGTCGACGACCGGTGCGAGGGCCGCGAGGATCGCATCCCGCTCGGCGTCGTGGTCGTGTTCGTCAACCATGCCGCCTAGACTACTGGTCCATCCTCTGGACGAAAAGTCCAGGATCCCGTGTCGTGGGTCGCGGCGTGCGTCAGTGCCTCCCGTGCGGCATGACGGTCGCCGACCGTCTCCCACCAGGGGTGCGTGTGCATCTCCTCGGCGAGACGCCGGCAGCGCTCGCGGGCGTCCGCGAGGCGTTCCCGCTGCTCGCCGGTGATCTCGGCACGCCCGGCCGCTATGTCCGCGCCGCTGGGCAGGCGCGCGGCGATGTCCGCACAGTGCTCCAGGGCCCGGGTGAAGGTCCGGCGGGCGGCCACCAGATCGCCGGGTATGACGAACTCGCCCACGGTGAAGGGCCGCGAGAATTCGGACGACCCCGGTTCGGTGTGCCACAGCGAGGCGTCGATGGGCCGTTCGTCGTCACGCGCCCGGGTGAGCTCGCTGCGAAGCCCTCCCTCCAGGCGGTCACCGGCCTCCCACGCGCCGGCCCGAGGGGTGGGCACGAGACCCGTTGCGCCCGCACGGGGCGCCGCCGCCTGGCCGGGCAGGGGTTCGGGGCGGCCTTCGAGGAACTCGTCCTTGTCCGTGGGGGTGACCCACATGTGCCAGCCGCGCCGACCTGCCGGGTGGGGCAGGTAGAGCGAGACGAGCTCGCCCGTGGCCGTACGCCGGATGACGTCGTCGTAGTAGAGGCCGCGCACCGGTTCCCACAGCGCGTGCCGCCCGCCGCACCGTCCGGCGCCCTGCTGCGGGCACGGCACCGGATTGCTCCAGTCGCAGCGGGACATGTGCAGTTGCTTGACGCCGCCGCGCACCGGCAGGGCCGCACGGTCGGTCACATCCCGCCAGCTCTGCACGTTCAGCCGGGCCCAGGGGGCGCGGTCGATGGGGATCGCGTTCTCGTTGTTGACGAGCCACAGCGGGGTGAGGCCGTCCCGGAACGCGCTGCGGGTGCGCTCGTCGACGGAACCGCCGGCTATGGCCGCAAGCTGTATTTCGTAGGCGAGCCGGTGACTGTCGCCGCCTTCCACGGTCACGTCCGTGCGCCTCTTTCCGCTCTCGGCCCCCTCCTCCGTGACCCGGAACCCCTCCCCCGCCGCGACCTTGACGGTGTATTCCCTCAGCGCCTTGTGGAGATCGCTTTCGGCCTTCGTCTCGGGGCGTTCCCCCTTGGCCACGTGCATGGCGTGCGGGCGGCCGTTGACCTTGCGGATCGCCATGAAGCCGGGGCAGATGAACCCCTCCTCCTCATGGGCTTCCAGGCAGTACAGAAGGTCCGGCTGGTAATTGCCGTAGATCTCGTCGAGCAGCCGCGGGTATTCGGGGTGCCCGAGGTCCGCCTCGGTCAGATCGAGCGTGATGCCGAGGCCCCTGTGCCAGACGCAGTAGGTCATATGGCGAGAGTAGGACGCACCACTGACAATCGGCCTAAGTCATGATCGGTAACGCCGGAGGAGTCGCCGGACGTGCCGACACGGGCGGCGTTCACATCTACTCGTGAACGAAATCTTGCGGCTGTCTCAGCCACACACCTAAGATAATTTCGTTACTCCTCGTGACTGACGAAACATCTCCTGTTCGCGGCTATCGAGAGTAGGTGCCCCATGACGGTTGCTGCTGCGTCGACGATCCATCCGGGCGAGGTGCACGAAAGACTCGGCCGTCATGTGCTCACCGACGGTTTCAAGCTGGTGCTCGACCCACTCGCCAGTCGCGGCTCGTGGATCGTCGACGCACGCACCAGTGAGAAGTTCCTCGACCTCTACTCGTTCTTCGCCTCGGCTCCGCTGGGCCTCAACGCGCCGGGCATCGTGGACGATCCGGAGTTCATGACCCTGCTTGCGCAGGTGGCGGCCAACAAGCCCGCCAACCCCGACATGTACACCACGCACTACGCCGAGTTCGTCGAGACGTTCGCCCGGGTGCTGGGCGACCCGGAGCTGCCCAGGCTGTTCTTCGTCGAAGGCGGCGCACTCGCCGTCGAGAACGCGCTGAAGACGGCGTTCGACTGGAAGAGCCGCCGCAACGAGGCCGCGGGCCGCTCCCCCGAGCTCGGCACCAAGGTGCTCCACCTCAGCCGCGCCTTCCACGGCCGCAGCGGTTACACCCTTTCGCTCACCAACACCGAGCCCAACAAGACGGCCCGCTTCCCGCAGTTCGACTGGCCGCGCATCGACGTACCCGCGATGCGCTTCCCCCTCGAACGCCACCTCGCCGAGGTGGAGGAGGCCGAGCAGAGGGCCCTCGCCCAGGCGCGGCGGGCGTTCGAAGCCCACCCGCACGACGTCGCCTGCTTCATCGCCGAACCGATCCAGGGCGAGGGCGGCGACAACCACATG
Source organism: Streptomyces sp. NPDC001137 (assembly GCF_040298885.1). Taxonomy (NCBI): domain Bacteria; kingdom Bacillati; phylum Actinomycetota; class Actinomycetes; order Kitasatosporales; family Streptomycetaceae; genus Streptomyces; species Streptomyces sp. NPDC001137. The sequence continues at coordinate 17,874 of NZ_JBEPBA010000045.1, forward strand.
CGGCCCGAGTTCCTGCGGGCGATGCAGGCGCTCTGCCACGAGTACGACGCGCTGTTCGTGCTCGACGAGGTGCAGACCGGTGTGGGCATCACCGGCACCACCTGGGCCTACCAGCAACTCGGCCTGGAGCCGGACATCGTGGCCTTCGCCAAGAAGGTCCAGCTCGGCGGCATCATGGCCGGCCGCCGGGTCGACCAGGTCCCCGACAACGTCCTGCGGGTCTCCGGGCGGATCAACTCCACCTGGGGAGGCGGGCTGGTGGACATGGTGCGCGCCCGGCGCATCATGGAGATCATCGAGCGGGACGATCTGGTGGCCCATGCCGCCGCCGTGGGATCGTGGTTCCTGGCCGAACTGCGTGATCTGGAGGTCCGGCACGTGGCGGTGGCGTCCAACGCGCGGGGGCGCGGGCTGATGACCGCCATCGACCTGCCGGACAGCGGCGTCCGTGACGAGGCGGTACGCCGGTTGCGCACCGAGGAGCAGGTGATCGCATTGCCATGCGGTGAGCGTTCGATGCGCTTCCGTCCCGCCCTGTCCATCACCCAGGACGAGCTCGGCCTCGCCCTGCGTGCACTCGACCGGGTCCTTGCCGGCCTGCACTGACCCGCCCTGCGGACACCGCCTCACCCCAGCGGACAAGGAGCAATGTCATGGCCCGTTCCGTCGCCTCGATCGTTGCCGGCCACCCGGTCGCCGGCGCTCCCGGCGGGACCCTCCAACGCCCCAATCCCGGCCGTACCGCCGAGCTGGTCACCGAGATCTCGCTCGGGGACGCCTCGACGTTCGTCGAGGCCGCCAAGGCCGCGAAGGCGGCGCAGCGATCCTGGGCCGACGTCCCGGCGCCGGTGCGCGGATCCGCGATCGGGAAGATCGGCCGGCTCGTCGAGGCCAACAAGGACCGGCTCGCCCGCATCGTGACCGAAGAGATCGGCAAACCGCTCGCGGAGGCGCTCGGCGAGGTGCAGGAGATCATCGACACCTGCGACTTCTTCCTCGGCGAGGGCCGCCGGCTGTACGGGCAGACGGTGCCCTCGGAGATGCCCGACAAGCAGCTGTTCACCTTCCGCAACCCCGTCGGCGCGGTCGCGGTGATCACCGCGGGCAACTTCCCGGTGGCCGTACCGGCCTGGTACCTCGTGCCGGCCCTCGTGACCGGCAACACCGTGGTGTGGAAGCCCGCCGAGTACGCCGCCGCGAGCGCCAAGGCCCTCTTCGATCTGTTCGTGCACGGCGGCGGCCTGCCCGACGGCGTGCTCAACCTCGTACTCGCCGACGGGGAGCAGACGTACGCCGGTCTGGAGGCCTCCCTGGACGCCGGGCTGGTCGACAAGGTCGGCTTCACCGGGTCGACGCTGGTCGGGCAGAAGATCGGCGCCCTGTGCGGAAGCCACCTGCAGACCCCGTGTCTGGAGCTGGGCGGCAAGAACCCTCAGGTCGTCACCCCGAGCGCCGACCTCGACCTGGCGGTGGAGGGCGCGCTGTTCTCCGGATTCGGTACCGCGGGGCAGCGCTGCACCTCGCTCGGGACGCTCGTCGTGCACGAGTCCGTGCACGAGGACTTCCTCGCCCGTTTCGACGCCGCGAGCCGCGCGGCCCGGATCGGCGACGCCTTCGAGGACGTCCTGTACGGCCCGATGCTCGACGAGCGGTTCGCGCAGCGCTACGAGACCTTCCTCGGCTGGATCAAGGACCACCACCGCACCTACGGCTCCGACGGCATCGGCCGGATCACGGCCGACAATCCGCGCAAGGGCTTCGTAGGAGAGCCGGAAGCCGGCATGTTCTACCACCCGGTGATCGTCGACGGGGTGCGCCGCGACGACGACCTGTTCCTCAACGAGACCTTCGGCCCCATCGTCGGAGTGACGACTTACCGGACCTTCGACGAGGCCCTCGACCTGGCCAACGCCCACGGCTACGGGCTGTCCGCCGCGATCTACACCACCGACCCGCACGAGGTGTGGACGTTTCGCCGCGGCATCTCCGCGGGCATGGTCAGCGTCAACAACACCACCTCCGGAGCCGAGGCGCACCTGCCGTTCGGCGGCAACGGCAAGTCGGGCAACGGCTCTCGCCAGTCGGGGCAGTGGGTGCTCGACCAGTTCACCCGGTGGCAGTCGATGAACTGGGACCACTCCGGCCGGCTGCAGAAGGCGCAGATGGACGTGGCCGCGCTCGAACCCGACATGGCGTTCCGTCTGTGAGCGGCGTCGAGGACCTGGACCGGCACTTCCGCGAGGCGGTGGCCGGTCTGCGGCCTGCCGCCCAGGCGTCGAGCTCGCTGGACACCCGTACCGCACTGGACCTGTTCGACGCCCAGCTGGAGAGCCGGCACACCGACGCCGCAGCGCGCTGGATGCAGCAGCAGGGCCGCGGCTACTACACCATCGGATCGAGCGGGCACGAGGGCAACGCCGCGCTCGCCCTCGCGCTGCGGCCCACCGACCCGGCGTTGCTGCACTACCGCTCCGGTGCCTTCTACTGCGCACGCGCAAGGCAGGCCGGCGGCGTCGACGCGGTCAGCGACATGCTGCTGGGGGTGGCCGCCGGGGCCGAGGAACCGATCGCCGGCGGACGGCACAAGGTGTACGGGCGCCGCGAACTGGCCGTCGTCCCGCAGACGTCGACCATCGCCTCCCACCTGCCGCGGGCCGTCGGAGTGGCGTGGAGCATCGCCCGCGCCAGGCGGCTCGGGACCGAGTGCGCCTGGCCCTCCGACGCCGTCGTGTGCTGTTCCTTCGGTGACGCCTCGGTCAACCACTCCACGGCGGCGGGCGCCATCAACAGCGCCTGCCACGCCGCCTATCAGGGCCTGCCGATGCCCATCCTGTTCGTCTGCGAGGACAACGGCCTGGGCATCAGCGTGCCGACCCCGCCCGACTGGGTGCGGCGCGCCTACGGCGACCGGCCCGCCCTCGCCTACTTCGCCGCGGACGGCTGCGATCCGCAGGCCGCCTACGACACCGCCCGCGAGGCGGTGGCCCATGTACGCAAGCACCGCCGACCCGCCTTCCTGCACCTGTCGATGGTGCGCTTCCTCGGCCATGCGGGCTCGGACGCCGAAGCCGCCTACCGGATGCCCTCCGACGTCGCCGCGGACCTGCGACGCGACCCGCTGCTGGCCACCGCCCGCCTGCTCACCACGACGGGCGTCCGCACCCCGCAGGAAATTCTCGACCGGTACGACGAGGTGGGCGGACGGGTGTTCGCCGTCGCCAAGGAGGCCCTGGAAAGCGAGCCCCTCGGCACCGCCGCACAGATCGCCGCCCCCCTCGCCCCCCGCCGCGCCGATCTCGTGGCGACTGCGGCACGCCGTACGAGCGAAACGTCCGCGGCGCCCGTCGGCGAGCCCGTCACGGTCGCCCAGGCCATCACCCACACACTCGCCGACCTGCTCGGCAGCCACCCGGAGATGGTCGTCTTCGGCGAGGACGTCGGCCGCAAGGGCGGGGTCTACGGACTGACCAGGGGCCTTCAGCGGCGGTTCGGCACCGCCCGGGTCTTCGACACGCTCCTCGACGAGCAGGCCATCCTCGGGCTCGCGCTGGGCGCGGGCCTTTCCGGGCTGCTGCCGGTGGCGGAGATCCAGTATCTGGCTTACCTGCACAATGCCGAGGACCAACTGCGCGGCGAGGCAGCCACGTTGCAGTTCTTCTCCCAGGGGCAGTACCGCAACCCCCTCGTGGTGCGCATCGCCGGCTACGGCTACCAGCGCGGGTTCGGCGGCCACTTCCACAACGACAACGCGGTGGGTGTGCTGCGTGACATTCCCGGCCTGGTCATCGCCTCCCCCTCCCGCCCCGACGATGCCGCCGCGATGCTGCGCACCTGCGTGGCGGCGGCAAAAGTGGACGGCACGATCAGCGCCTTCCTCGAACCGATCGCGCTCTACCACACCCGGGATCTCCACTCGGACGGTGACAACGCCTGGCTCACGGCCTACCCACCGCCAGCCGAGCACGTACCGATCGGCCGGGCCCGCACCTATGGCACAGGCACGGATCTGACCCTCGTGACCTTCGGCAACGGTCTGCGCATCTCGCTGCGGACCGCCCGCCGGCTGGAGCAGCAGGGCATCAACTGCCGGGTCGTCGACCTGCGCTGGCTGGCCCCCCTGCCCGTCGACGACCTGCTGCGCGAAGCCCGGGCGACGGGCCGCGTCCTCGTGGTCGACGAGACCCGCCGTACCGGAGGCGTGTCGGAGGGAGTCGTCACCGCCCTGGTCGACGCCGGATTCACCGGCGCCGTCCGACGGGTCACCAGCCTCGACAGCTTCGTCCCCCTGGGCCAGGCGGCGCAGTTGGTGCTCGTGTCGGAGGACGACGTGGAGCGGGCCGCGGGCGAGTTGCTCACACAGGGGCGCTGAGGCCAGACACACCCCCGAGAGGAAGGCCCGTCGGCCGTAAGGGAGTTGTCCGGGATCCGGTGGGAGGCGGTCGGCCACCTGGTGTGCCGGTGACGGCGGTCGCCTCCGATGACGGCGCCTTCGCCGAGTGCGGCCGCAGCCCGACGGCAGCGGGCCTCTTTGCGTGCGCCGATGCGTTTCTTGGGCAGGACCCGGTGCGTACGTCCGCTCCCGTACACGTTCTGCCCTTCCCATGTCGTTGCACGGTTCGCCGCCGCCCCCCCGCGCCGTACAACCAAGGAGCACCGTTGTTCCGACGTCCAGTCCGTCCCGTCGCCGCGGCCGCAGCCGCGCTCGCCGCCGCGGGTGCCCTCACCGCCACGGCCATCACACCCGCCGCGGCACATGCTCCCGCGCAGGCACCCGCTCGCGCCCGGCACGTCCTGCTGCTGTCCGTCGACGGCCTGCACCAGTCCGACCTGGCCTGGTACATCGACCGCCACCCCGACTCGGCGCTCGCCCGACTCGCCCGCGGCGGTGTCGAGTACACGCACGCGAGAACCACCGTCCCCTCCGACTCGTTCCCCGGCATGGTCGGCCAGCTCACCGGCGGCGACCCGGGCACCACGGGCGTCTACTACGACGACACCTACGACACCACGCTCCTCCCGGCCGGCACGACCGCCTGCGCGGGCACCGAGCCGGGTGCCGAGGTCGACCTCACCGAGGACCTCGACAAGAACAAGGACTCCCTCGACGCCGGCCAGGGCCTTACGGGTCTGCCCGGCAGCATCCTGAAGATGACGGGAGACGCCGCGAGCCTCATCGACCCGTCGAAGCTGCCGGTCGACCCGAAGACCTGCAAGCCGCTCTACCCGCACGGCTACCTGAAGGTGAACACGGTCTTCGACGTGGCCCGCAAGGCAGGGCTGCGCACCGCGTGGTCCGACAAGCACGTCGCCTACGACATCCTCAACGGCCCGAGCGGCAACGGCATCCAGGACCTGTTCGCCCCGGAGATCAACAGCCAGGCCATCGGCTACCCCGCCGGCAAGGACTGGACGAAGGACAACGCGGCGACCGAACAGTACGACGGCTACAAGGTGCGGGCCGTGCTGAACGAGATCGACGGCTACGACCACGGCCGCACCCACCGGGTCGGCACACCCGCGGTCTTCGGCATGAACTTCCAGTCGGTGTCGACCGCCCAGAAGCTGCCCTCCTCCGACGGGCTGACGGGCGGCTACCAGGCCAAGGGCGTTCCCGGGCCACTGCTCGCCAAGAACCTCGACTTCGTCGACCAGCAGGTCGCGGTGTTCCTCGCCGAACTCCACGAGCAGCACCTGGACCAGAGCACGACGGTCGTCCTCTCGGCCAAGCACGGCCAGTCACCGACCGACCCGACGGCGCTGACCCGCATCGACGACGGTGCCCTCCTGGACGGGCTCGACGCCGCGTGGAAGGCCGCCCACCCGGGCGCCGGCGACCTGGTCGCGCACGCCGTGGACGACGACGCGATGCTCCTCTGGCTCACCGACCGCTCCAAGGCCGCCACCGACTTCGCCAAGACGTACCTGCTCGCCCAGTCCGGCACCGGCACCGGCATCGACGGCGCGGCCAAGCCCTTCACGTCATCCGGCCTGAAGACCCTGTACGCGGGTGCTGATGCGGCCCGCTACTTCCACGTCCGCCCGGGCGACTCACGCGTGCCCGACCTGTTCGGCATCACCCGGCACGGCGTCGTCTACACCGGCGGCAAGAGCAAGATCGCCGAGCACGGGGGCGCCCACGCCGACGACCTCGACGTCCCGCTCGTCGTCTCCGGCGCCGCCACCCCGCACGGGGTGCGGGTCGGCGACGCGGTGCGGACCACGCAGATCGCCCCGACGATCCTGCGGCTCCTGGGCCTCAACTCCCAGTCCCTGGACGCCGTACGCGTCGAGCACACGCGGGCGCTCCCCCTGCGCTGACAGGTATTCGGGAGCCGCGGATCGCGCGCCCGGCCCTACGAGGGGATGATCTGCCACTGCTGCTGGGAGACGGCGGTGTAGGCCCACTGGTTGATGGCGGCTCCGTCGGCGGCGGAGCCGCTGTCGACGTTGAGCGACAGGCCGCTGAGCCGGTTGGTGAGGAGGTAGTAGCCGTCGCCGGTGGGGGTGATGGCCCAGTGCTGCTGGGGCGCGTTGGCGTCGCCCCAGATGTCGGCGCCACCGCCGTTCACACGGGAGAGCCCGCCGATTTCCATGAGTGTGCCGCTGTTGACGTTGCGGATCTTGTAGTAGCCGGAGTCGGCCCGGGCTATCGTCCACTTCTGGTTGGCGTGGTTCAACCAGGGCCACTGCACGATGGCCGTGTTGTTGGCGGTCTTGGCACCCGAGACGTCGGCGACCTTGCCGCTGTGGCGGGCGACGAGGCGGTACACGGTGCCGTCGCCGGGAAAAAGCGTGGAGACCAGGGTCGGTGTCGCGGTGCGGCCGCCGATGCGCAGGTTGCCGATGTTGGCGTAGCCGCCGGTGGCGGCGGTGACCCGGACACGGACGAAGGCGGCGTTGACGGCAGGCCATTCGACGACTTTGGTGGTGCGGTCGCCGGCCCAGGAGGCCGTCGCGACCTGGGTGAAGGTGGTGCCGTCGGTGCTGGTGGAGATGGTGCAGGCGGTGATGTCACCGTCGGTGGTGTTGGTGCGGTTCCACTGCTTGGGCAGGTACTCCAGGGTGGAGATGTTGCTCCACACACCGCCGAGGTCGACGGTGATGGTCTGGGGCAGTGGGAGGCTCCAGGTGGACCAGCAGGTCTCGAAGCCCTTGTCGCTGAGCCCGTCGATGGCGTTCATGGGGCCTTCGCCGGTGTGGTAGTCGGTGGCGTAGGCGGCCACGGGGGTGACCGGGTGTTCGGCGCGCAGCATCTGGGCGGGCAGGGGCGGCCGGGAGGTGTCGGGGCCGCGCCAGGCGGCGCCGACCTCGGAGAGCCGGTTGACGATGTTGGTGTCCAGCACACCGTTGCGGTTGGGCGGGCAGTTGAGGATGAACGAGGTGTACTTGGGCTCCAGGTCCGTCAGATGGGAGAGGATGGAGTCCCTGCTCATCGGATCGGTCGTGGGCGTCGCCGGATGCCAGAACCACCCGTTGCTGATCGTCTGGCCCTGCAGCGAGGCATAGGTGTTGCCTGCGGGTGAGGTGATGCCGAGGGGCTCCTCGAAGTAGATCGCGTCGCCGAGGAACGGCACCGACAGCCCGCCGTGGTCGATCATCACGATGTCGGGCTGCAGGGACTTCACATGTTCCCTGATGCGCTGATAGGGGACGGCCTGCTGGCCCATCTGCCAGGCGTAGCCGTCGGTGACGAACATGTCGATGGTGCCGTAGTTGGTGAGCAGTTCGGTGATCTGGTTGAGGATGTAAGTGATGTCGCCGGGCTGGACCGCCTGGTCGGCGGCGACTTTGTGGCGGGTGTCGTAAGCCTGCACGTTGTAAGTGCGGTCCCAGACGGAGAAGTACAGGCCGACCTTCAGGCCCTGGGCCCGGAAGGCGGTCACGTACTGCGCGACGACGTCGTGCCGGTAGGAACTGTTGGCGACGTTGTAGCTGTTGTGGGCACTGGGCCACAGGCAGAAGCCGTCGTGGTGCCTGGTGGTCAGGACGCCGTAGCTCATCTTCGCCGCCGCGGCGGCCGCCGCCCACTGGGCACAGTCGACCGCCGTGGGCGCGAACAGAGCCGGATCCTGGTTCGGCGCGGCCCACTCCTGGTTGGTGAACGTGCCCATGTTGAAGTGGTTGAACATGCCGAACCGCAAGTTCACCAGGTTGCTGAGACTGGTCTGCAGGTCCGCGGCGACCGCCTCAGGGAGCAGGCCGGAGACGCCGGGAACCACGGGCAGCGCGCTCGCGGCCACCGCGGCGGCCGCGGAGCCCAGCAGGGTACGTCGGGACAGGCTTCTTCCTGACGGCATAGGTGTACTCCCGGTGTCGGGGCGGCTCTGGGCTCCATGCGCTGAGTTACGGATGAAGTTCAGTGATGTAACTGCGCCGTGTCAACAGTTACGTGGATGAAAGTGCTCGGACAGAGCGTCAGAGAGACCGTTATTTCCTCTTGTTGCTGGTTCGTTCTATCGATACATGCCATGTTTCGCAGAGAAGTCGGGGCAGAGCTCAGCCGGAGCACTCAGGAGCAAAATGAGTACTACTCATTATGAGAACGATGGTTTCGCTGGAGTGGCTCGGGAGGGACTTGGTCGGCGGCCGATCGCCGCCGCCAGGCCTTCCTCACCTGCGACGTTTCCCAACCTCGGGCCGGTGGGCGCCATGCGCGACTGAGGCGTCGACGTGTCCCGCTTGTTGCGTCAGTGAAAAATAGGCGTGCCTATCGTCTTGACCGACCTGCCTCATTGCACCGATAAATGCAACTCATAAGACACGGGGTTCGAGGAGGGACACGCTACAGATGAGACCCCTACGCATCGGCGCGGGGACGGTCAAGGCGCTCGCAGCGGCTGCTGTCGTCTTCGCCGCCGTACTGCCCGCTCAACCCGCCTACGCGGCCACGACCAACTTCTACGTCGACCCGGTCAACGGCAGTGACAGCAACTCAGGAACCAGCACCGCCTCCGCCTTCAAGACCATCCAGGCTGCCAAGGCCGCGGTGCGGGCCGTGAACGCGAACATGTCCGACGACATCGTGGTGAACCTGCGCGGAGGCACCTACCCCCTCACCGCCCCGATCAGCTTCGGCACCAGTGACTCGGGCACGAACGGCCACACGGTCGTCTACCAGGCGTACAACGGCGAGACCCCGGTGATCACCGGCGGCAAGTCGATCACCGGCTGGACCGCGGCAGCGAACGGCGAGTACAAGGCGTCCGTGGGCAGCCTCAACTTCCGGCAGCTCTACGTCAACGGCGTCCGCGCCACTCGCGCCCGCTACCCCGACCTCGGCTCGGACTTCCAGCTGCAGGGCAGCGACAAGACCAACAAGCTACTGAAGGTGCTCAGTTCGCAGGTCTCCAACTGGGACCAGCTCAGCAAGGTCGAGATGATGCTGGAGACGCAGTGGGGCGAGAGCTACCTGCGGCTGAAGTCGATCAGCTCCGCGGGCGGCACCGCCAACGTGTCGATCCAGGATCACGAGGCGGGCATCCTCTTCCAGCGGCCCTTCCCGGTCCTCGCCGACGGCTCGCCGCTGCACTTCGAGAACGCCCACGAGTTCCTCAACGAACCGGGCGAGTTCTACGTCGACACGGCCGCGCAGACCGTCTACTACAAGCCCCGCCCCGGCGAGGACATGTCCACGGCCACCGTGCAGGCACCCGCGCTGCCCACGCTCTTCGACATCAAGGGCACGAGCCTCGACAGTCCCGCCCACGACCTGCGCTTCTCCGGGCTCACCTTCACCCGGACCACCTGGATGGAAGCGACGGACAACGGTTACCTCAATGGCCAGGGCGGCAACTACAACCTCTCCGCCGACAGCTCCAACCACCAGTACGTCGGCCGTCCGCCGGCCGGGGTCCAGGCCGCGGACGCCGACCGCGTCTCCTTCACCGGCAATACCTTCACGCAGATGGGCGCCAGCGCCCTGGACCTGTCGCACGGCGTGCACGACAGTACGGTGACCGGCAACCTCATCTCCGACATCGCCGGCAACGGGATCATGGTCGGCAAGTTCTCCGACCCGACCGTGGAGTACCACACCGTCTACAACCCGCCCGCCTCACCGGCCGGTGAGGACGCCCGGGAGGTGGTCAAGAACGTCACCGTGAAGAACAACCTGATCACCCGGATCGGCGAGGACTACCTGGGGACCGCGGGCATCGACGCGGGCTTCGTCAACAGCACCACCATCGACCACAACGACATCTCCGACACCCCGTGGGCCGCCATCTCGCTGGGGTGGGGCTGGCAGTCGGCGGCCAACGCCGAAGGCAACAACAGCATCAGCTACAACCGGATCGGCAACGTCATGAACCGGCTGTGCGACTCCGCCGGTATCTACCACCTCTCCAACGACCCGGGCACGGTCATCAACGGCAACTACATCCACGACCTGCTACGCACTCCGGCCGCGTGCGGCTCGGCCGTGGCCGGCATCTACACCGACGAGGGGTCCGACAACATGACCCTGTCGAACAACGTGCTGTCCCACACCGACGGATTCATCAACCAGAACCGCAACGGAACCAACGTCACGCTCACCAACAACACGACGTCCGGCGACTCGGTGATCAAAGCATCCGGTCTGGAGTCCGGCTACCAGGGGCTGGCGGCGAAGGTCAACCTCGCCTACAACAAGCCGGCGTCCGCGTCGTCGGTCTACGGCTCCAGCACGCCGGCCTCCAACGCCGTCGACAACAACGGCTCGACCGGCTGGTCGCCGACCGGCAGCGACACCTCGGCCTGGTGGCAGGTCGACCTCGGGCAGGCCTACCAGCTCGGACAGTTCTCCCTGACGACGCGCCAGGACCTCGACCAGCCCGAGACGCGCAGCCAGTTCGAGATCCGTGGCTCCAACGACCCGTCCTTCGCCACCTACACCGTGCTGGGACGCCAGGGCGCCACCACCCTGCCGCTCGCCTCGACACTCACGGGCAACATCGACGTCCGCCAGAAGTTCCGCTACCTGCGCATCGCGAAGACCGACGGCGCCTACTTCTTCATCGCCGACTTCAGTGTCCAGCAGGCCGGCGGCGCGCTGGAGGACGCGACCGGTACGCCGAACACCAACCCGTCGACGAACTACACGATCAAGAACGTCAACAGCGGCCAGCTGATGGACGTGTACCAGGCCTCCACCGCCGACGGCGGGAGCGTCGTCCAGTGGCCGAGCAACGGCGGTACCAACCAGCAGTGGAACATCGTCCCGGTCAGTGGCCAGCTCTACAAGATCGTCAACAGGAACAGCGGCAAGGTCCTCGACATCAACGGCTCCAGTCACTGGAGGGGGACCGATCTGCAGCAGTACACCTACAACGGCGGCAACAACCAGCTGTGGTACTTCGAGCCGACCAGCGGCGGGTACGTCATCCGCAACTTCGAGACCAAGCAGGCCCTGGAGGTCGGTGGCGGATCGACGGCGAACGGAGCCACCATCAGTCAGTACATGCCCCTGAACCAGTCCAACCAGGCTTGGACGATCCAGTGACAGTGTGACCCGACGCGTCGGCGAATCCGCCGCCGGAAGCGTCCGCCGCCGTCAACACCCCCCAGCCCGCCCCCAGCCGCACGACGAACCCGGTTGGGGGCGCGGCTTCAGGACGACCGGATACAGTGCGCGAGACAACAGCCTGGTTGGGGGAAGCGTGACGGACACCAGCAACACCCGGCGCGTCGGGGGTGAGGCACAGGCGCCGCGGCGGAGCCGGCTTCAGCGCCTGATGCGCTACCTCCCTCTCATCGCCCCCGTCCTGCTGTGGACCGTGCCCTGCTGGGTGCTCCTGTACACCGGGCAGCACTGGCCGCTGCCGGTCGCGCTGGTCGGCACCGCCCTGTTCGCCCTCGGCCTGACAGGTATGCCGCTCGCGATGGTGCGCGGACACGGCCGACGCCAGCAGGACCGGGCGGCGATCGTCGGTGACACCCTGCTCGGCACCAGCTGGGTGCTGTTCACCTGGTCCGTTCTGCTCGGCGTCCTCTTGCGGGCCGTCCTCACCGTGGCCGATGTCGGCGAGAGTCAGGACCGGGCCCGAATCGTCACGTGGACTGTCCTCGGCGTAACCGCCCTCCTACTCGCCTGGGGTTACGCCGAAGCCCGCCGGGTGCCCCGCGTGCGCCGACTGGACGTGCAACTCCCGCGACTGGGGGCCGGGTTGGACGGCCTCCGCGTCGTCCTCATCACCGACACCCACTACGGCCCCCTCGACCGCGCCCGCTGGTCGGCCCGGGTGTGCGAGACGGTGAACAGCCTGGAAGCCGACGTGGTCTGCCACACGGGCGACATCGCGGACGGCACGGCTGAACGCCGCCGCGCCCAAGCCGCCCCCCTCGGTACGGTGCGAGCCACCCGTGCCCGGGTCTACGTCACCGGCAACCACGAGTACTACAGCGAGGCCCAGGGCTGGGTCGACCTGATGGACGAGCTGGGCTGGGAGCCGCTGCGCAACCGCCACGTGCTGCTCGAACGCGGAGGCGACACCCTCGTGGTCGCCGGCGTGGACGACGTCACCGCCGAGTCCTCCGGCCTGCCGGGCCACCGCGCCCATCTCGCCGGAGCCTTGGACGGAGCCGACCCCGACCTCCCCGTCCTGCTCCTGGCGCACCAGCCCAAGTTCGTCCACCGGGCGGCAGCCGACGGTATCGACCTCCAGCTGTCCGGCCACACCCACGGCGGCCAGATCTGGCCCTTCCACCACCTGGTCCGCATCGACCAGCCCGTCGTCGCGGGCCTGAGCCGCCACGGCACCCGCACCCTCCTCTACACCAGCCGCGGCACCGGCTTCTGGGGCCCGCCGTTCCGCGTCTTCGCCCCCAGCGAGATCACCCTGCTCGTGCTCCGCTCCCCGCACGTGCCCACCTCTCAGTAGCACTGGGGTGGCACCCGCCCATCCGCTCGGAGCAGGCCACGAGCCGAGGGTTGCGATGTCGACGGACGCCCGGCAGGTCAGCGCACCCTCCCGCGCGGCTTCAACGGCAGCGAACGGCGTCGGGCCTGGGAGTCGGCCACGACCTGCTCGGGCCGGCCGTACAGGACGCGTCAGCCGGCGGTCATCGCCGTCGCCGCGTACGTCAAGGCGATCAGGGCCATTACGGCCGCCGGGACGGCCCGGGGCAGCGGGTCGCCGTGGCGCAGGTGGACCACCGCCGCCCCGACCATCAGCAGGGCGAGGCCTGCCGCGGCGGCCACGCCCAGCGGCATCCAGGCCAGACCCGTCAGCAGACCGGCGACCCCGGCCACCTCCAGCGCGCCGACGACGCGATAGAGCCGTACCGACATCCCGACATGGGCCGCCGCCCGGCGCATGACCGGCGCCGCGGCGAGTTTCGCCAGCCCCGACGGAAGGAAGACCAGGGACATGACGACGGTGAGCAAGGCGGTCATGAGGCGGACCTGCCTTTGTGTCGCTCGGCGCCCAGCCGGGCGTAGTGGTCGATGAGTTCGGGGCTGTCCACGGTGGCGGGGTTGACGACCTGCTCGACCGGGGCGCCCTGGAGCAGCCGCTTGACCGGGACCTCCAGCTTCTTGCCGGTGCGGGTGTGCGGGATGCCCGGTACTTCGAGGATCTCGTCGGGGACGTGGCGGGGTGAGGCGCCGGTGCGGATCGCGTCGCGGATCTTCTCGCGCAGGGCGTCGTCCAGCTCGACACCGGCTGCCGGGACAATGAACAGCGGCATCCAGTAGCCGCCGTCGGGTTCCTCCGCGCCGATGACCAGGGCTTCGGTGATCTCGGGGAGGCGTTCGACGACGTCGTGGATGTCGGCGCTGCCGAGCCGTACACCGTTGCGGTTGAGCGTGCTGTCGGAGCGGCCGTGGATGATCACCGAGCCGTGACCGGTGACCGTGATCCAGTCGCCGTGCCGCCAGACCCCGGGGTACGCCGAGAAGTAGGCGTCGCGGTAGCGGGTGCCCTCCGGGTCGTTCCAGAAGGACAGCGGCATCGAGGGCATGGGGCGCGTGACGACCAGCTCGCCGACCTGGTCGATGACGGGGAAGCCCTCGGTGTCGTACGCGGCGAGCGCCACACCCAGGTGCGGCGCGGACAACTCGCCTGCCCAGACCGGGGTGTTGGGGGCGCTGCCGGCGAAGCCGGAGACGATGTCGGTGCCGCCGCTGATGGAGGCCAGCAGGACGTGCTCGCCGACGTGCTCGCGGACCCAGGGGTAGGCGGAGGCGGGCAGGGCCGAGCCCGTGCAGCCGACGACGCGGATCGACGACAGGTCGTGGACGGACGGGTCGATGCCGAACTTGGCCATGCCCAGCAGGTATTGGGGGCTGGTGCCGAAGACGGTCACATGGTGACGGGCGGCCAGCTCCCACAGGCGGTCGGGCTTGGCGAAGGGGGCCGGGCTGCCGTCGTAGGTGCAGGTCGTGGCGCCGGTGAGGAGGGTGGAGGCGACCAGGTTCCACATCATCCAGTGGGTGGTGGTGTACCAGAGGAGGCGGTCGCCGGGGCCCAAGTCGGAGTGGAGTCCCAGGGTTTTCAGGTGCTCCAGGAGCACGCCGCCGTGGCCGTGGACGATGCCCTTGGGCAGGCCGGTGGTGCCGGAGGAGAACACGACCCACAGCGGATGGTCGAACGGGACCGGCACACAGGCGAGTTCCTCGGTACGGGTGGCCGCGTCCTCCCAGGGGACCACCAGCGACGGGTACGCCTGCGACGGCCAGGGCAGGCCCATGTGGTCCACCAGCAGGGTCGCCTTCAACGTGGGGAGGGCGTGGGCGAGTTCGAGGACGGCGTCGCGGCGGTCGTGGGTGGTGCCGTTGAAGAGGTAGCCGTCGGCGGCGATCAGCACGGTGGGTTCGAGCTGGGCGAATCGGTCGGCGGCTGCCTTGGGGGCGTAGTCCTGTCCGCACACCGACCAGATGGCGCCCAGGCTCGCGGCGGCGAGGAACGCGACGATGGCGTGCGGGGTGTTGGGCAGGTAGCCGACGACCCGGTCGCCCTTGCCGACGCCGAGGTCGCGCAGGGTGGCGGCCACGGACGCCACCAGGGCACGCAATCGGGCGCCGGTCACCTCGTATCCGGCACCGGTCTCGTCGAGGGCAATGATCGCCACGTCGTCGGCCAGGTTGCGCAGGGCATGGTGGGCGTAATTGAGGGTGGCGCCGGGGAACCAGCGGGCGCCCGGCATCCGCTCCTCGGCCAGCACCTGCTCGTAAGGGGTGTCGGCGTCGATGTCGAAGTACTCCCACACCGCACCCCAGAAGCCCTCCAGGTCGGTGACCGACCACTGATGCAGGGCGGCGTAGTCCCCCGGGTCCATGCCCTGGAGCCGGGCGAAGTCCGCGATGCGACTGGCGGCCGCCGTCTCCGGATCGGGTGTGAAGAAGGGCGTGCTCATCGCGTCGTACTCCTCAACAGGCGTTTCGGGGCGGTCAATTCGGAAGGGACGGGGCTTCGTGTGGTGTGCAGCAGGGGGGCCCAGGCGGCGGTCGACGTGAAGTCGCGGCCGCCCGAGGGGACGACGTCCATCACGACGCGGTCGGGCCGCAGCAGGACCGCGTCCGCGCGTCCGGCGCGGAGCCAGGCCGCGAGGGTGCCGTCGTCGCCTAGGTCGGCCACCGGGAGCGCGTGCACGCCGAGACCGTGCGCGAGCGCGGTCAGGGAGGGTCCGGGTTCGGAGGCGGTCAGCACGGCGAAGGAGTCGCCGAGCGCCTCGTCGAGACGGGTACGTCGTCCGGCGACGCTCACCCACGGTTGGGGGCAGTGCGTGCCTGCCAGGCCCCGGCGGACCCCGCGCCGCACCAGGGGCCCGGCGGTGAGGGGCGGGCTGAGGTCGCGGCCGGCCCGTTCGGTCAGGCCGGGTATGCGGCAGGCGGCCGACAGCACCCGGCGGCGGAGCGCGGCGGCGCCGTCCTGGCCGCCGGTCATGGCCCAGCCCATGGCGACCGCGAGGCGGACCACATGCCTTGCGTGCGGCTTGCGCTCGCTCTCGTAGGTGTCCAACAGTCGTTCGTCGCCTCCCTGTTGGAGGACACGGGCGAGTTTCCAGCTGAGGTTGTAGGCGTCCCGCAGCCCGGAGCAGAGGCCCTGTCCGATGAACGGCGGGGTGAGGTGGGCGGCGTCGCCGAGCAGGAAGACCCGTCCGCTGCGCCAGCGGTCGGCGACGCGGGCCCGGAAGGTGTACTGCGTCTCGCGGACCACCTCGAAGTCCCCGTCGTACGAGGGCGGCAGCCACGGGGCGACCAGCTCACGGACCGTCTCTTGTCCTTCCCCGAGCCGGAACTCCCAGCGGTAGCGGTTCTCGCTCACGCGCATGAAGGTGGCCGGCCGGGCCGGGTCGCAGACCTGGTCGACGCCTTCCCAGCTGCGGACGGGGCCTGTCGTGTCGACGTCGATGACCTTCCAGCGTTCCTCGAAGCGCAGGTCCTGCCATGCGCCGCCGATGGCTTCACGGGTGAGGCTGCCCGCGCCGTCGCAGCCGAGGACCGCGTCGGCCCACAGCTCGTGATCGCCGGTGTCGTCGCGGTAGGTGACACGGACGGGGCCGGTGGCGTCCGGGCCGACGCCGGTGACCTCCACGCCACCGCGCAGTTCGCACTCGGGGCGCCGGGCCAGGGCGTCGCGCAGTACGCGTTCCAGCTCGGGTTGGTCGAACATGCTGGTCTGCGGGTAGCCGTGGTGGCCGTGCTCGGTGCGCCGGAACTCGGCCATCACCCGGTGCCGGGCGTCCAGCAGCCGCAGCCCCTTCGCCGGGCGGGCGATCGCGGCGAACTCCTCCCCCACACCCGCGGCCTGCAGGATCCTGCACACCTCGTCGTCGGTGGCGACGGCACGCGGGAGCGGATAGACGTCCTGGTGGCGTTCGAGGACGACACTGCGGATTCCGCGCCGGGCCAGGAGGAGGGCGGCGGTCACGCCCACCGGCCCGGCCCCGACGATCACGACGGGCACACGTGCGGCTTCATCGACGGTCATGTGCGGCTCACCTCGGGTATTAGTTCGCGGCCGCGACGGGCGTACGCTGCTCGCCGAGGTCGATGCGGCCGTCGGGGGTCGCGATCGTCGCCGTGATCACGTCGCCCGGGCTCAGGTAGTGCGGGTTCTTCGCCTGGGACTTGAAGAAGGCCTTCCACTTCACCGCCGGCGGCAGCAGCGCGCCGATCTTCTCGACGGCCTTCGGCGGGGCCTTCAGGGCGGTGCCGCCGGGAGTACCGGTGAGCAGCAGGTCGCCGGCGTCCAGGGTCTGGAAGCGGGCCAGCAGGGTCAGCGCCCGGGCCGGGCGGACGATCATGTCGGCGAGGGTGCGGTCCTGGCGCAGCTCGCCGTTGACGCTCAACTTCAGCCGCAGGTCCAGGAGATGGGCGAAGTCCTCCGGCTCCAGCAGCGTCAGGTACGGACCGGTCGGCGTGAAGGTGGGGTACGACTTG
This sequence comes from Streptomyces sp. NPDC001137, assembly GCF_040298885.1. Classification (NCBI taxonomy): domain Bacteria; kingdom Bacillati; phylum Actinomycetota; class Actinomycetes; order Kitasatosporales; family Streptomycetaceae; genus Streptomyces; species Streptomyces sp. NPDC001137. The sequence continues at coordinate 35,239 of NZ_JBEPBA010000045.1, forward strand.
CTCTCGTAGAACTGTGTCTTGGTCAGCTGTACCTCGCGGGCGCTGACGTCGTTGGTGATCACCAGTCCGGCGACGTACGACGGCAGGTCCCGCTCCTCGACGACGGTGCCGACGGGCAGGGGCGCGCCCATGACGAGGCCCAACTCGATCTCGTAGTCGAGGAATTTCACGTGCGACGGCCGGACGACGGTGTCGCCGGGGCCGCTGACCGAGCCGGACGCCTTGCGGAAGAACGTGGGCGGGACGTCGCCCTTGAAACCCGAATCACGGGCGTGGCTACGGTAGTTGACCATCTGGGCGACCACCCGGCAGGGCGTGGTGACCGGCGAGAGCGCGACCAGGTCGGCGACGGGCGTGCCCGGTTCACCGGAGGCGGCGGCCTCACGGACAGCGGCGCGGTCGGCGATCAGTTCGGCGGTGGTGGCGGCCTTGGTGTCGACCTGGACGGCGCGTTCGCCGAGGACGACCCACCAGCCGTCAGCGGTGCGCAGGACATTGGTGCTCATGTCAGTGCCTTTGTGAGGGGGATTCGTGTGCGGAGGTCAGGAGTTGGCGGCCTTGAGCAGGCCGAACAGTCGTGCCGGGTCCATCTCGTTGTCGCCGCGCAGGGCCTCGATGACATCGCGGAGCCGCTGCGGGGAGGGGCTCGCGCCGAGGAAGTCGCGGGTGGCCGGCGGGCCCCACTGAGCGAGACCGCTGGTCGACATGGGCGCCCAGCCGGGCTCGACGTCGCAGGAGAACAGGTCGCCGTCGGCGAAGTGCTCCAGCATGAAGTGGTCGGGGTCGCGCCAGTAGTCGAAGAGCTGGCTGCCCTGGATGTGTCGTCCGATGCCCCAACTGCGCTTGTAGCCACGCTCCTTGAGGTATTCGCCGCCGGTGGCGATGGAGTCGAGGTCGGTGACCTGGTAGGCGGAGTGGACGTAGCCCGTGCCCGGCCCCAGATGCATCGCGAGGGTGTGGTGGTCGGCCGGCACGCTGCCCAGGTCGCAGCGTATGAACGCCATCGTCGGGCCGCGGTCGCGCTGCCCGTCCAGGAACAGGAAGTCGGACACGATCATCCCGAGGGTGTCCAGGTACCAGTCCAGAGCCCGGCCGAACACCCGCGTCTCCAGCACCACGTGGCCGAGCCGCTGGATACGGGACGGCTCGCGCGGCGGCCGCTGGGTGGCGTTGGTACGCCGGTGATCCGTACCGAAGTTGAGGAGCAGCGGCTGCTGTTCGGGCAGTGCGGGGAGCTGTTCGCCGCAGTGCACGACCCGGACCGGGAAGCCCGACGGGTCGAGCAGATCGACCACCTTTCCGCCGCCGGGCACGTCGGAGTCCCGTACGGTCGATCCGGTGGCGCGGCCCAGCCGGTCCAGGTCGCCCCGCTCGGCTGCGCGAAACGCCGGACCGATGAAGCGGGACGTACGACCGCGCCGGATCACCATGCAGGGCGAGCCCGCGAAGGTGCCCCGCAGCCACAGCTCGCTCTCGGTGCGGGTGGCGACGCCGAAGCCGAAGTCGCGGGCGAAGACCTCCGCCCGGTCCAGGTCGGGCTTCTCGAACTCCAGCCAGGCCAGGTCCGCGACCTTGATCACGGGGTTCCGGGAGCGGCCGGGGTGTTCGCCGCGCAGGGCGCCCTGCTCGCTGTGGAGGTCCTGGTGGGCCGTGATGACGTCCCCGTTGACGCGTGTTCCAGACATGGTGCCCTCCGAGCAACATTGCTGTAATGAGGAAATCATCAACTGTGACAGTTCTGTCGTCAAGACGTTCGCGGCAGGAAATGATGAATTCATCAGGACTGCGATCCGCATTGGGTAACGGTTAGACTTCTGCGCATGTCTACGTCAGCCCCGCCCAGCAACCGGTTCGAGCGACGTCGCGCAGAGACCCGTGGGGCTCTCGTGCGAGCCGCCCGGCAGATCCTTGCCGAAAGCGGCGATACCAGCGCGAGTATCCAGGCGATCGCCGAGCGCGCGGACGTTGGCTTCGGCTCCTTCTACAACCACTTCGACTCCAAGGCGGAGTTGTTCGAGACGGCAGTGATCGACGCCCTCGAGGAGTTCGGACAGGAATTCGACGAGCGTCTGGCGGGGATCGACGACCCGGCGGAGCGGCTCGCGGGCGGCTTTCGGCTCAGTGCCCGCATGGCCGACTCCCACCCGGAAATGATGCAGGTCCTGCGCCGCCGTGGCCTCGCGCACATCCACTCGGGCAAGGGACTGGCCCGACGCGCCCTGCGTGATCTCCAGGTCGGCATCGCCTCCGGCCGCTTCACGCGCGTCGACCCCATCGTCGCTCTGTCCGCGCTGGGCGGAACCCTGCTGTCCCTGGTGGAACTGCGGTTCGCCCGCCCCGAGGTGGACGGCGACGAGGCCGCGGTCAACCTCGCCGAGATGGTCCTGCGGATGCTGGGTCTGCCCGCGGACGAAGCGCACGAGGTCGCCCGACGCCCCTTGCCTGACGCCCCCTGACCTCACGCGGACGACGAGTACGGGTGGAACGTGACCGAGCGGCCTGTGAAGCGGGCGTCGATTCCGTCCTCGGTGGTGGTGACCGACCGCAGCCGGAGCCCTTCGGGCACGTTCTGCAGCGGTATGGGCTTGTCCAGGGCCTTGTCGAGCAGTGATTTCAGCGGCGGGAGCAGTTCACCCTGCTCCGCGCGTACGTCCCTGAAGGCGATGCTGTTGCCGTCCGCCGCCGAGACGGCCGCGCTCACGGTCACGTCGCCGGCGAGCGGCAGGCTCGCGGTCGCGTTGACCCGGCCGGACTCGTCCCCCTGTGACACCTGCACGCCGAGCGCGTTCGACACGCCCCTGTACGACACGAACGCGGTCGCTGCGACGCTGTCCGCGTGAGCTTCGTCGGCGCTCCCTGAGGTCTTCAGCCCGTCCATCCCGACCGTCAGCCTGGTCACCGGGAGCGGCCGGGTGCTGCCGCCGGCCGGGATGTCGTGGGCGGTCAGGTCGACATGGTCCAGACTGCCCGCAGCCAGTTGGTTCAGTACGGGAAAGCCCCTGACCTGCACCGACGGCCGATCGACGGTTCCCATGCCGTCCTGGAACGCCTTGGCCGTACGGCTCTCCGCGCGAACAGCGGCGATGCGGTCGACCGCGACGCCGCCGACCAGCAGGGCCACCAGGGACGCAGCGGCGATGATCACCCGCCGTCGGCTCCGGGTCGGTGGGCTCGCATCCACGGAGCCGTCGCCGTAGTAGGGCTCCTCGTCGCGGTAGGACTGATACATCGTTCTCCTCTTCGAGTGCTGCCTGGGAAGTACGCCTACGCGGCGTCACCCGCGGGCCGGACAAGCCTGTGGACGCACGCCGCAGCGCTGTCGCCGGCCACGCCCATCGCGATCAGGGCGGCGGTCGCGGTGCCGGTGCCGTCGTCGCTCCAGGCCCCGCTGTTCACGCAGTCGAGAAGCCCCAGCAGGTGCCCCTCCAGCGCCCGGGTCAGGACGACCGGGGGGATGCCGGTCTGGAAGGCGCCCTGTTGCTGCCCCCGGCCGATGATCGCCTCCGCCATGTCCCGCGCGGGGGCCAGGACTTCGGCGAGCCGATCGGCCCCGAGGTCCTGGGGCGCGAGGCGGAGCAGGATGCGGTAGCGATCTCCGACGGGCCACACCGCGAGGACGAAGCGCGCCAGCTCCGTGACGGCGTCCGCCACCGGCGCGCGCGGGACCGCGAGCGCCTGCCGCAAGGCCCACGTGGCCTCCTCCACCAGCCCCTCCATCAGTGCGGCCCGGCCGTTGAAGTGGCCATAGACCGTACGGCGCACCACCCCTGCCGCCTCGGCGATGTCACCGAGGCTGCTGTCGGGGTCACGCCCGAGTTCCTGCCGGGCCGCTTCGAGGATGCGGGCGCGCGTGAGCAGAGTGCGTCTGCGTTCCGGGGCGGCTGTCACATGTGCGTGGATCATGTCGAACCTCCGGTTGACGGGGGAGGGCGACTCGATAGTTGCACATCCACGGGCAATAAACTAGTCTGCACATCAACGGGCAATTAGCTGCCCCTGGTGCCGGGCCCCTCTTGGCCCCGTGCGCACCGATCCCATTGATTCCGCACCCCCGAAGCCTCCGCTTCACCTCCTGCCGAGGAGCCTGACCATGCCGCTCTTTCCGAACACACCCGTCGAGAAGATGACGGAGCCCTACCACCGCCGCTGGTGGGCCCTGCTGGTCCTGTGCCTGAGCCTGCTGATCGTCGTCATGGCGAACACGTCACTGATCGTGGCCGCCCCCGACATGACCAAGGACCTGGGGCTGTCCAGCAGTGACCTGCAGTGGGTCATCGACGGCTACACCGTCCCCTACGCCGCGCTGATGCTGGTGCTGGGCGCGATAGGCGACAAGTACAGCCGCCGTGGCGCCCTCGTCCTCGGCCTGCTGATCTTCGCCGGAGGTTCGGTGATGGGCGGCCTGGTCGATGAGACGAACCTCGTCATCACCGCCCGCGCGATCATGGGCGTCGGTGCCGCCGTCGTCATGCCGGCCACCCTCTCGCTGCTGGTCGCGATGTTCCCGCGCGCCGAGCGCGCCAAGGCGATCACCGCCTGGTCCGCGACCTCCGGTCTCGCCATCGCCGCCGGTCCGCTGGCGGCCGGCTGGCTGCTGGAGAACCACGCCTGGGGCTCGACCTTCCTGATGAACGTCCCCCTCGCCGTCCTCGGCGTCGTCGGCGCGCTGCTGCTCGTGCCGCCGTCGAAGGCGGAGGGCATGGGCCGCATCGACTACGTCGGCGGTCTGCTGTCGATCGTGTCGGTCGGCTCCCTGGTCTACGCGACCATCGAGGGCCCGCACTTCGGCTGGGGCGCCGCCCCCATCACCGCGGCCGTCGTCGCCGGCGTGGGCCTGCTGGCCTTCGTGGCCTGGGAGTTGAAGCACCCCAACCCCATGCTGGACGTGCGCAAGTTCACCGAGCGTCCCTTCGGCGGCTCGATGCTCGCGGTGCTGTTCTTCTTCTTCGGCACCTTCGGCTCGATCTACTACTCCACCCAGTTCCTGCAGTTCGTCCTCGGCTACAACGCCCTGGAGACCGGCATCCGCCTGCTCCCCCTGGCCGGAGCCGTCTTCCTCGGCGCCGCCGTCACCGGCAGGATCGCCCCCAAGCTCGGCGTGAAGATCGTGGTCGGCACCGGCATGGTCATCGGCACCGCGGGCGTCTTCCTGCTCACCCGGATCGACGCCGGCTCCGCCTACACCGACTTCCTGGCCCCGCTGCTGCTGCTCGGCTTCGCCATCGGCCTGAGCCTGTCCCCCGCCACCGACACCATCATGGGCTCCTTCCCCGAGTCGGAGCTGGGCGTCGGCGGCGGCGCCAACGACACCGCCCTGGAACTCGGCGCCTCGCTGGGCATCGCCATCCTCGGCTCGCTGCTGGCCACCTCGTACAAGGACAAGCTGACCGACCTGGTCGGCGGCCACCTCCCGGCCGAGGCCATGAACACCGCCAAGGACTCCGTCGGCGGCGGCATCGCGGTCGCCGAACACGTCGCCAAGAACCCGCAGGGCGGCGCCGAACAGGCCCAGACCCTGCTCGGAGCGGTGCACGAGTCCTTCGCCCACGCCATCGCGCACACCAGCCTCGTCGGCGGCATCATCATGGCCGCCGGAACCCTGATCGTCATCGCCGTCCTGCCCGGCCGCAAGCACACCACCAAGCACGGCGAGGCCGATGCGGCACCGGCCACCGAGGAGCAGACCGAGACCGTGGGCGCCTGAGCCCCGTACACCGGAGGCCGGAACCTGATTCCGACCTCCTCCTGCCCCACAACGGGCTGTGCCTGAGCGGCGCACGGCCCCGGGACGGTGCCGGGAGGGGACACCCGGCACCGTCCCCCTTTTTTTCGTTGTCTCCGATCGATGCAGGTAGGTGCAAGCCTTGCGCCAGGTCCGCTTGCCGAACTACCGCATCAGCGCCGTGTACCTGTCCAGCGCTTCTCCTCCGACCTTGAACCGGCTGAAGTGAGGTGGGTCCTGCGAGCCAAGGGCTGGTGACCTGCAGCATGACGTCCAGTGGGGGCGGACACGGAAAGACCCCGGCGCTTCGCACCGGGGTCACGTCGGACTGTGGGGGCGATCTCACCCCTCGGCGGCGGCCACCTCGTCGACCACGATCTGCGCACGCTTCTCCGGCACACCGGCCGCGATGAGCGTGGTGACGGCCGCCCGGGTGCCGTCGTCCTCCAGCGCGCCGGTGTTGACCTCCTCCAGCAGGGCGACCGTCATCGCCTCCAGGCCGGCGCTCAGCACCGGGGCCGGCAGGTGGGAGTGGAAGATCCCGTCCCGTTGTCCCTGCTCCACGATGGCCGTGACCCTGACCCGGGCGGGCTCCAGGATCCCCGCGACACGGTCCATGCCGAGGTCCCGTCGGGCCAGCGCCAGGAGCATCCGGTAGCGATCGCCCACGGGCCAGAGTGACAACGTGAAGTGGGCGAGCGCCCTGTCGGCCGGCTCCGTCACGCCTGCTCCGACCGCAACGGCGGCTTGGAGCGCCTCAGCGGCCTCCTCGGCCAATGCCTCCAGGAGCGCGGCCCGCCCGGGGAAGTGCCCGAACAGCGTGCGCCGTACGACACCGGAGGCGCGGGCGAGTTCCTCCAGGGTGATGTCGGGGTTCCGGCCGAGCTCCTGGCGCGCGGTGGCGAGGATGCGCGCCCGGTTGGACCGTGCGTTGCGTCGCTGGGGCACACGGCCGACGGGCTGGGACACGAAAGGAACCTCGAAGAAGCCAGGGCGGAGAATGGACTTCTCCATTCTGGCACGCGAGTCCCGACCGACCCACGGACACATCCGGGGTCGGTCGGGACCTGGTCAGGCGGGCAGCTCCTTGATGTCGGACGGCTCCTGCGGCTCGATGCCGTTGAAGCGGTGCCGGAAGTCGCTGGAAGCGGGGTACGCGGCGCGGCGGGAGCGCATGATCGAGCCCAGCGGGCGGTGGGCCTCCAGGGCGTGCCAGGGGCTGAAGGACAGGACATCGTCGGCGTAGCGGCGGCGGGCGTCGCTGTAGGCGTCCTGGGCGGGCAGATGCAGCACGGCCACGGTCTGGTGCGGTGACAGTTCCTCGGGCCACAGGACCGAGGCGTCCTCCACCGGCATCCGGTCGATGTCCGTGCACAGCTGGGCACGGATGTCGTACTCGGCACTGTTGTCTGCGAAGAAGTCGACGACGAGGTCGCGCAGGGCGGACTCGCCGGCCTTCTTGTCGACGTGGCTGCCGGTGAGGGCCTTGACATTCGCCGAGCGGGGCGCGGCGGACATCTTGGCGACGTGGTCGCCGTAGCGCAGCGCGGCCATGGAGTGGAAGGTCTCGCCGAGGATGTGGTCGTTGGCGGCGGCCAGGGTCTCGACGGCGGGCGGAAGCGGACGTCCGACGCGGGTGAGGGCCTTGGCGGCCACTCGGGCGGCCGCGCCGGTGAGCTGGAGCTGCTGGTCACTCTGGCCGGGCTGTTTCTCCAACAGGTCCTGGAGTTTGGCGTATTCGGCGATGTTGCCGAAAGGCAGGGTGGGGTGGTTGACGAGGAGGAAGTCCTGGGTGGTGAAGCCGTCGTCGAGGGCGCGTGGCCCGGGGGCGCCGATCACCTTCATCGCGAGGCCGCGCTGGACGGGCACCTGGTCGGAGCGCAGGTCGCCGGGGGCGGAGGAGAAGCGGACGATCACCGGGTAGGTGGTCGGTTCCGCGAAGAGGCCCTGGGCGAGATGGGCGGGCAGGTCGGGTTGGATGCGCAGCTCACCGGCGAGGACGCCGTGGCTCTTGGCGTGGGCGTCGCGCAGGCCGTGGCGGTGTTTGTCGGCGACCTGCTGGTTGGCCTTGCCCATGGCTGCGACGACCTGGCGGACGAGTTCGTCCTCGTCCGGAAAGGGCTGTTCGAGGTCGGGGCTGTAGCGGACGTACGAGGTCATGGGGCGTGTCTCCGCGCGAGGTGGGGGTCAGTTGCTGCTGAGCCAGCGGATGGCGGACAGGCTGGGCATGAAGAAGTACTCGCCGCCGAGGAGGGTGTTGAAGGACTGGATGTTCTGCACACGGCGCGGCGGGGTCCCGGGCACGGTGAAGTAGGCGCCCTTGTCCTGGAGCGAGATCATCGGGTCCTTCTCCTTGCCCAGGCCCATGAAGTTGCCGGAGCCGACCCATTCGCTCTGCAGGAACTCGACGTTGTCGATGGCTCGGGCGCCGAGGGCGATGAAGTCCAGGCCGCGCGGTGTGCCGTCGTCCTTGAGGCGGTCCGGGGGCAGAGGGGTGCCGTAGGAGGTGCCACGCCGGATGATCCGGCGGATGTTGACGTCGGTGAGGACCGTCAGCTTGGTGTCGCGCGGGTTCATCCGGCGGATGTGGGAGCCGAGCGGGGTGCGCAGCCCGCGAGGGTCGGCGGAGTAGTCGAAGTCGTTGATCCGGTTCGGGTCCTCACCGATCGCGGGGGTGTCGCGGTCGGGCGAGAGGGCGAGAGGTGCGCCGCTGCGCCAGCGGCCGACCAACTTGGCTGCCAGCAGCTCGCGTTCGGCCTCGGTGGAGGCGTTGTCGTGCAGCCACTTGTTGAAGGCCGCGACGTGGGAGTGGTACTTGCGGAAGACGACGTATGTGCCGTTGCGACCCAGGACGTCCGGAGCCGGTACGGGCAGCGGCACACCGGTCTCGCTCGGGTAGCCGAGGACGAACTCACCGGCCTTGATGGGCCGTCCGTCGCCGGGCAGGGGTTCGGCGCCACTGCCCTCGACCACCGGCTGGCTGAAGCCGTCCCGGTAGCCGAAGACGTTGAAGCCGTCGGCCGCGAAGTCCTGGTGCGACAGCAGCCGGACGCCCGGGACTTCGCCCAATTCCTTTTCGTAGGCGGCGACTTCGGCCCGCCAGTCGTCCTCGCTCGCGGCGTAGACCGTGACGGCCACGTGCACGCGCGGGGTGCCGAAGGGGAACTCCCAGCGGTCCGGCGCGTTCACGCCCGTGTCCCGCAGTCGCTCGGCGCGGGCGGCCATCCCGGCGCGGAAGTTGGCCGGGAAGGACGCCAGTGAGGTCTCCGGCAGTCCCAGTGCGACCAGGCCCTGGTAGCTGAGAGCGAGGGCCAGCCAGGAGGGCTGCGGTTCGTCCCAGCGGGCCGCCGAGGTCACCCTCGGCGCCAGTCGGCGCAGCAGTTCCCTGCCCGCGGCCGGTTCGGTGATCTCCAGGATCGCGTGGGTGCCGAAGTAGGGCTCGGGCCGGGCCCGCAGCAGGGTCGCCTGGATGTCGTCGAGATCCAGGGTGGGCGGGCGGCGCAGCCGCCGGAACAGCGGGGAAGGCATGGTGTGCCTGCCTTCAGTTGAGGTCCGACAGGAAACGCTGCACGGCGGCCTCCTGCCGCTTGAGCCGGTGGCCCTCCGCGACGGTGAGGGTGGGGTGGGCGACGAACCACGCCTCCGCCGGGATCTGGTACTTCACGATGAAGTCCTTCACGTCCGGCGAGGTGATGCCGGGCCACCCCTCGACGTTGCTGAACAGGTAGTCCATGAACTCGGGGATCTTGGTGGCGAAGTCGTCGATGTAGGGGTCCCACTCGCCGTCGAAGGCGGTGGCGAACAGCAGCTTCGTGTCGTTGTCGAGGAACACGAACCGCATGTTGTGCAGGGTGCCGACCTGGCCCGCGCCCGCCAGGTTCCCGCCGACCAGGCCGAAGAACTTCCGCAGCCGCGCTGCGCCGTTCGGCTTCAGCGGCAGGATCGTCGTCAGCTCGGACACCTCACCGCTCTTGGCGCCGATCCGGCCGGCGGTGGTGACGGCGTGTTCGGCCATCTCCTCCTTGTCGGCGAGGATCTCGGCGGCCTTGAGCTTGAGGGCGATCTTGGCGTCCGACAGTGCGGTCTCGACCTTCTCGCGGACCGCATCGGGGAACTGCTGGAACTTGGCGTGCAGGTCTGTCTCGCTCATGGCGCCTCTCTTTGGGCGTGGGCGGCAAGACGTCGCATACCGCCACAAATAGTCCATCGCAGGGTGGCGTACAAGCGGGACGAAACCCACTCTCTGACCACCTCCGCATAACTGATTACATCATCAGTTTGCAGGGCCGGCTTGTCAATGTCAGCCACGCTGTGGAATCGCCGAGTGGAAGACGGTGAGAATTACCCGACCGCCTTCCGCCTCGCAGCCACCAACGCTTACGCGTTTCAGCAGGTCAGCGCACTCTCCCCCGCGGCTTCAACGGCACCGGCGGCAGTTCCGGAGCAGGCAGCGGCGCCCCGTCGTACCCCTTCACCTCACCGAAGCGCGACCCTTCCATCCAGTCCCGGCGGGCTTGCACGATCTCTTCCTGGGAGCGTCCGATCCAGTTCCAGAACATAGCGGGTCCTGTGCGCATTAGCGCAGGTCAGCGGCGTTCCGGACCGCCGACGGTTAGCAAACTGTCAGCATCGGTCTCGGAGGAGTCAGCAACCGTGAGTTCCACTGCCCTGGTTCGTGGGATGGGGTCGTTTTTCAAGGAGTGTGAGCATCCGCGGTCGCGGTGGTCGAAGTGTCCTCACCCTTACAAGATCCGCTACCGGTCGGCGGCGGGAAAGCAGGT